>NZ_JBOEQD010000008.1:0-136599 GCF_050689125.1 Rothia sp. L_38 | reverse complement strand
CCTTGCCGCGGGTGGGGCCGTTGTCTAGTTGGTGGGTGTGGGGTGCGTGCCTACTTTTGAATAAGCCTCTATGCACCCGCCCGCAATATCAGGTACACTTGAAAAGTCTTGCCTCCTTAGCTCAGCTGGCCAGAGCACCTGTCTTGTAAACAGGGGGTCACCGGTTCGAATCCGGTAGGGGGCTCTCTTCGTACCCAAAAGATAAAATGCTGAAAACGGCCAAACAATAATTTAGTATTATAATTTATTTATAATAATACGAAAGGATAAATAGCTGTGGGAGGCTATAGGGTTAAAACTGAACGCTCGACTCCGTTAAAGTTGCCGAGACACCCTGAGGCTCCAAAAGAGGAGCATTTCAATGAGTGGTGTAAATCAGAAAAAAAATTAGGTAGGCCGCTAGCTGTTGACTTATTTTCTGGTGCAGGTGGTTTGGGTTCGGGCATAGAAAAAGCCGGATGGACAGTAGCTGTAGCTGTCGACAATAACAAAGAATCAGTAAAAACACATCTAGCCAACTTTCGCGGCCAGGCTTTCTCGTTAGATATGTCAGACCCCGAGCAGCTATCTCAGCTTATAAACTTTATTAAACCTTTGGGTATAGACTTGGTAGCAGGAGGCCCCCCTTGTCAGCCATTCAGCAGGGCAGGAAGAGCGAAAATTCGCAGTTTAGTTGAACAAGGTATATGGGGGGAACATGACTCCAGAAAAGATTTGTGGCAATCATTTATTGATGTTGTGCTGGCAATAAAACCTCGTGCTGTAATAATGGAAAATGTTCCAGATATGGCACTTGGTGATGATCTCAAAGTAGTGAGAAAAATTGCTAGCTTGCTGGAAGAGAACGAATATTGTGTAGATTATAGATTAATTGATGCATGGAAATATGGTGTCCCTCAGCATAGAAGAAGATTTATTCTTCAAGCGAGGAATGATGGAATTTCTCCAACCTGGCCTAAAGAAAGACATAGTAAAGTCACTGTTCGGGACGCAATTTCAGACTTACCACTTTTGCATGATACTACTGGGGCCAGAGAACTCCCACATGCGAATGAGCCTATAAGCGATTTGGCTCGATTACTAAGTAGTAATGGGGCATCAGATACAATATATGATCACATGACAAGACCAGTTAGAGAAGATGATAGAGAAGCATTCAAGCTAATGACTTCTAAAACTCTTTACTCAGACCTTCCTGAGCGACTGCGCAGATACCGCTCAGATACTTTTAATGATAAATATAAACGTCTACCATGGGATGATGTGAGTAGAACTATTACCGCTCACATAGCAAAAGATGGATATTGGTATATTCACCCATCTGAACATAGGACCCTAACCGTAAGAGAAGCAGCTAGAATCCAAACTTTCCCTGATAGCTTTCGATTTTCTGGAACACGAAGTGATGCTTTTCGTCAGATTGGTAATGCAGTACCTCCAATCCTCGGTTATGAAATTGCTACTGAAATTCATCTAAAAAGTAGTTGTGAAAATAAAATTTTTGATGTGAGAATGATTCGATCTAAGCTTGACTCATGGGCTCAAGTAAAGCGTGATTCGTATTGGTGGCTTTTTCCGGGTCCATATATGACCGTAGAAAATTCCTTAATTGCTACTCTTCTCGGAGTTAATCGCATGAAAGAAGAAACAGCAAGAGAAATAATGGAACCTCTCAAAGGATGTAAAGACTTATCAATATCTTCTATAAGTCATATTAATACCAGCAACTTAAGCGCTTCAAGAGTAGCGTCTATAAAAAAATTGCGAATGGCATTGCGAGAATTTGGAAAAGAGGAGGCAATAGAATTGATGATTGAGAGCTTGAGCCCCTCAAAGAAAAAATTTATATCGCTCCTTTCTGGGAATGATGAGTTAATTATAAATAATCACGTAAAAGATATTGTTTCAGTCCTAGGTAACATTTTTGATGGTAACAATGGGCTGAATACTGATATTAAGTTAGCCCTGGCTCAGTTAGTATCTCTCGATAGTAAATCTTCACAACGAATGTGTGCGATATTAGCGATTAGTTTGAGCGAATCAAAATCCTTAGTAAAAAATATTTAAATAAATTCGAAGGAAATTATATGGAAAGCAGAAAACTATCATCTACGTCTGGAAACCAATCTTTAAGGCCGCGAGCACGCTTATTGAAGACTCTTGGCAGTGAGCTCATCAGTAGCGATAAAGTCGCAGTTATTGAATTAGTGAAAAACTCTTATGACGCTGATGCCTCTACTGTAGTTATTAGATTCAAAGGCCCATTATGTCAAGGAAAAGGAAGCATCGAAGTCTGGGATAATGGTCACGGTATGAATGTAGATTCAATCCAAAATTCATGGCTGGATATCGCAACCGACATTAAACGAAAACATTCCAAAAGTGAAAAAGGACGGCGTGTACTAGGCGAAAAAGGCATAGGGCGATTAGCTGCAGCAAGACTTGGTAATCAGCTTACATTGATAACTCGCAGTAGCTTGGAGGACGAAATCAACTTGTCAATTGATTGGTCTCAATTTGATAGAGACAATGCGTATCTTGATGAGATTGAAATTTCATGGGAATCAAATAGTCCTAAGATATTTAATGGGTTATATAATACGGAATTAAATATGCATGCAAGCGAGATAGGAATGAATAATCCCTCTCACGGTACTCTGATAAAGATTGACGAGCTTAATCATACGTGGACTGATAAGGATTTTATTGAACTGAGGACAGCTCTATCTAGGCTGATTAGGCCTAACGCAGAATCTTCAAATTTATTCTCAGAAACTGTCGAGGAAGATTTTAAGATACTATTGCTAATCGATGATAATAATTCAAATTTTGAAAAATTTTCTGGAGAGATTGGTTTTTCAAACGATTTTCAAATACCTAACTATAAAATCACGGGATTTGTTGGTTCGGATGGGCGGAGCGAAATAAATTATTTCAATCAGCAGACTAATGAATCAGAGTTGATTAAAGAACCTTTTATTTCAGAGTTTTCGGATAGAAGTCCTGAGGTGGGACCCTTTAGCTTTGAAATAAATGTCTGGGACAGAGACAAAGTTTCAATTGAAGAAAATTTGAGAATCTCTAATCCTGGAAGAGTTTCTCCTAAAGTGAATGACTTAAAGGGATTCCGTGATACGCTGAATGATTTAGCGGGAGTTAGTATTTATCGAGATGGTTTTAGAGTTCTTCCATTCGGGGAGCCTGGCGACGACTGGTTGGGGCTTGACCTGAGAAGAGTTCAAAATCCCTCGATGCGACTTTCGAATAATCAGATTATTGGAAGAGTCATGATTAGCGCTGATTTGAATCCTGGACTAAAGGATCAGTCAAATAGGGAAGGTCTTATTTCATCAGGCGCGTATGACGATTTGCAAAAAATTTTGCTTATTGCATTAAATGAACTTGAGCAAAGGCGTTTTAAGTATAGGCGAGATAATACCGTAAAAAGTGAAAAAGAGAAAGGCGGATTATTTAAAAAGTTTGATTTAAGTGAAGTGCGTGGTACCTTTGCAAAAAATTATCCGCATGATATTAAATTAATAAGCTTAATTGACAAAAAAAATAAAGATATCGAAGCAGGGGTCGCTGAAGTTCAGCAAGTGATATCTAGGTATTCGCGTTTAGCTACCCTTGGTTCATTAATAGATAGGGTTATACACGACGGTAGAACAGCTGTGACTTTTATTAATCAATCATCTCGATTTGGAGAAAACAAACTAAAAAGTAGTAAACTGAAAGATTTACAAGAAATATCCTCTGCTATTAATCACTTTCAAAACGTTAATAAACAATCTAAAATTCTTTCTTCTTTGTTTAATCAAATTGAGCCATTTGGAGGGCGTAAACGCGGTCGCCCTCGAAAAATTGATGTTGCTGAGGCAATTAAGAAATCTATATCAAACTTGCAAACCACAGCTGATGATTTTGGTGTATTATTAGAATCTGATTATTGTAGTCATACTACTTTTCTTGATGAATCAGAAATAATGGTTGTTTTGACTAATCTAATTAGTAATGCAATTTACTGGACTGCAAAAAATCAGAAAGAAACGGAACGTAAGGTATTTATTAGCTCCCGTGTTAATGACGACTCTTCTATAACTTTCATAGTTAGTGATACAGGCCCGGGAGTACCTGCTGAGAATCGAGAGAATATATTTGATCCTTATTTTTCTACAAAACCAGATGGAGTTGGGCTTGGCCTGAGTATCGTCGGAAATATTGTGGAGGATATCTATTCAGGGGAATTGGCTCTTGTCGATGATAGCCAGTATCCTGGTGCCACATTTGAAGCTACATTTAGGAGACGTGTATAGTGAGCACAGCTAAATATACAATTCTAATTATTGATGATCAGGAAAATGCCATTGAGAGTGCAAAAAGTGAAATTGAAAATGGTTTTTCTGACAATTCCTTTGAATTTAATATTTTAACATCAAAAGATTTTGATAAAGGATATGAAATAATAAGCCAGGGGAAAGCCGATTTGGTGGTCCTAGATGTTAGGCGGGACAGAACTGACACAGTAGAAGAAGATGAAACGTTGGGTCTTAATATATTTAATGAGGTAAAAAATAATTTATTTATACCAGTTATTTTTTGGACGGCCTTGCCCTCATCGGTGGAGAACCAAGAATTTAAACCCTTTATTACTATTCTTAAAAAAGACGATTTAGAAAATCTTCCTAAATGCATTGATGAGATTATTTCGAGCGGTGTTATCGATACTTTGAAAGATATAAAAAACTCTGTTTCTGATATTCTCAGACAGTATATGTGGGAGCAGCTAGTGCCCTACTGGGATGAATACGCAAATAGTGGTAGTGGCGATGTCATCGCACAGATTCTTTTGAGCAGGGTTACAAGAACTTTAGAGAGCAAGATGTCAGGGAATATCTCTTCTCACCCAAGTCGTCGTTATGTATATCCGCCAGTTTCCGAAGGTAGGACCTCGGGCGATATAGTAAAAGATAAAGAAAACGGAGATTTATGGGTAATTCTGACCCCGGCGTGCGATTTTGCAAATAGTAAATTTGATTACATACTAGTAGCAAAAGCAGGTTTGCTTCGTGACCATCCTAAGTATATAAAATGGAATAATAATAAAAGTAAAAGGTCATGGGGTGAACTTAGACAGAATGTGCTGAGTGCCACTCAGGGTAGGTATTTTTTTCTCCCCGCCTTCAGGGATTTGCCTGATTCAGTGATTGATTTCGAAAACATTAAGTCTATAACTCAGAAAGAATTAAATGAGATGGAAGCTGTGGCCTCTCTTAGTAGTCCGTTTGTTGAGGCCTTGCTTGTGCAGCATAGTCATTTCAGGGGGCGTGTTGGTACACCTGATTTGAATATAGATGATCTTCAAAAGCGACTTGAGAATCCACTTTAATATTTATGGCGTCAAGGTATTCATGCATTGGGTTGTTTATTTCCATGAAGCCTCTTATTTTTATGAAAATATTTAAGATATTTAATTATATAATATTTCCTGGATTATTTTAAATACTTGCCTTGGTGTAAAATATGCACTCTGTAGGTTATGATAATTTCATGATCTTTTCAAGTGGGGGAATTTTTAATCTCTACTAAATTTGAAGACTAGAACTAGCAGGTTTTATTTGTTGGATACGATTGAAATTTTCGCAGGTGGGGGTGGACTTCTGTTGGGCGGTGCCCTGGCGGGAGTGAAGCATATTGGCGCAGTTGAGTGGAATCACTGGGCCTGTGAAACTATGAGAGTCAATTCGTCAGACTCTAATTCTGTGATTTTTGGTTTGCCTGTATTTGAATCAGATGTTCGTGCTGTTGACTGGGCAACCGCGCTCGGTAATTCTTCCGAAGTTGATATCGTTTCCGGTGGACCGCCTTGTCAGCCATTTTCCTTGGGAGGGTTGGCGCGTAGCGCGGATGATCCCCGTGATATGTTCCCAGCTATGGCTGAGGTTATCTCGGTCCTAAAGCCAAAGGCCTTTGTGGTTGAAAATGTCAAGGGACTTACTCGTAAAAGCTTCACAGATTACCTGGAGTTCATCAAGCTTCGTCTGACCTTCCCTGAGATTCACTCCAAGCCTGGAGAGCTCTGGCGAGAACATTATGTGCGGCTACAGAAAGAATCGACCGCTTCTACTTACTCTGGGCTTCGTTACAACTTAGTTGCAAAGGTTGTTGATGCTGCAGATTATGGTGTTCCGCAGCGCAGACACAGAATTTTCATTGTGGGGTTCCGTTCAGATTTAGGAATTGAATGGTCTCCGCCTGAAGCCACTCATAGCGCTAATGCATTGTCCTATAGCCAGCATAGAGGTGACTACTGGGAACGACATAAAGTTTCTGAAAAGCTGCGCTTTCCTATTAAGAAGAAAGTGCTTGAGGATGGTCTTTTGCCTTGGCAAACCGTGAGAGATGCTTTGCATGATTTACCTGAGCCAGAGCCGGAGGGCACTCACTTATGGCTGAACCACAAGCTACAACTTGGCGCCAAAATTTACCCAGGTCATACAGGTTCTCCTTTGGATGAACCCTCTAAAGCCTTGAAAGCTGGGAATCATGGTGTGCCAGGGGGGGAAAATATGATTCGTTTTCCTGAAGGGCATGTCCGATACTACTCTGTGCGTGAAGCTGCCAGGATTCAGACTTTTCCAGATGACTATGCATTGCATGGGGCCTGGGGAGAAGCTATGCGGCAACTCGGGAATGCAGTGCCTGTGAAGCTAGCGGAGGTTGTAATGAGCTCAGTACGTGAACAACTGGTCGCTGTATCTAGCAACGTGAAGCAACCTAAAATAAAAAAATAAGGAACATACATGGCATACTTTGATCCCTTATCTTATGAAAACCTTGGTGCGAGTATTGCTCGTGCGCTTGATGAGCAGCCCGTCATCCCTCTAGCGGACTTGGCGCCCTTTGAGGGGCCTGGTATATATGCTTTGTACTACCATGGCGATTTCCCCGCTTATTCCGCCATCGCTCATGCAAATCGTCAAGAATGCGGGAGCTGGCCCATTTATATCGGTAAAGCTGAATCTGAAAGTGGTCGTAAGGGGGACCCTAACCAGACCGCTTCGGTTGATGGTCCTCGACTATTTAATAGGATTAAAAACCATAAAAGATCAATTGAGTTAGCAGAAAATCTTGACGTTGCTGACTTTAGTTTTCGTGCTTTAACCATTGCGCCAACGTGGGTGTCATTGGCTGAGGTGATTGCTATTCGTGAGCATAAGCCCGTATGGAATGCTGAGCTGGATGGTTTTGGTAACCATGCCCCCGGCAGCGGTCGAGCGAACATGCAGCGACCTAAATGGGATACTCTTCACCCTGGGCGTCCGTGGGCAACTGATCTTACTGCGCGTGATGAGACTCAAAATTATCTAGAAGTTGTTGTGCAGGAGTATCTTCGCCGTTATCTGCCCTAGGGGTCTCTAGTGGCCCGTCCAGCGTTTGCACAAATACGCAAACAAAAGATAGTGTTATTCCTGGCTTAGGGTCGCCTAAGCAGTTCTATAGATAGTCCTATAGAACCAAACACCCTTCCCAGGAGAACACAAGACCATGGTCGCCATCACTCGTAGCGCCTTCCTCAAGGCCACCGCAGCTACCGCCCTCACCGGCCTGCTCGCAGCATGCACCACCGGCTCCAACGACACCTCAAGCAGCAGCACCAGCTCAGCAGCCTCAGGTGAGAGCTACACCGTCAAGCACGCCTTCGGCGAGACCACCTTCACCGCGGTACCCCAGAAAATTGCTGTCGTGAACTTCTGGAAGAACCCCGACGTCCTCCTGGCCCTCGGCGTAGTACCCGCCGGTACCCCCGTGGTCACCTACGGCGCCAACGCCAACGGCTCCACCGACTGGTTCGACGCCAAGCTGGCCGAACTCGGCGGCACCGCCCCCGTGACCTACGACGAAACCGACGGCCCCGACTACGAAGCCCTCGCCACCCTGGCCCCCGACGCTATCTTCTCCGTCTACGGCGACATGACCCAGGAAGTCTACGACAAGCTCACCGCCATCGCCCCCGTCGTTGCTATGCCCGAGGGCGTGGGCGCTTACGCCGCTTCATGGGAGGACGTCATCAATCAGGCCGCCGCCATGCTCCAGAAGGACGACGAGGGCGCCGCCCTCATCGAGGCCACCAACAAGACCATCGACGATGCCGCAGCCAAGTACTCCAACCTGGCAGGTAAGACCTTCGTCGCCGGCATGTTCGACCTCGAAGCCCAGACCCTCTCCGCCTACGTAGCGAGCGACTCCCGCTCCCAGTTCCTCACCTCACTGGGCATGGAACTGGCCCCCTACATTGAGCAGAACGCCACCGAAGCCGACGCCTTCTTCATGACCATCTCAGGTGAGGTGCTGCCCGAAGTACAGTCAGACCTGGTCTGGGCCTGGGGCACCAGCGACTCCGACGAAGAAGCCATCAAGAGCAACACCCTCTTCTCCCAGATGCCCGCCGTAGCGAACGGCGGCCTGGTCGTTGAAACCGACGCCGCTATCTCCCTGGCCCTTTCGGCGGCGTCCCCGCTCTCCCTGGACTGGGCTATCAACCAGACCGAAACCCTGGCCAAGCTCTCGGCCGCTATCGACGCAAGCCAGGCGTCCTAACCTGTGAAGGTCGCTTCCGTCCGGCCCTCTAGTAGCCGCCGTGCCGCCCCCGCCGGGGGAGCGCGGCGGCTGGTCGTGCTTAGTCTAGCTCTGGGTCTGCTCCTCGCTCTCGCTGCCCTGGCCAGCTTCGGCCTGGGCGCTCGCCCCATCAGCCTGACCACCCTGCTGGACTACCTGGCTGGCGGTTCGGTTGCCGAGGCGGACGCGGCGGTGCTGACCCAGCGGTCGGTACGGACGCTGACGGCCGGGTTGGTGGGAGCGGCGCTAGGTTTAGCTGGGGCCGGGCTTCAAGGTATAACCCGTAACCCCCTGGGGGATCCCGGGATCCTCGGTATTAACGCCGGGGCAGCCTGCGCTGTGGTTGCCGGTATTACCTTTTTCTCCGCTGACTCCACTGCGGCCTTTGCCCTCTGGGCCTTTGCCGGGGCGGTGGCTTCGGCGGTCGCGGTGTATGCCCTTGCCTCGTTGGGGGCTGGGGGAGCGACCCCCATCAAGCTAGCCCTGATGGGGGCAGCTCTCACTGCCGGCTTAGGTGCGGTAACGAGCGCCCTGATTCTCACTAACCAGAACACCCTGGATAATCTCCGCCGCTGGCAGATTGGAACCGTTGCCGGAGCCGACCTTTCTGATATGGCAGTGGCCGCTCCACTGCTCGCAGTAGGAGCCCTCATCGTGCTCACCGGTGCAAAAACTATCAATAGCTTTGCCCTGGGGGATGATATGGCTGCTTCTTTGGGGGAGAACGTCGCGGTGCGCCGCCTGGTCATTACCGGTGGCGTCACCTTGCTGGTGGGCACCGCCCTAGCCCTGGCCGGCCCTATCGCCTTTCTGGGGCTCATGGCCCCCCACGCCCTGCGGGCCCTAGCCGGAGCTGACTACCGCACCCTGCTGCCCCTCTCCGCTCTTTTCGGTGCCGCCCTGCTGATCCTCGCAGATACCGCCGGGCGCGTCATCGCCCCGCCCCAGGAAATCCAGGTGGGCGTCATGATGGTGGCTCTCGGCGTGCCCGTCTTTATCTACCTGGTACGACGCGGGAAGGCGGTTAACCTCTAATGTCGGCCCTACCGCGCCCCCGCTCCCAGGACGCCGCCCAGGCTGTGGCTAGCGTCCGCGCCCGGGCCCGACGCCGCCCGGCTTTCGCTGTCATCGGCCTGGCCCTAGCCCTACTCGCAGCCTGCGCGGTGCGCGTGCTACTGGGCTCCTACACGGTCACCATTCCCGACTTCTTCACGATTCTCGGTGGAGGAAGCATCGAGAATGCCCGGGGAGCCCGCTATATCGTCATGGAAGAAAAACTCCCCAGAGCCGTGCTGGGTACCCTGGCCGGGGCAGCCTTCGGCCTGGGCGGAGCTATCTTCCAGCTGCTTCTGCGCAACCCCATCGCCAGCCCCGACATTATCGGCGTCTCCAACGGGGCTGCCCTGGGCGCTGTTATCGGCATCGTCTTTCTGGGCCTGGGCGGGCTGACGCTGACCCTGCTGGCTATCGCCGTAGCCCTGGCTGTTGCCCTCTTGATTATGGCCCTCTCAGCAGGCGACAGTAGCGCAGGTAACCGCTTCATTCTGGTAGGTCTGGGTATCTCAGCCCTGGGGTCAGCCTTCATCCAGTACCTGCTCTCTCGCACCTCAACCACCAGCGCCCAGACGCTCACCCACTGGCTGGCAGGTTCCCTGTCTACCGCCAACTGGGACCGTATCAGCCTCCTGGCTCTGCTCCTGCTACCCCTGCTGCTGCCTCTTATCCTTTTCCACCGGCCCCTGCACGCCACCGCCGTCGGCGAAGAACTCGCTTTTGGCCTGGGGGTGCCCACCCGCGCCGTCCGCACCGGCTTTATCGCCCTGGGCGTGCTCCTGGTAGCCGTAGCAACCACCGCCACCGGCCCCCTGGCCTTCATCGCCTTCATGGCCGGGCCCATAGCCCGAGCCCTGACCGGCGGACGCCACAACCTCACCGCCGCCGCCCTGGTTGGTGCAAGCCTGGTTGTGCTCGCTGACTTCATCGGTTCCAACCTGATACCGGGCGGCATCAACCTGCCCGCCGGCGTCCTCACCGGTGCCTTTGGCGCCCCCGCCCTCATCTGGCTGCTGACCCGCTCACCCGAAAGAAGCTAAGCCCATGAAAACCGTAACTTCCCGCGACCTGACCGTCTCCCACGTGAGCCTGGGCTACGGGGACCGCACTATCGTGCCGGACCTCTCGCTGAGCATACCCGCCGGAAAAATTACCGCCATCATCGGGCCCAACGGCTGCGGCAAGTCCACCCTGCTGCGCGGCATCTCCCGCCTGCTCAAGCCCAGCGACGGCGAGATTACCCTGGACGGCAAGCCCGTCGCCTCCTACGGCGGTAAGCAATTTGCCCGCATGGTCGGCCTGCTGCCGCAGAGCCCCATCGCACCCGAAGGTATCACCGTTGCCGACCTGGTCTCCCGCGGCCGTTACCCCTACCAGGGGCTCTTTCGGGGCAACAGTAAGGAAGACGACGCCGCGGTCGCCTGGGCCCTAGAAGCCACCAACACCCTGGAGCTGGCAGAACGGCAGGTCACCGAACTCTCCGGCGGCCAACGCCAGCGCGTCTGGATCGCCATGGCCCTGGCCCAGGACACCGATATCCTGCTCCTGGATGAACCCACCACCTACCTAGACCTGGCCCACCAGGTGGAACTCCTTGACCTTTTGGCCGACATCAACGAGCGCCGCGGAACCACCATGGTCATGGTGCTGCACGAACTCAACCTGGCCGCCCGCGTTGCCCACCACCTGGTTGCCATGAAGGGCGGGGACATCGCCGCAGCCGGTACCGCCGCCGAGGTCATGACGGGGGAGAACCTGCACCGGATCTTCGGCCTGCGGGCATCGGTCGCCGACCCCCTGGGGAACGGCTCTACCGTCGTAGTGCCCCATGCCCGTGCCGTAAGCCACCCAGCAGAAAACCTAGAAAGCCAGAGCCTTGTCTAAGCCCCGCCCGTCCGCACCTCGCTCTTCTGCCCGCCGCGAAGTCAAGCGCTCCATCAACCAGTACGGGGTCTTCCCCGTCACCGTCTCGAGGGTTGAGAAGCTGACCGATTCCTTTGTGCGTGTCTCACTCACCGGCCGTTCCCTGCTGCACGCTGCCGCCCCTATCTCTGACGGCACCGGGCAGGTCTACGATGCCTACATCAAACTCTTAATCCCGCCCACCGGAGCAAGCGGCCCCACCATGATTGAGCTGGATACCTCCTGGCGGACCCGGTGGCTCTCGGCCCCCGCCAGCGAACGTGGGCACATGCGCACCTACACTGTCAGCAACTCCCGGCTGGTGCCCTCCGTCGGGCTGGACGAGACACCCCTGCTGGGCATGTTCCCGGCCGCTGAAGCCGACCTAGAACCCTTGGCCCGTGACCTGCCTGCCGGCCTGCAACCTGAAATCGATGTGGACTTCGTCCTCCACACTGACGCCCAGGGAATCAGCGGGCCCGGCTCAGGCTGGGCCGAACAAGCCAGGGTGGGGCAGCAGGTTTCTATCCTGGCGCCCCTGCGCGGCTCTACCCTTTGGTCCTCCTATAACCCCGGGGCGGCGTCCTCCCTGCTCCTGCTCGGCGACGAAACCGCTGCCCCGGCCCTGCTCTCCATTCTGCGTTCCCTACCTACTGAAGCTACCGGGGCGGTGTTCCTTGAGGTGCCCGGCGCCGAGGACGCTCTCGACCGCCTCCCCGAGGTACGGCAGGCAACCCAGCGGGTGCCGGGCGTCCGCCTGCACGTGCTGGCCCGGACCCCCGGCCAACCACGCGGGCAGCAACTCACCCGCGCCCTGCGTACGACCTGCTCTCTTGAACCTGCTCCAGCCGTTGCTCCCTCCGACGACAGGGAGACGGACGGCATCCTCTGGCACCTGGCAGAAAACCCCACCGGCACCTACGTGCTAATCGCCGGTGAATCAACGGTGGTCAAAACCCTACGCCGTATCTGCGTGAACGAAGCCGGGCTGCCCAAAGAAAGCATCTCTTTTATGGGGTACTGGAAGGCGGGGCAGACCGAGGGGTAGAGTGGCCTGGTACCCACCTACTAGAGAAAGGCCTAGTCCACATGATGTCGATTCTCGGAAAAGACGAATCTATCCGTTACGTCGCCCTGGGAGATTCCTTCAGCGAAGGGGTGGGGGACGACGCCCCCGACCGCCCCAACGGGGTGCGCGGCTGGACCGACAGGGTGGCCGAGCAGTTCATGCTGGCAGACCCCAAAGCCCAGTACGCCAACCTGGCGATCCGCGGGCGCCTGCTCGTGCCCATCATCGAAGAGCAGCTAGAACCTGCCCTGGAACTCAAACCCAACCTGGTATCCCTCGTGGGCGGCGGCAACGACTCCCTGCGCCCGGGCTTTGACGTTGACGCCCTGATGGTGCGCTATGACGCGGCCTTTAAGACCCTGCGTGATGAGGGTATTGAAGTCTTTACCATGACCGGTTTTGACCCCGGCCCCAAGGGCTTCTTCAGCGGTAACCGCGCCCGGGTTGCCCTCTTCAACGAGCTGCTGCGCGAGGTAGCGGACGACCGCGGCGTCACCATCGTGGACTACTGGCGTATGCACGAGCTTTTAGACCTGCGCTACTGGGCCCCCGACCGCCTGCACATGAACGCCGCTGGCCATACCCTGACCGCCCGCCGGGTGCTGGAAACCCTGAGCGCTGAGAACATTCGTATCGGCGACCCCGTCATCCCCGCGCCCCTGCACAAAACCCGGGTGCAAGAGGCCCTAGATAACGCTAAATGGGCCCGGGAATTTGTGGTCCCCTGGATCGGCCGCCGCCTGCGCGGCACCAGCTCCGGAGACAATATCAGCCCCAAGTACCCCACCTGGACCCGCTTTGATGTGCTGCCGGAAGAAGCTGACTCCGCCCTTTAACAGGTGGGTGCCGGGATTAAAAGACTTAAGCTGTTAACATCACACTTAAGATTACACGCGTGTAATTTACCCGGTTGGCAGGGGCGGACGCCGGTGCCCAGGTTTGCGTGGCAGGGGCGGAAAACCGCGGATTAAAGCCTGAGATGACTTGCGAAAAGTTAAAAGCCCGGTAGAATTGATAGAGGTTCAAACGCACCAATGAGTCTATGAAAAGCAGCTTGCGCACACCGGAGCAGGTAGCACCAGCACCGGCTGACGCAAGCTTTTTATTGGCCTCATAGGTTGCGTGGTATCCCGTAATTACCTAGACTTTAAGGCTGTTCGTAGTGGTGGCAACACCTCTCGTACACCTAAGCTTCACCGTTTTTCCCGCGGCGGGGATTCCCATCGGTCTCTCACCCGATGCGGAGTCTCAAACACTCTAGCCTTGGAGAATAACCCGGTGCTCTACCTATAGGTGACGGGACGCCCATTGCTGATCGCCAGAAAACTGGCGAACGCCAACTGCGTACCGTCATTTCGTCAACATTTGGAGGAGAAAACTATGGCAGCTGTCTGCCAGGTGACCGGAGCTGTTCCCGGCTTTGGACACAGCATTTCGCACTCGCATCGCCGCAACAAGCGTCGTTTCGATCCGAACGTACAGAAGAAGAAGTACTACGTACCCTCACTTCGTCGCAACGTAACCCTGAACGTCTCTGCAAAGGGCATCAAGGTTATCGACGCACGTGGTATCGACGCAGTAGTTGCTGACATCCTTGCACGCGGAGAGAAGATCTAAACATGGCATCAAAGGCTAAGGACGTACGTCCTATCATCAAACTTAAGTCCACTGCGGGCACCGGCTTCACTTACGTTACCCGTAAGAACCGCCGCAACAACCCCGATCGTATGGTTCTCAAGAAGTACGATCCCGTTGTCCGCAAGCACGTTGACTTCCGAGAGGAGCGCTAAACAATGGCGAAGAAGTCCAAGATTGCTCGCAACGAGCAGCGCAAGGTCATCGTTGCACGCTACGCTGAAAAGCGCCTGGAACTGAAGAAGACCCTGGTTGACGAAAACGCAACCCCCGAAGAGCGCGAAGCAGCCCGCGTAGGCCTGCAGAAGCTGCCCCGCAACGCTTCACCCGTTCGCGTTCGCAACCGCGACCAGATTGACGGCCGCCCCCGCGGTACCTTCCAGAAGTTTGGTATCTCCCGCGTGCGCTTCCGCGAGATGGCACACCGTGGCGAGCTGCCCGGTGTTACCAAGTCAAGCTGGTAATCTGTAGCTGATACGGTTAGCCTTGTGGACAGGGCTAACCCAGCCACTCACTTTTTGAAAGTCTCAGGAGGAGCATTCAATGGCTAAGAACCGTAGCGAACTCGTTGCAGAGGTTGCAGAGAAGGCCGGCACCAGCCAGGCAGCAGTGAACGGTGTGCTCGACGCACTGTTCCAGGTCTTCGAAGCATCTGTTGCACAGGGCGAGAAGATCACCATCCCCGGCTGGATGGCAATTGAGCGCACTGACCGTGCAGCTCGTACCGGTCGCAACCCGCAGACCGGCGAAACCATTCAGATTCCCGCAGGTCACGGTGTTAAGCTGACCGCAGGTTCAAAGCTGAAGGCAGCAGTCTCCACCAAGAAGTAAATTCTTGAACAGACTTTGAAAAGGGCCACCCCGATGAGGGGTGGCCCTTTTGCTACACCCCGCAGGGATAAAGCAGCCCGGCTGTGAGATAATGGGCAGGCAAGACACCCAGCATGCACAGTAGGGGAGGAAACATGCGCCGAGGGCACCAGGTAGCCCGCTCCTGGCTTATTGCCGGTAGCGCCACCGGTCTAGGTGCTATTTCCCACCTGCTAGCCGGTGGGCACCTGCCTCACCCGCTCGTCCTGGCCCTTGCTACCTCCCTGGCGGCCCTGCTGACTCTTGGCGTCACCCGCCTGAAGCTGCCCCGCACCAGTCTGGCTTTCGGAGTAGCCGCCGGGCAAGGTACCCTGCACGCCCTCTATAGCCACGGCCAGCCCCTGGCCCCTGCGCCAGCTGGGCACGCCCACCACGGAGCAGAGCTGCTCCTGAGTGCTGTACCTACTGAACCCCTGGCCCAGGCCGGGCCCGCTATGTGGATTGGCCATGCCCTGGCGGCAGCTGCCACCTTTGCCCTGCTAGCCTACGGCGAGAGCCTGCTCCTGGCCCTCCGTGCTCTGCTGGGCTACGTACGCGCCAAGCTAGAACCTGCGTGGGTGCGCCCACTCCTGGAAGCCCCCGCCCTGCCGGTTACTACCTTCCCCACCCACCTCGTCAGCCTACTGGCGAGAACCTGCCGAGCCCCTCGCGGCCCGCCCGTCCTTGCCTAACCCGAAAGACCATCAACCTTTTCGACACGCAAGGACAATTCTCATGTTTAAGGCTCAGACAGCCTCAACCCTTACCCGTACCCTCGTTGCAACTGCGGCCCTAGCCGCCGCTAGCCTGCTGGGGGCGACCCCGGCTTCCGCCCACGACGAGCTGATTTCCACCAACCCCGCCGACGGGGCCACCCTCACCCAAGCACCTGCCAGCCTAGAACTCACCTACAGCGGTGACATCATGGACGTAGACGGCGCCAACCAGGTGCGCGTCACCAACGCCGCCGGTGACAGCGTTACCGATGGAGACCCCGAGGTGGACGGCACCGTGGTCACCCAGGACCTGGCCACCGCCGCTGCCGATGACACCTACACCGTCACCTGGCGGGTTGTCTCATCAGACGGCCACCCCATCCAGGGAACCTTCACCTACACCGTGGGCCAGGGCAGCAACGCAACGAGCGCTACCACCCAGGCTGCAACCACCGGTGCGGCTGAACCCTCAGCAGAAAACACCGGCACTAGCGCCCCTGCAGCTAGTGACCCTGTAAGCCAGGCATCAGAGGGGCTTTCAACCCCCCTCAAGGTCGTGCTGGCCCTTGTGGCAGTAGCAGCCCTGGGCTCAGCCCTCGTCGTCGTGCTGGCTAAGACCAAGCGCAAGTAAGCCGTCCACCCCTCGCATTCGAAGAAGAAGCACCATGTCATCACAGAAATTTTTACCTGCCCTCACCCTGCCCGCTATCGCCCTGCTGGTACTGACCGGCTGCGGTAGCACCGACACCTCGGCCAACAGCAGTTCAACTGCCAGCAGCGGTGCCGCTACTAGTGCCTCCGCTAGCTCATCCTCCAGTGAGGCTAGCGCCCCGCTCACCGTCGATGAAGCCTGGATTAAGGCCAACAGCGGCGATATGACCGCAGCCTTCGCCACTATCACCAACACCGGGGATACCCCCATCACTATTGAGGGCGCCAGCAACTCAACGGCCGGTATGGTGGAGCTCCACACCACCGTCATCGACCCGGCAACCGGCACTAGCACCATGAAGGCCGTAGAGGGCGGCTTCACCCTTGAACCCGGTACCACCCTCGAACTGGCCCCCGGCGGGGACCACATCATGCTCATGGACATGAACTGCGCCCTGGCAGCAGGCACCAGCGATATCATCACCCTGCAGACCTCAGCGGGGGAAGTCAGCTTTGAGGCTGCTGTACGCGACTATGCCGGTGCCCAGGAGGAATACGCTCCCGGTGACGCCGCCAGTACCGCAGCCGATACCAGCCAATCTAGCGACCACTCCATGCACTCGGGCCACGCTAGCTCCAGCGAATCAGCAGCTGCCACCCTGCCGCAGTGCAACTAGGGTAGCAGTTACCGAACCCCCTCTAACTGCCACCAGCTAGTAACCGGCCTGGCTGCCGTCCGCCCTCTGTTGAGGGGGGCGGCAGCTCGGGGCCCAAGGAAAACACCATGACCAGCTCATTTGATGAAGACCTGAACCGAGCCCTCAGCGGTGCAGAGACTGGCCCCCAGCTAGAAGACAAGCCGGGCGACCAAGAAAAAGCTGCAAGCCCACGCGGGACCAACCGGCGCGTAGCCCTGGCCGGAGCCCTAGGCCTGGGAACCGGCGTTGCTGTCACTTTGGCAAGCCAATATGCTGCATCAGCTATGAAAGCTGAAGGGGAAGATGAGCCCGCTACACCGCCCCTGCAAGAAGCAATCGTGCCCTTCTACGGGGCCCGCCAGGCGG
Source organism: Rothia sp. L_38 (assembly GCF_050689125.1). Classification (NCBI taxonomy): domain Bacteria; kingdom Bacillati; phylum Actinomycetota; class Actinomycetes; order Micrococcales; family Micrococcaceae; genus Rothia; species Rothia sp. L_38. The sequence continues at coordinate 119,041 of NZ_JBOEQD010000008.1, read as the reverse complement.
GTGTCGATACCCCCGCCCCCAGCTACGGCGTCTTTATAGCCCTCACTCTCAACACCGGCCTTGACCGCGACGGTGTGCGCCGCATGCTCACCATTCTGACCGAGGACGCCGCCCGCCTCACCGCAGGGCGGGCACCCATCACCGACCAAGAACCGGAACTCGCAACCGTACCGGCTAACCTCACCATCACCTTCGGCTTTGGCGAGCGTATCTTCGATATCGTAGCCCCCGAGAAGAAACCCTCCTGGCTGCGCCCCCTGCCCGCCTTCAAGCAGATTGACCAGCTCCAAGACCAGTGGAACGACGGCGATATGCTCCTCCAAATCTGCTGCTCTGACCGTTTCACCCTGGCCCACGCCCAGCGCGTCTTGCTCAAAAACACCCGCAGCTTCGCTTCGGTGCGCTGGGTGCAAGAGGGCTTCCGCCGCGCCTACGGCAGCGAACCGGACGGTATGACCATGCGCAACCTCTTCGGCCAGGTCGATGGAACCATCAACCCTTCCACAGGGGATGGAACCATGGAATCCTACGTCTGGGGCAACCACGAGGAGCTTACCCCCTGGGAAGAGGGCGGTACCTCCCTGGTTATCCGCCGTATCCACATGAACCTCGATACCTGGGACCAGGCCGACCGCCCCGCCCGCGAGGACGCCGTAGGGCGCAACCTCACCAACGGAGCCCCCCTGACCGGCACCGAAGAACGCGACCCCGCAGACCTCTCCGCAACGAACGACCTTGGCTTTACCGTCATTGCCCCCTACGCCCACATCCGCCGGGCCGCCGCCCAAAACCGGGTGGAACAGATTCTGCGCCGGGGCTATAACTACGACCTGCCGGTGCAGAACACCTCGGGTTTCTCAGAACACCAGCAGGTCAGCGGGGGAGTGAGCTCTACCGGCCTGATTTTCTGCTCCTACCAGGCAGACCCCGTCAAGCAGTTCCTCCCCATCCAGCAGCGCCTGGCCGAGCTCGATATGCTCAACACCTGGACCGTACCCATCGGCTCAGCGGTCTTCGCCCTACCCGCCGGCGCTCGCGAAGGTGGCTTCGTGGGCGAGAGCCTCTTCAACTAAATCACCATCGACAGGAATCAAGGTATAGACATGGCAGCACACGAGATGGAGCGCGGGCTCAAGCCCATCTGGATATGGGCCTTCCCCGCAGCCTCCCTTGTCGCTCTGGTTTTGAGCCTGCTGGTGACCGGCTCAAACGCCGGTACCGACCTAGCGGACGCCGGCGCCCTGGTGCGCTGGGGCCTGCCGGTAGCTGAGAGCCTACAAAACTTCTCGATGGCAGCGACCATGGGTTCCCTTGTCTTTGCCTTAGGGGTGGTGCCCCGCTTCCTCGATTCGGCGCGGGGGCGGGCCAAGGTCAATATGGCTCACGCAACCGATGCGGCCCAGCGGCAGAAGAACCTGCACCGCACCGAACACCCGGCCTTTACCCGCACCCTGACGCTGGCGTCCGCTGCCGCTATCACCTGGACTATCGCCGCCATCGCGGTGCTCATTTTCAGCTACGCCGATATCTCGGGCCGGTCGCCATCGGGCGGGGCCGACTACACCTCGGAACTCATCAGCTACATCACTACCATCGACTCGGGTAAGCAGGAGGCCACCAGCATTATCGTGGCTGCCACTGTGGCCACCCTGGTCTTTGCGGTGCGCTCACTTACCGGCCTGCTGCTGACCCTGGGCCTGTCGCTGGTTGGCATCGTGGCTATGGCCCTGGGCGGCCACTCATCGGGCGGCGATGACCACATGGGCGCGGTGAACTCCCTGGGCCTGCACCTGCTCGGTGTGGTGCTCTGGTGCGGTGGGCTCATGGTGCTGGCTTTTATTTCCCGCGACATTACCGGCGAGGACGCGGGCACCGGCACTCTGGCTGAGGGGCAGCGGGGTGCGGCATCGGCGTCCGCCCGTCGTGTGCCCCTGGCTGTAGCGGTGCTGCGCCGCTATTCCGTGCTGGCCCTTTTCGGGTTCGTGCTGGTGGTGCTCTCAGGCGTAGTCAATGCCCTGGTACGGATGAACAGCCTGGGGGATCTTTTTACGACCACCTACGGGGCGCTGGTACTGGCCAAGCTAATGCTCACCCTGGTGCTGGGTGCCTTCGGCGTGGTGCATCGCCTGCGTCTGATACCCATGATGCAATCCGGGCTTACCAGCGCCGCCCGGGGCCTCTGGTATGCCATCGCCTGCGAGCTGGTGCTCATGGGCGCAACCAGCGGCCTAGCTGTTTCCCTCTCTCGCACCCCGCCGCCCGCACCCGAAACCCTGGATGCCGGTGCCGAGCCCGTCCGCATCATCACCCTCTACGACATGCCGCCAGAACCGCATGTTGCCGAGTGGTTTACCCAGTGGCGTTTTGACTGGTTCTGGGTGGCCTTCATCAGCTTCGCCGCCTTCGCCTACCTCTGGGCACTGATTAAGGTGCGGCGTGCAGGCGGCCACTGGCCCCTTGCCCGTGCCCTTTCCTGGTTCCTGGGTCTCTTCGTGCTGCTCTACATCACCTGCGGGGCTCTGGCTGTCTACTCCATGGTGCTTTTCTCGGTGCACATGGTAGAACACATGCTCCTGACCATGGTCTGCCCCATCTTCCTGGTACTCGGTGCCCCCGTCACCCTGCTACTGCGCGCCCTTGAACCCCGCCAGGACGGCACCCGCGGGCCCCGCGAATGGATTCTGCGCCTGGTGCACTCGGGCTGGTCCAAGGTGATTACCCACCCCATCTTCGCGGCCGTCAACTTCGCAGGGTCGATTGTGATCGTTTACTTCACCCCCCTCTTCGGGGTGATGCTGCGCTACCACGTGGGCCACGAGTTCATGCTGATTCACTTTTTAATAACCGGCTATATCTTCAGCCTGGTACTCATCGGTATCGACCCCATTCCCAACCGCCCCACCTACCCCATGCGCCTCATCATGATTATCGCGACCCTGGGCTATCACGCCTTTGTGGGTATCTCGATTATGCAGATGGACACCCTGCTACAGGCCTCCTGGTTCGGTAACCTGGGCCGCCCCTGGGGCCTGCCTGCCATTGATGACCAGAAGCTGGGTGGCTCTCTCATGTGGGCGATCGGTGAGATACCCACCATGATTATTGCCGTTGCAGTGGCGGTGCAGTGGTCCATGAACGATAAGAAGGTACAAAAGCGCATCGACCGCCAGGCTGACCGCGACGGGGATGCCGAGCTCAACGCTTATAACGACATGTTTGCGCAGCTGGCAGAAAAGGACGCCCGCCGCTAGATCCCTGCGAGGGGGAAGGCGTATCTGAGTAGACGAAGGCCCGGGCAGGTACCTGCCCGGGCCTTCGTCTGTCTTTTTCCCCTATGAGGTTTTGCGCTAGGAGGCCTGGCTCCAGGGCTGAACAGGCTGGTTGCTTGACTTAGCCGGTTCGGCAAAGCGGGTGCCGCCGGAGGCCGCCTGGCTGCTTACCGACGGGACGGTGGGAATCGGACCACTCAGCGGGCTGACCTGCTCTAGGCGGGCAGAAATCTGAGAGATTTTCTCAAACAGGGGCGATGACGAGGGAGCTGCAGTGTGCTGGGTCATCAGAAGCCTCCAAACATCGTAAAGGTGGGGTTAGATTGGGTCGGGATAGAGCGGGAAAACTCTGGTGCCGACCCGAAGGTCTCTTTAATCTAACCACCCTAAGACAGGCGTTTTCTTTCGTTTACCTGGGAGAACCCTTGAAAAAAGACTGCTTGGGGGACAAGCTGGGGCGTGTACCCCCGGTTTCTGGGCTGCTCTTGGGGTGCAGCTGACCCGGGGTGTCCCCTAAAAATCTTAGCGATGTGATGAAACAGTCGTACTATGACGATGGGTGAAGGCACCCAGGGCAGCAAGCACCACAGCAACCGTGACCGATATGAGCACCTCTAGGCGATGGGCTTCGGTGATACCCATGTACACCAGCAGGGCTAACAGACCCACGATGAGGATGTAGTTGATGACGCCGCTTCCCCCTTCACCATCTAGCCTACGGCTCCGCAGATGGGAGACCGCCACAATCAGCCAGACAAAGATGCCAACCCCGCCAGTGGAGTTCACCAGCAGGGAGAAGACCTGCTCGGGCATGAAATAGTTGAGGGCCACCGACACCACCCCGATAAGAGACGAGAGCACAATGGCGTTGCGGGGCGCCCGGGTACTAGAAACGCGGGAAAAGGCGCGCGGGGCGTCCCCCTGCTCTGCCAGGGCAAAGACCATGCGCGAGGCAGCATAAAGACTAGCGTTCAGGCACGACAGCAGGGCCGTGAGCACCACAATATTCATGGCCAACCCGGCATAGGGAATACCCAGGGCCTCAAACATGGTCACAAAGGGAGAAGAACCCGCCGTCACCATCGTCCAAGGAATCACCAGCAGAGTCACCGCAATAGACCCCACATAGAAGAAAAGCACCCGGAAAATCACCGACCGCACCGCCTTAGCCACAGCAACCGCAGGGTTACTAGACTCACCGGCTGCCACCGTGGCAATCTCAGCCCCAAACATCGAAAAAATCACCGCTAACAGGGCGGTAAAAATCGCACCCACACCGTTAGCAAAGAAGCCGCCCCCCGCCGTGTAGTTAGCAAAGGACGCCGTGGAGTTAGGGATCAGCCCCAGCACAGCCAGAAGACCCACCACAATAATCACGGCAATCGCCCCAATCTTGATGGAGGAAAACCAGAACTCCGCCTCACCGTAGGACCGCACTGACAGCAGATTCAAACCCATGAAAGCCAGAACCAGCACCAGGGCCACCAGCCACTGAGGAGCCGCCGGCCACCAGCCACTCACAATAGTGGCGGCCGCTGTAGCCTCAATCGCCACCGTCACCGACCAAAACCACCAGTACAACCAGCCCACCGAGAACCCAGCCCACCGGCCAATATAGCGACGGGCATAGACAGAAAAAGACCCCGTCTCAGGAGTCCGGGCAGCCATCTCACCCAGCATCCGCATCACCAGCACCAACACCGTGCCAGCCAGCAGATAGGTCACAATAACAGCAGGGCCCGCCGTCACAATAGCCGTCGACGAAGCCACCAACAGGCCAGCACCAATCGCCCCGCCCATAGCAATCATCGACAGATGCCGCGGCTGCAAAGACCGGGCCAAACGGGTATCAGATACCGGCTGCTTTATCTCGCGTGTAAGCGTCACACATACCTTCTTGAGCTACAGCGCACCCACATGTGCGCACCTGCTTTAACCACCGGCGTCCGCAAAAACTTCCCGCCCGCGCACCCGGTGGCAGCTGCAGATAATCCTAACCGTTACGCAAGTGTTACGCACAGTTGAGTTCTATGACGCCGCCACCTACACACAGCGCAACAAATGCCCCTACCCCCAACAGCCCACTAGGCTGGTGGGTAACTGAATCTTGCGCCTGAGCCGCGCACCACAGAAGGAGAACCATGGCAGAGAATGCAGCCGCACGCCAGACCAAAGTCCGCGCCTCAGAACTTATCGGCCGAGGCTGGCTCAACACCGGCGACAAACAGCTTTCCCTCGAAAGCCTGCGCGGAAAAATCGTCATCCTCGACTTCTGGACCTTCTGCTGCATGAACTGCCTGCATGTGCTCGATGAGCTGCGCCCCCTCGAAGAAGAATTCGCAGACGTCCTCGTCACCGTCGGCGTGCACTCACCCAAGTTCGAACACGAAGCCGACCCGGTGGCGCTCGCCGCCGCCGTCGACCGCTACGACATCACCCACCCCGTACTCGACGACCCCAACCTGGACACCTGGAACGCCTACACCGCCCGCGCCTGGCCTACCCTGGTCGTCGTCGACCCCGAAGGCTACATCGTCGCCCACCTCTCCGGTGAGGGCCACGTCAAGGGCCTCACCTCCCTGGTGCACGAACTCGTCGAAGAACACGAAGCCAAGGGCACCCTGCACCGCGGCGACGGCCCCTACGTGCCCCGCCCCAAGCCCCAGGGCACCTTCGCCTTCCCCGGCAAGGCCCTTGCCCTACCCGAAGACCTGGCCGGACGTCCCGGCACCTACCTGGTCACCGACACCGCCCGCCACCGCCTGGTGCAGGTCGAGGGTGACCTTGAAACCCCCCTGGCCAGCTTCGGCGGCCCCGAGAAGGGCTACGCGGACGGCGACGCCACCACCGCCCGCTTCAACGAACCCCAGGGCCTGGCCCTGGTGCCTGCTGATCTGCGAGAGACCCTGGGGGCGGACGTCCTCATCGCCGATTCTGTGAATCACCGTATTCGCGGCCTGCGCCTAGCCGACGGAACCGTCACCACCCTGGCAGGCTCCGGCGCCCAGCGCCTGATCGACGGCGACACCGCCCGCACCGACCCCAACTTCATTGCCGAGGGCGCCGATCCCCGCTCTGTCGCCCTGTCCTCCCCTTGGGACCTGGTCTACTCCCGTGAGGCATCCGTCTTCCTGATCGCCATGGCAGGCACCCACCAGATCTTCAGCTTCGACCCCGCAACCGGCCAGCTGGCTGTTTTCGCGGGTACAGGTGCCGAGGGTCTTAAGGACGGCGCGGCTGCCGACTCCTGGTTCGCCCAGTCCTCCGGCATTATCGAAGCCCGTGACGGCTCCATCTGGGTTGCCGACTCCGAAACCTCCGCCCTGCGCCAGATCACCTTTGAGAACGGCGCAGCTACCGTCAGCTCCGCTGTGGGCATCGGCCTCTTCGACTTCGGCTTCGTGGACGGCACCCGTGAGGACGCCCGCATGCAACACTGCCTGGGCCTCACCGAACTGCCCGACGGCTCCATCGCTATCGCCGACACCTACAACGGCGCTATCCGCCGGTTCGACCCGGCAACCGGCACCCTGGGCACCCTGGACCGTGGCTTTGCCGAGCCCTCTGACCTGCTGGTGGAAGAGACCAAGGACTGCGGCGCCCGCCTGATCGTGGTGGAAGCCAACGCCCACCAGCTGGTGCGTGTAGCTATTCCCGAGGCCATGCAGCACGTGGATGAGGGGGCCTCCCAGGTTACCCGCAAATCCACCCAGCTGACTGGCGGCACCTTGGACTTCACCGCCCGCTTTAGTGCCCCCACCGGTCAGAAGCTCGATACCCGCTGGGGCGACCCCACCCAGCTCAAGATTTCATCCACCCCCGAGAACTTCATCCTCGAAGGCGCGGGCACCTCCCAGGGCCTGACCCGCCACCTGGTGCTCAACCCCGAGATTACCGAGGCCGTCCTGCACATTACCGCCCGCGCAGCAGCCTGCGACGGTGAACCCGGCGGCGAAATTCCCGACCACGCGGCCTGCCACCTCTACCAGCAGGACTGGGGTCTGCCCGTCATCGTCACCGGGGATGCCGCAGACGAGTCTGATCTGGTGCTAGACCTGCGCGGGGTGAACTAGGCAAAGCAGGGATGTTTAGCCAGCGGGGGTAAAGGTAAGAGTCTCCCCGCTGGCAGAGAGCGAGCCAGTCAGGGTAAAAGGAACTGTCTCTGTGACCTGCTGGGTCTTGCCCGTATAGAGGTCAAGCTCGGTAAAGGAAATCTCTGCCTCACCGCTGCTCTTACCCAGGGCCCACTTGCCCCCGGCCAAAGTCACCTCTGGCTGGGGGTACTTCGTGACAAGCCAGGTCACATCGCCGTCCACTCGACCTGAAAAGTCGTACTCAAAGGGGCAGCCGGTGGGGTAGAGGGAACTCTGCGCGGCACAGGTATCAAGATAGGTCTTAATCTGCTGCTGAACCGAGGTCACCGCAGTTTCAGAAGGGGTGAGTTCTACAGCAAGGGTGGACGGCTCACTACTGGGAGCCGTCACATCGACCGTCTGCGACCCAGCGGTATACAGTGCTGACTCATAGGTGACCGTATAAGAGCCGGGGTAGAGCACCGCAAACTTACGGGTTCCTCCCTCAACCGCCACCTTAGTGTTATTGAGGGTAGCGGCCTCCACCGAATTTGAGGTAATTTCCACGGTCGGCAGTTCACCGGCGTCAATCTGCCACTGGTCAAAGACTCCCCAGTAGGAGCCCACCTTATGCAGATAGAAGTCCGTGCTACCAGCCTGCCCATCGAGGGTGTAGGTAACGGTCACGGTAGCCCGCTCCCCGCCGTCCGTCACGGTGATAGTTTCGGTCGAAAGATCTTTGAGACCGGCAAAGGAGGCCTGCAGGGCATCCCCATCGAGCATAGCGGCGCTGGCATCGGGAACCTGGGCACCCAAGATACCCAGGGCTTTAGAACCGTCGCCCTCCCGCACCGCAGCGAAGTAGGCGCGCACCTGCCCCTGCGGCCCGTAGACCAGACGGTTAATGAGGGCTAAAGAAGTAAGGGCGATAACAAGCGCGGCAAGGACGCCCAACAACCACCAGGCTAAAACACGGTCTACTGAAGATCTAAAATGCACCCTTTAAATGTAGCTCACACGCGCTTACGCCCCGTTTGGGCGGTACTGCCGATAGAGTAGAGCCATGGCAGAACACGCTCACCAGGTACCCGATAAGTACGGGGCCGTCACGAAGATCTTTCACCCCCGTATCAACTCCTACCACCGCCGCCTCATCGCGGGTGTGCCCGCGGGTGTGCTGGCTTTAGCTTGCATCTGGTTCATGGTGGCCAAGCGCCCCACCCCGGTCTTTATGGTGCTTCTGGGCCTAATCACCCTGGGTGCCCTCTTTGCTATCTACTCCACCCTGCGCCCCCAAATCGTGGTTAAAACCGAAACCCACGTACTGAGCGGACGCCTGTTCGGCTGGCAGGCTGCCGAGCTCAGCTCGATTTCTCAGACCGTCTTCGCTGAGCGTCTCACCCCCCGCCAGGCAGCGGGCAAGGAGCTAACCGGCATGGCAGCTTTGCGCTACAAGGGGGTGCCCGCCCTCTGGGCCGTGAACGCTAAGGGCAAGCGTGTTTTCCGCCTTGACGGGCGTATCTGGGACGCCAAAACCCTGCGCTCCATCGCCACCGCAATTGCCCCTCAGACCACCGTCTACCAGGTCATCAACGTGACCCAGATGAACAAGCAGCACCCCGGCCTGGTGACCTTCAACGAGCTACACCCCGGCTGGAAGTCCACCACCGTGGGCGTCATCTCCCTGCTCTTCCTGCTGGCCCTAGCCGTTGCCGCCGTTCTCCCCGAAGAGACCCTGCAGCAGTTCAATATTCTGTAGCCAGACGTTCACCGGCTAAAGAAAGGCCCGGGGTTCCCCTGATATCAGGGGAACCCCGGGCCTTGGCCTATCTGCTGGGAACAGGCCCTAGAAACTACTGGCGGTCATCCGCGACGATTTCGTAGTTTGAGGTGAGCTGGCTGTCGTCCGCATCAGCATCTGCCTCTACATGGTTCTCGTAGTCAGCGTTAATCTCAGCAATGATGTCTTCGACGAAGCTCATGACCCTGCCACCACCGAAGACCGGCCCGCCTGCCAGAAGGCCGTCCGCACCGAGCGCGACAGCGCTGGGGGTGCCGTTGCCGAAAATGCGCTGGGTTTTAAAGCCGGGGTCAACAAAGGCCTGGATATCGCCGGTGAAACTGAAGCGGTCGATATCGGAGTCGTTTGATACGACCGGGTGAATGCCAAGCATGGGCAGCTGCTGCTGCCATTCGTCAATCTTGCCGATGACCTGGTGGCAGTGACCACAACCGGGGGAGACGAAGAAGAGCACACGGGCCTGCTGCAGGGCCAGGTCACGCAGGCTGGTTTGTTCGCCTGAACCGGCAGGCAGTGAGCGGTCCTCGTGGGGGTAGTAGAGGGGTGCGAAGGGGACAGGGGTGCGGACGTACTCGCCCTCCTCATCCACGGGTGATTCAAGGGCCGGTGCGGCCTTCTCTTCCTCGGTAGCAGGAACCAGCTCAGAGCAGTAAATCGCCCAGAGGGTCAGCGAGGCCAGGCCGGCACCAATCACCCAGAGCCAACCGTTGGCGTCGAGGGCCAGGAGCATGGTCAGGGCTGAACCGCCGGTGGTCAGGGCCCCGATGAGGGCGCCACAGGCAGCCAACAGGAGGGCTGTGTTGCGAACCAGGGTGTAGACCGAGACGGGGGCGGTAGAAGCTGACCCGAAACAGTTACAGCTGGCGGTATTACCCTGGACCACAGCCCGTGCGATAACGGCCCAGTAACCAATAAAGAGCAGCAGGGCGGCTAGAGCCGCAAGAATCTGGATAATACCGGGGGCAAAGAAAAGGACGGCCGCCAGGGCCAGCTCTGCCCAGGGCAAGACCCTGGCAATCGGCTTAACCGGCAGCCACTGATCTAGCTTGAGATTGACGATAGCGGTAACCGTGCTGGAAGGCTCTTTCGCCTTGGCGTAACCGCTCACAGCCAGCGTCACAATAATGGTGAGCGTGCATAGCACTAGGGGAGTCATAGTCTGCTTTCGTGCGAGTGAAATAAGATACTTATCTTTTTAAGGGTACGCTTCTTCAGCACGATGCAGGGGGTGCACTACGCCACTGGCCCAAGAGAAAGAAAAAACGGGCCTAGCAGGGGGCTCCGGGTAGCAGTTACCGGCCGGTAACGTACCGAACGTTAAGCTTGCCCTCAACTTTTAGTCAGCTAGGGGTGGCCCCTAGGTAACGTTAGCTTTTTAGCCTAGTCACGGCACATACACTACACACGAAAGCACCCGCATGTCTCTCACCTTCCGTCGGGCCGCCAGCTGCGCTGCCGCGTCCTTACTCCTCTTTACCGACGCCTACGCCCCCGCCCAAGCTGAATCAGCAACCTCCACCCCCAAGAACGTCATCGTGCTCATTGGCGACGGTATGGGTTATAACTACCTCGACCTCTACAACGCCTACACCACCGGCAAGGTGCACTACCAGGTCGAAACCGGCGGTGACCACAAGGCCATCAGCGCTACCCTGCTGAACTCCGCCTACAGCGGCAGCGGCTTCCAGAGCTGGAACCGTCTTTCGATGCAGACCAACTGGGCCGAGGGCCCCGCCTACGACCCCAACGCTGCCTGGGCTAACTTCGACTGGGTCAAGAACAGCCCCACCGACTCCGCCGCAGCCGGCACCGCTATGGCCACCGGCGTCAAAACCTACAACGCCGGCATCGGCGTAGACGTGAACGAACAGACCGTCGAAAACCTCTCAGAACGTGCCAAGTCACTGGGCAAGTCCGCGGGCGTGGTCTCTAGCGTGCAGTACTCCCACGCAACCCCGGCGTCCTTCTCTGCCCACAGCCTTTCACGCAACAACTACCTAGAAATCGCCAACCAGCAGGTCTACGGCACCATGGACGTGGTGATGTGGGCGGGCCACCCCTGGTACAACAACGACCACCAGAAGATCTCCAACCCCAGCTACCGCTACATCAGCGAGGCTGACTACACCGCCCTCTCAACCGGGGCTACCGACTTCACCTTTGTTGAAGACGACGCAGCCTTCGAGAAACTCACCACCGGCGACACCCCTGACCGTGTTTTCGGCATCGCCCAGGTCGCCACCACCCTGCAGCAGGCCCGCAGCGATGCAGCTACCCCCAACGATGTCGTTGACCTGCCCACCATGACCCAGGGCGCCCTCAACGTTCTGGACAACAACTCCGAAGGCTTCTTCCTCATGGTCGAAGGCGGCGCCATCGACTGGACCGGCCACGCCAACCAGACCCAGCACGCTCTTGAAGAGACTACCGACTTCTTTAAAGCGGTAGACGCTGTGAACGCCTGGGTTGAGCAGAACTCCAGCTGGGACGAAACCCTGGTCATCGTAACCGCTGACCACGAAACCGGCTACCTCATGGGTGACCCCGAAGGCGGCTTTAATCCCATGGTGCCCCAGGGCATCGGCCAGTACCCCACCCACTCCTGGAACTCGGGTGACCACACCAACATGCTGGTTCCCTTCTTCTCCAAGGGGGCCGGTGCTGCCGAGCTAGAGGCCGCTACCGTAGGGCGTGACCAGGTGCGCGGACGCTACCTCGATAACACCAGCCTGGCCAACTGGCTGCTCGACACCAAATGGGTCGCCTCAGCTGAACCCATCCCCGCCCCGACCGAAGAGCCAACGGCTGAACCCACCGCAGACCCTTCAGCTAACCCCACCGCAGAGCCGACCGTTCAGTCGACCAGCCAGCCCACCGCCGATCCTACCTCTGCCCCCAGCGCTGAGCCGAGTGCGTCCGCCGCCCCCAGCCAGGAGCCCCCAGCAGAACCTACCGCTTCGACCCAGCCCACCAATTCCGACCAACAGAGCACTAGCGCAGCCGCCCTCACCTCGGGCGCTGACACCTCCGGTACCGGCAACGTTGCAAGTAGCAGCACAAAGCCTGCCAAGGGTGTGCTGGCCTCTACCGGCGCCTCGGTGGCCGCCCTGGCCCTTGGCGCGCTCGCCCTGCTCGGCCTCGGTGCTCTTGCCCTGACCGTCCAGCGTAAGAAGCGCTCTAGCTAGTACCCTCACCGAGCACCTCGGCAGTGCCCTTCTCTGGCCCTCCGGCAGCCTTTCGCTGCCGGAGGGCCAGCCGTTTTGCTGCTGGTTTCTTGAAGATCTGCGGTAGGGCGCCCGCAAGGGGCTGGGGGAGTACGGTATTTTTGAAGTGTGCTATTTTCTGATCAGGATATCCGCAAAGAGATTGATGCCGGGCGAATTGCCCTAGAGCCCTACGATCCGTCAATGATTCAGCCCGCCTCGGTTGACGTGCGCATTGACCGCTTTTTCAGGCTCTTCGACAATCACAAGTACCCCTACATCGACCCTTCCCAGGCCCAGGAAGACCTTACCCGCCTGGTAGAGGTGGCACCCGATGAGCCCTTCATCCTGCACCCTGGCGAATTCGTGCTGGGTGCAACCTACGAGAAGGTGACCCTGCCCGATAATATTGCTGCCCGACTTGAGGGCAAGTCCTCCCTGGGGCGTCTGGGCCTGCTCACCCACTCCACCGCCGGCTTTATCGACCCCGGCTTCTCGGGCCATGTGACCCTGGAGCTGTCGAATATGGCGACCCTGCCGATTATGCTCTGGCCCGGCTCTAAGGTCGGCCAGCTTTGCTTCTTCCAGCTCACCAGCGCAACCGAGCACCCCTACGGGTCAGGAGCCTACGGCAACCGCTACCAGGGCCAGCGCGGCCCCACCGCCTCGCGCAGCTACCTGAACTTCCATAAGACCCTCATCCCTACCGATACCCCGATCAGCTAAAGGAGCCCCCTCATGCGCGGCCTGTTGCTTCACCCCGCAGACGTTCCGGTGCTGGTGGTCTTTGAGGACGCGTCGGACCGGCTCTGGGAGGACTCCCTGCGTGCCTGGGGGTCCCTAACCCCGCAGATTATTGACCCCCTCATGGAGGCCCATGCGGAGGACGTCCGCCTGGTCGTGCTGACCCGGCGGCCAGCTGCCGACGTGGTAGCTGCCTACCCCAAGGGCCTTGAAACTACCACTATTGATAGCTCTGACGAGGGGCTTGCAGCCGAGCGCCTTACGGTGCACGTCACCATGCACCTGCTCAAAGCCCATGCGGGGAACAAGCACCTCTTGCACGCCGCTGTATTAGGCGACGCAGAGAGCGGGCAAGCTGTGGGCCTGGTGGCAGCTTCTGGCACCGGTAAAACCACCGCAGCCAGCGTGCTGGGGGCCTCTTTTGCCTACCTCAGTGACGAGACGGCCGTGGTCAACGTCGATGACCTGAGCATCATGCCCTACCCCAAGCCCCTTTCGGTGATTGAAGAGGAAAATGCGCCAAAGGTTCAGTACGACCCTGCTCAGCGGGGGCTCAAAGTCGCTGCGCCTGGCAGCACCTACACCCTCTCGCACCTGGTAATTCTTGACCGGGATAAGACCGGGCAGGCACCGGTGAGCTGGGAACGCCTGCCGCTCGATGACGCCCTCTTTACGATTGTTCTGCAGTCCTCTGGGGTGCAGCAGATGCCCCAGGGGCTAGGGGAACTAGCCCGACTTCTGAACCGGGTGGGCGGGGCTATCAAGCTGACCTACAGCGAGATTACTGAGACGCTCCCTTTCTTCCGTGACCTGCTTGCGGGGCGACTAGGTATTCCGCCGCTCACCCCAGATTTTGAATACCTGTGTGACCCCGAGCCCGTAACGGGTGGGACAAGTGGCGACAAGCTCTACCAGCGGGCCCCCGGTACTGAGGGCTTGGCAATTGGGGATAGCTTCTTACTGACTACATCAGGCAGGCTCTCACGTATCTCTATCATCGGTTGGGATATTTGGTCTTTCTTAGAGACCCCCCAGCGTGCAGACGATATTTACGAGGCCATGATTGAGCTTTACGGAGACATCGCCCGCCTTGACTTTGACACGGCCCTGCGGGGCATGGTCGACGGGCAGATGCTCAAAGTCATTCGCCAACCTGATGCCCCTGAGGACGCCCCGCTCCCCGATAGCCGAACCTAGGCCGGTCAGGGCTTACTTCCCTGCGGCCACCTGTGGGTCCTTAATGGGAATCATCAGGAGCAGGCCGGCCAGGAGCACGATGATGATGCCGACGATGCCCCAAATCTGGCTGCCCATGAGGGTGACGAAGATGCCGAAGAGGGCGGGGGCCAGGAAGCTGGCCGCGCGGCCGGTGGTGGAGTAGAGCCCGTAAATCTCACCTTCCTGGCCTTCCTCGACCAGGCGACCCAGATAGGATCGAGCCGCTGACTGAGCCGGGCCGACAAAGGCGCACAGGGCGAGGCCGCAGACCCAGAACATGGTGGTGGACGGCCAGACCAGCAGGGGGATGGCTACCACGATGAGGGCTACCAGCGAGAAGATAATGACGCGTTTGGGGCCAAAACGGTCGTCGAAGAAACCGCCCAGCATGGCCCCTGCCCCTGCCACGATGTTGCCGAAGATGGCAAAGATAATCACCTGGTTGGTACTAAAGCCAAAGGAACCCGCCGCGAGGATGCCGCCGAAGGTAAAGATACCGTTGAGGCCGTCGCGGAAAACAGCGGACGACACCAGGAAGTAGAGGGTTGTGGGGGCCTGCCGGTAGAGCCTGACGACGGTGGCAAAAAGCTGTTTGTAGGAGGCGAGAACCCCGGTACGGGGGGCGTCCGGACGCACCGTCTGCGGCAGGGAACGCACCTTGAGAATCAGGGGCAGAGAGAAGACTAGAGCCCAGGCCGCCGAGAAGAGGGCCACGGCGCGGACGTTGAGGGCGCCGTCCTCCGTAATACCTATCAGACCGGGGGAGATGAACCCCACGAGCACAAGGAGCAGGGCTACGATGCCGCCAAAGTAGCCAGCTGCCCAGCCGGTTCCGCTCATTTTGCCGATGGTATCTCGGGTAGAGATAGTGGGCAGGATAGCGTTGTAGTTGACCACGGCGAACTCATTGACCAGGTTGCCCAGGGCCAGCAGGGCCACACCCCAGATAAGGTAGTCGGGGGAGGGGGCTACGAAGAAGCACAGGGCCATCAGAAGCACCAGGAGCAGGCTGTTGACGGTCAGCCAGAGGCCGCGGCGGCCGGTCACATCGGCCCGCTGGCCCGAGAGCGGGGCAAGTAGAGCGATGAAGAAACCTGCGATGGTGAGACCGGCGGAGAGGACGGCCGAGGTGTGCTCGGTGCTGCCAAAGCTGGAGCTGGTGAGGTAGACCGTGAAGACGAAGGTCGTCATGATCGCGTTGAAGCTGGCGTTGCCCACATCCCACAGGGTCCAGGCGAAGAAGGTGGAGCGGGAGGCAGGGGCGGTAGCGGTGGCGCTGCCGGGTGCTGGTGTGGTCATGGCTATATGCTATCGGCCCGGTTGTTACTTGTGGCCTGTGAAACGGTTAAATGACGGTAAAAGTAAAGGCTGGCCCCGCTCATCACTGAGCGGGGCCAGCCTTGCAGGCGGGACTACCGGCCGGGCTTAGACCTCAGCCTGGTTGCCTGATCCGGCCTTTGCTTCAATCTTGTGCTGGGCACGGGTGATGCTGACCTTGATGACGGTGCCGACCAGGCCGGTGATGAGGGACCAGAGGATGATGTCGCGCCAGCGCTCATCGTCGTCGGGGTTATTGGCGGGGGGCTCGTTGCCGGTAATCTTGGTCCAGGTTGCGCCCAGGACCTTGTTGGCCAGGGCAACGCCGCCGAGTGAGGCAGCGGTTCCTGCGATCTTGATGAGGGGGTTCATGAGGTTCCCTTTCGGTAGCTGATGGAGGCTCTACAGAGAGCTACTGGCACTAACACTATCAGTACTGTGTAAATGTGGGCAGCTGGCAGCGGCTTCTGTCATAAAAGTTTGTATCTTTTCTTTGCCCGGTTGACCTGCCTATACTACAAAGGCGTTCAGAAGGAACGTCCGCCCACGGCGGAAACGACAGGGGAGCGCCCACACGGGGCGCTGAGAGTGCACATGCAGACCCTCGAACCTGATCCGGTTAGTACCGGCGCTAGGGAGTCGAACAGAACGGCTGGTTTTTTTGCCTGCCGGTGCATGCCCCCTTTGCTGTACCACACCAAAGGAAGGCTTATGTCTAAGAAAGCTGCGCTGACCTGGCGCGTTAACGATATCGTAGTAGCCTCTGTGCTGGCTGTTGCCTGCGCTGTGCTCTTCTGGGCCTGGAATAACGGCGGCTACAACATGGCCCAAACCGCCTTGGCCCTGGCCCCCGAGTACGCCTCGCTGGTGGGCGGCACCTGGCTGATTGCGGGCGTCCTTGGCGGCTATATCATCCGTAAGCCCGGCGCTGCCCTCTACACCGAGCTGCTGGCTGCGGTGATTTCTATGCTGCTGGGCAGTAGCTACTCTGTAGCGATTATTATCTCCGGCATTATCCAGGGCCTGGGCACCGAGCTGGTCTTCCTGCTCTTTGCCTACCGCGTCTGGAACCTGGGCACCGCCCTGCTAGCGGGTGCTTCTGCCGGTGCCTTTATGAGTATTTCTGAGCTCTTTATCTACTACGCGGGCGTCTTTGAGGGCTCCAAGGCTGTCACCTACGCGGTGTGCGGCGTTATCTCCGGCACCCTGCTGGCTGGTCTGGTGTCGTGGCTTCTCACCCGCGCCCTGGTGACGACCGGTGTGCTCGATTCTTTGGCCGCTGGCCGTGCCCGCCGCCGGGCTAGCACCTCACCCCGTTCCCAGGCCTAGACCGGGGGCAGGCGCGTGCAGATAGAGCAGGGGGCCCGCTTTGTGGCCCGTAATTTCGGCTGGCACCACCCCGGGCGGGCTACCCCTGCCTTTTCGGGGCTGAACTTTGAGATCGCCCCGGGGCAGAAAGTGCTCCTGGTGGGCCCTTCTGGCGCGGGCAAATCGACTCTGCTGCACGCCATGGCGGGCCTGCTTGTTGACGAGGACGACCAAACCCAGCTAGGTGAGCTGACCGTCAACGGGCAGACTCCCACCGAGGCCCGCGGGGTCTGCGGGCTTATGCAGCAGGACCCCGAAAGCTCGGTGGTGCTGGCGCGGGTAGGCGATGACGTGGCCTTCGGACCCGAGAACCTGGGGGTGCCCCGCGAGGATATCTGGGACCGGGCGACCTGGGCCCTGGAGGCCGTCGGTCTGGGCTCCCTGCCCCTTGACCGTTCCACCTCGGCTCTCTCTGGCGGGCAGAAGCAGAGGCTGGGCTTAGCCGGTATCTTGGCTATGCACCCCGGTGCCCTGCTCCTGGACGAACCCACCGCCAACCTCGACCCGGCGGGTGTGCTTGAGGTGCGCGACGCCGTCCTGGCCGCCGCTGCCGCATCGGGCGCTACCCTGGTGGTTATTGAACACCGGGTTGGTATTTGGGCAGAGCACGTTGACCGGGTGCTGGTGCTCGATGCTCAGGGCGGTATCAGCTTCGACGGCCCGCCTGCGCAGGTGCTGGAACAGGCCCGCGACCAGCTCATTGCCGGTGGGGTGTGGGCGCCCGGCTATGTGCCCCACCCGCCCCGGGCAAGGAAGGTGGGGGCGGACGTCCGCCCCGGGCAGGGTACGGACGAGCCCTCCCCGCTACTTGAGGCCCGCGAGGTGGCCCTGACCCGGCAGCTACCTACCCGTCACCAGCGCAAGGAGCGCTCCCGCGCTATCGCCGCGGGGCAGGTGCCTACTCTCGATCTGCCCACCCTAGCTAGTGGAATTAACCTGACCCTTTCTTCCGGGGAGCACCTGGCTCTTTTGGGGCCCAACGGTGCCGGGAAGTCGACCCTGGCGCTGACCCTTGCCGGGCTAATCTACCCGGCTGCTGGGCAGGTCTATGCCCACGAGGCACTCGTCGCGGGTCTACCCGCCCGGCACCGTAGCTCCGATCCGGCTAGCTGGCCCGCTGCCGAGCTGGCCGATCGTATCGGTCTGGTTTTCCAGGAGCCGGAGCAACAGTTCCTTGCCCCCACCGTGCGCGCAGAACTAGAGTTTGGCCCCCGGCACCTGGCCCGTGTGCGCAAGGAGAAGATTGATGAAGACTGGCTGGCTGCCCGCACCGATGAGCTCCTTGCCCGCCTGCGCCTTACCGACCTGGCCGATGCTAACCCCTTCACCCTCTCGGGCGGTGAAAAACGGCGGTTATCGGTAGCCACAGCCCTGGCTACCGAACCGGCTGTCCTGGTGCTTGATGAACCTACCTTCGGGCAGGACGCCACCACCTGGGCCGAGCTCGTCACCCTCATTAAAGAACTGCTCGACCGGGGGCTTGCCGTTATATCGGTAACCCACGATACAGACTATGTAGCGGCCCTCGGCGGTACGCGCCTGACCCTGCAGAAAGCGGAACCCACCCATGGCTCTTGACCTTTTCGCGCTAGGCCCTGCCCACCGTAGCCGCGCCGGAAAGCTCAACGCGGGCACCAAACTGCTGGCTACCTTCCTGCTATCGATAGGGCTGCTGCTCATCAAAGACTGGGGCACAGCCCTAGTGGTATTTGCCCTTGAACTGGCCCTGCTCAAAGCCTGGGGCGTGCAGCCGTTCGCCCTGTTGGCCCGTTTCTGGCCCCTGCTGATTGGCACCCTGCTCACCGGCTGGTCCACCTCGCTGATCGCCGATAAAACGGGGGAGACGGTGCTCCAGGTGGGGTTTATCTGGATTACCACCGACTCCCTTGCCATGGGTATCTCCCTGATGATTCGTGGCCTGGCCCTGATTCTGCCCAGCCTCTTGCTTATCACCACCACTGACCCCACCCACCTGGGCGACTCCCTGGCACAGACGGCTAAACTGCCGGCCCGCTTCGTCCTGGCAGCCCTGGCCGCCCTACGCCTGCTGGGGCTCATGTTCAGCGAATGGCACACCCTGGGGCAGGCACGGCGGGCGCGGGGACTGGGGGCAAGCGACTCCCTGCTCCGCCGCGTCCGTACCCTGGCCGGGCAGACCTTTGCCCTGCTGGTGCAAGCTATCCGGCGCGGCACCCGCCTGGCTGTCACCATGGAAGCTCGTGGTTTCGGTGCCGGGCCCCGCACCTGGGCCCGCGTTCCCGTCTACAGCAGGGATGATTCGATCTTCCTGCTGTGCTGTCTGGGAACGCTCATCATCGGCTACGTGACATCGGGCCTTGCTGGCACCCTCACCTGGGTGTGGCAGTAAAAATATGACCTAAAAAGTCCAAAAATCTTTGAGAAAGCCCCACCGACCGCGTTAGAGTGAAAGCGTGTACCCGGTCACCAGACCCCACGCCTGGTAGTACTGGGAAAGAGTTCGAGCTCCCGACCAGAGGGCTCGAAGAACGCTCGCGCCGCACGCGGTGCTCGCATCAGGTGCTCCCGCCCCGCAGCCCTTAACGCCAGGTTGCCGCGGGAGCATCAGCGTTAAGGGTTAGGCTTGGAAGTATGACTACAACCGTTGTGATGCTAACTGAAGCCAACCCCGCCGGTGAGCTGGTTGACGCCACCGCCCCCCTCATCAACATCGAAGACCAGGGGCTGACCCGCGGCGACGGCGTCTTTGAAACCATGCTGGCCGCTAACCGCCGCGTCCGTAAATTTGAAGCCCACCTGACTCGCCTGGCCGGCTCCGCCCGCTTGCTCGACCTGCCCCTGCCCGCTGAAGATAATCTGCGGGCTGCTGTGCAGCTGGCCGTCGATGCCGCTGCCCAGGGGCCCCAGACCGTGCTGGGTGAAGAGCACACCGTCAAGATCATCATCTCCCGCGGTACCGTTGAAGCCGGCCCCCACGCCTGGGTGACCGTGGCCCCGTCCTCACCCACGATTCTGCGTCAGCGCGAGCAGGGGGTGCGAGCTATGCTCCTGCCGCGCGGCCACGACCCCGCCGAAGACTCCGCCTACCCCTGGCTCCTGGCCGGAGCCAAGACCCTCTCCTACGCCATCAATATGTCAGTACTGCGCTACGTGGGCAAACACGGTGCGGACGACGCTATCTGGGTGACCGACGACCGCCGCATTCTTGAGGGGGCAACCTCATCGGTAATCGTTGCCAAAATCGAGGGGCAGAAGAAGGTGCTCTACACCCCCGAACCGGCCCACGGCATTCTGCCCGGCACCACCCAGGGTGCTATCTTTGCGGGCGCTCGCGCAGCCGGGTGGGAGCTCGGCTACGGGCCCCTCTACCCCCAGGACCTGCTGGAGGCGGACGCCGTGTGGCTGGCGTCCTCGGTACGTCTACTGGCGCCGGTTACCCACCTCAACGGTACTCCCGTGGCCACCGATAAAGAACTAACCGAAGAACTGCTGGGCTACCTGGCGCGCGGCTAGCGGTGGGGTAGATACTCGCTAGGGTTTGGGTCGGTCAATCGCGTAGTCGCTCTCGGCCCGCGGCGTAGTAGCTAGGCTCAGAGCGCTGAGGGCCGCAAACCCCATCATCGCGCAGGCCATGGGTAGGTAGGCGCTGCTGCCGCCCAGGGCAACCAGGGCTGAGGCGTTACCAAAGACCATGCCGACCGAGGCTGTGAAGGCAAACAGCAGAACCATGGTGGGAACAAGCGAAGGGGTGCCCAGTAGGAAGTAGCCCAGCAGGAGCAGGCTGACGGTCAGCAGGGAGCTGGTGCCAACGACGAGGAGCTTGCGCAGGGCAACCTTACCCACCAGGGAAGTCATCACGGTGGAAGCAAGGACGATGGCCAGGGAGTTCAGGCCAAAGACGTAGGTGAAGTGGGTTTCGCTCAGACCCATGACGTTTTGCAGCAGGTAGGGCGAGCCGGAGATATAGCTAAAGAGGGCACCGAAGGCCAGCACCATGGTCAGCATGAACCCCCGGTAGCGGCGGATTTGGGCCACCTCGATAATGCCGGCATAGGCTGAGAGCAGGGAGCCGGTGCGGCGCTTGTTAGCGGGCAGAGACTCCTTGATGAAGAAGAGAACCAGCACCAGGGAAATAGCGATAATGACGCTAATGACCTTGAAAATATCGCGCCAGGTACCGTGAGCCAGCACGAAGCCGCCGATGAGCGGGGCGGCGACCGGGGCGATACCGTTGATCATCATCATGATGCCCAGCAGGCGGGCGGTCTGCAGGCCGCTGGTGGAATCGGCCACGATAGCGCGGGCTAGCACCATGCCGATGGAGCCGGTAAAGCCCATCACGAAACGGGCCGCAATAAACAGCTCAATGGTAGGCGCAAAGACGCAGACCAGGGCCGAGAGGGCGCAGAGGGTTACACCGATGAGCAGGGGCAGACGGCGCCCGGTCTTGTCTGAAAGCGGCCCCACGATGAACTGCCCGGTACCCATACCCACCATGAAGGCGGTCAGAGTCAGCTGGGCGTAAGCGGTAGTGGTACCTAGATCAACCGCGATAGCCGGGAGTGCTGCCAGGTACATATCAATGGCCAGCGGGCCCACAGCGGTGAGTGACGCCAGGGTAATAATTGCAATCGGCGGCAGGCCCCGATTAGGTGCGGCGGCTGAGCTCATCGGCGGTGGGTCTTCCTCTTAGGGGCGGTTTTCAACCCGTCCATTCTACGCTCGCTGGTTTCTTATTTGATAGGGAAACTAATGTGATGTTGCAGAAATGAAAAAATATGACCTACCGCTGAAAATATCAGTGCGTGCTCTAGGATTAATTTCAGAGACTTTTTACTGCAAGAAAGATTGAGGGTTGATGGGGGAAAACACGGGCCGGTATTTGCTTTCTTTTAGTGCCGGCGCCTTGATGCTTAATGAGTCCTTGACAGTGGCCAGGGTCTATTGCGATTTTCGCGATTGGGAAGCCACTCGGCAGTACGTGTTAGAGAATAATTCGATTCAGGCAGCGGCTGAGTCGAGTCTCAAAAGGTACACGGCTGAGGTTGTTGGCCGACTGAGAATGCTGACTGATGATGAGATAGGGTTCCTTGCAGATGCCTCAGCGGCTGATCAAAAGCTCGCTATCTGGGTTGCAATCTGCCGCCGCTATACCTTTATCGGGGAGTTTGCTGAGGATGTGCTTCGACAGAAGTTCCTGCTTCACGACTATGCACTGACTTACGAAGACTACGACCGGTTCGTAGCCCAGAAAATGTTTTGGCATGAGGAACTAGAAGAGCTGACGGAGCTAACCCAGAAGAAATTGCGGTCGGTCATTTTTAAGATGCTGGGGGGAGCTGATTTGGTCAATGATGCTGGACTGATCTCGATGGTTTTTCCGTCTGCTGAACTGCTCAGGCTGTTTGACGGGGCAGAGCCAGGGTCTACGGCCCGTTTTTTACCTACTTTTGAAGGCGGTGCATAGCATGGCAACTGATCAGGAGCTGATAACTCTTTTGGGGAGCGAAAGTTTTCTTACGATGAGGGGGCTGAGCAATGAGGTTCCTTTCTTCATTTATCCCTTTGACCCCACAGATGCGCTGAACGCGGAAAAGTCCTTGCGTCTCGTGAGCGGGCACCTGCGGCAAGACGGTATTGATGTCGTGACGATTAATCTCTTTGACCTATGTCTTGAGCTCTTGGAAGAAAGAGGTTTGCTGAATCCTGTGCTTAAAGCAGAACCTCGGCAGAAGACTAAGTCAAAGTTTGCTGCTGGCTTGCAGAGCATGCTCGATGTAGAGACGATGATTGCTCCGCGGATAGCTGCGCGGTCGATTGACCATAGGCTTGTGGTTGTGCACGGTATCGGGGCTGTGTTCCCCTTTATCCGTACTCATGCTCTTCTGGAGGCCCTACAGATTCATATGCCACCGGTACCCTTGGTGCTGTGGTTCCCAGGTCAGTACACCAAGAATGAGGCTCGTGGGTACGAGCTGAAGGTGTTGAATATAGCCGCTAGCGATAGCTACTACCGGGCTAAGAATATCGAGGAAATGGTAAGGGCAGGTTTGTAATGCAGATTAATAATCTTTTTGCGAAGGACATTCAGCGTTCTATTGAGGGTGTGATCAAGGCTGATGACACGAAGCAGCTGGGTACTGAAGTTGAAGAGTACGTTTTAACGGCGGAAGCCGCACATGCTGTTGAGAATCTACTGGATAGCTATAACAACAAAGACGGTAGCAACGGCGTGTGGATTTCCGGTTTCTTTGGGTCTGGTAAGTCCCACCTGTTGAAGATGCTAGCGCACCTACTGGGCACTGTTCCACAGCATGAATTTGATCGAGCTGTGGCTGTTGATGCTTTTTGTCAGAAAGCTCGTGAAGCTGATGAATTGACCTTGGAGGGGGCTATCAGCCGCTCGGCTGGGATTCCGGCAACGAGTATTCTCTTCAATATTGATCAGAAGGCCAGCAACTCGGTAGAGAAGGGCGATGATGCCCTGCTAGCTGTTTTTGTGAGGGTTTTTGACGAGGCCTGTGGTTACTTTGGTCGGATGCCCCATGTAGCCCAGTTTGAGAGGGACCTGGACGCGCGGGGGGAGCTTGAGCGGTTCAAGGCTATTTACGCTGAGGTTGCTGATTTGCCTTGGGAGGAGGGACGTAGCCATAGTTTCTTGGAGGAACACAACGCGGCTGTTGCTTACGCCCGGTTAAAGGGAGCATCAGAAACTGATCCTGTTCAGATTCTGACCCAGTACAGCGATAACTACAGCGTTACCGTTGAAGACTTTGCCCAGAACGTCAAGGACTGGCTAGACCGCCGTGAGGATTCCCGGTACCGGATCAACTTCTTTGCTGATGAAGTGGGGCAGTTTATTGCCAATAATGTGAAGCTGATGCTGAAGCTCCAGACGGTTGCTGAGACCCTGATGACAGTCTGTGAGGGGCGTTCTTGGGTCTTTGTAACGTCGCAGGAGAGCATGGACGCGGTTCTGGGTGACCAGACGAAGCAGCAAACGAACGATTTCTCTAAGATTCAGGCCCGTTTTAAGGCCCGTTTGAAGCTTTCTAGCCAGGATGTTGAAGAGGTCATCAGTAAGCGTCTGCTGCGTAAGAACGATGAGGGTGCGGCTGAGGTGAGGGCCCTTTATGCCCAGCAGCATCAGAACCTGAAGACTCTGTTCGATTTCCATGATGGTTCACGGGTCTTTGGTCATTACAAAGATGAAAGTCATTTTGTAGATATCTACCCTTTTGTGGGTTATCAGTTCCGTCTATTTCAGAACGCTATTGAGGGTCTTTCCCAGCAGAACGCTTTTGAAGGCCGGTATTCGTCGGTGGGCGAGCGGTCAATGCTGGGGGTCGTTCAGGACGTTGCCCGGCAGATCGCTGAACAGGAAGTCGGTTCGACGGTTAGTTTTGACCGTATGTTTGAAGGGATTAAGAATTCCCTTCGATCCTCGATTGTGCGTCAGATTGCTGCCGCTGAGGTTGAGCTTGATGCTTTTGCCGCCCAGTTGCTCAAGGCTCTTTTCTTGGTTAAGTACGTTGATGAGTTCAAAGCTTCTGAACATAACCTGGTGGTCCTTATGTACGAGGGTTTCAATACTGACCTTTCGGTTGTGCAGGCAAGGGTAAAACATGCTTTGCAGGATTTGGAGCAGCGCAGTTTTATCCAGCGTAAGGGAGAGCTCTTTGAGTATCTGACAGACGCTGAGAAGGACATCGAACAGAAGATTAAGAATGTTGAGCTGGACCCGGGGGAGGAACTGAAGGAGTATCAGCAGAACATTGCATCTATTCTGGCTGGCACTAAAATTCGTGATGCTGCCACGGGCCGGGATTTTGCCTACACTCTCAAGATTGATAATACGTCTGCGGGCCGGGCACAGGATCTTAGCATTAACTTTTTGACTCCCCTCTATGAGTTCCATGAGAATCTTGATGCTCTGCGCGGGCACAGCATAGGCAAAAAAGAGCTTGTGGTGATGCTGAGGCCTGATGAGCGGCTGGCACATGATATTCGTCTGTATGTTCAGACCAATAAATATGTGAAACGCACCCAGGGTAGCTCTGCTAGTGAAGATGCAACCAGGGCCTTGAACATGAAGGTTCAGATTAACCAGATTCGAGGGCGGGAGCTGAAGGGCCGAATCGAGAAAGCTATTCTTGAATCTGCTCTGTTCGATAATGGTTCTGAGCTGATGGATATTTCTGCTCCGACGGCTAAGGGCCGGGTAGAGATTGCTTTCTCTCGTCTTGTGGGCCGGGTGTATTCTGAGCTGTCTCAGTTGGGGAATGCTCGAGCGACTGAGGCAACGATTCGGTCCATCCTGAGTTCTGAAGAGACGCTTGAGGGTATTGAGACCCAGAGTTCTATGGCTGTGGCTGCGGAGACAATGCTGGGGGCGATAACCCGTAAACAGAATGAGAGCCTCAATGTTGCTTGGTTGACTGGTTATTTTGAGGGTAGCCCCTACGGTTGGGACTCCCTCTCATCTCGCGCAGTTCTTGCCCTTCTGGTTTCCGGTGGCAAGGTCACGGTGAGTAAGGATAGCCGCCCCCTAAAGCGAACCCAGGTTGCTGAAGCCCTGACGAAGGCTACAGGGTTTGATGCGTTGTGGTTGAAGGTGACCCGCCAGATTCCAGAGAAACAGATTCGGGATATGCGGGAGTTTTTGCATGATCTTGAGCCGCACGAGAATCTTCCTGTCTTTGATAGCGCTGAAGAGCTTGCTGCCTATGCCCTGACGCGAATTCAGGCTGTATTGGCTGAGGTAGTTCAGCTGGAGAAAGAGCCCTACCCTTTTACGCCGCTGCTTCAACCACTGCGGGAGACCCTGGACGACTTCAAGCAGTATGCTTCTACCCCTGTGGCTCTTTTCAGCCAGGGGGAAGGCTTGGAAAGCCTTTTGGACGAGGTCGAAAGCGTGCTGGCTCCTGTGAGGGGCTTTATGAAGGGGCAGCAGCGGAAGGACTATGACCGGGCTACCCAGCTTTTAGATCGTGAGAAGGTGAATCTTGCGTCTGTTCCTGCTTCGGCTGTTGACCAGCTGAGGTCTGCCCTGGCAATGGAAAAGTGCTTTGATAGTCGTGTTATTCAGAAGATCCGCCAGCTGACGGGAGACCTGATTGAGAAGCTTGACCTGGCCAAGCAGAGTGCGAGGAGTCAGGCTTTAGAAAATTTGGGTCGTGGGCGGCAGGAACTTGAAAACCTGCCGGAATGGGCGCAGGCTACCGACGCTCTGCGGGGGCGGATTGATCAGGAGTTCCAAGGAGCTCAACAGCGTATTGTGGAAGAAGCCTTTATCCCCCTGATTCAGTCGGAGGCCCAAGCGTTTGAGCAGACTAGGATTCCTGCTCTGGCCCAGGAGTTGCTGGTTGCTTTAGCGGAGACTCCTACTGCTGACCCTGGAGAGAATCAGCCGGCTCAGGGGGAAGCTGAACCCAGTAAACCATCCCAGAACCTTCCTGGGCAGGCTGCCCAACAGGTATCGGCTCCGGTTCAGATTGGTCAGCTGATGAAGCCTAAGGGCGCCCCCCAGGTTTTGCGTTCTCAGGCTGATATCGATTCCTATGTGAGCCTCTTGAGGCAGGATCTTGAACGGGCTGTGGGTGAGGGCTGCTACATTATGCTCTTCTAGCCCTACCCATGAAGCGGCGGGCGCTGACACTTACCGCGTGTTCAGCGCCCGCGTTTGTTTTAATGAGAAGTAAGTTTTGATTCAGAGTAAAGGTGTATGTATGGATACTTCAGCGTTGAAGAATTTTGCGGCTGAGACCCGTCGGGAGCTAGCTCAGGGGGTGGCTGCCCGACTTGATACTGTGCTCATGCAGGGGTCGGATGAACGCCTGGATTTTCCTACTCTGGTAGGGAAGCTAGAGCAGACGATTGCTGAGTCGTCGCGTGAGGCTGTAATTGAGCGGGTGACCTACCTGTGGTTTAACCGTCTGGTGGCGATGCGGTTTATGGACGCTAGGGGCTATTCCCCGGTGGGGGTAGTGTCGCCGGAAGAGGGAGTTAATCCTATGCAGGCTCCTCCCCAGGTGGTTTCGGATGCCTTTGCCGGCATGATTGATGAGAGCATTGTGAAGTCTCTGGGAGTGGCTGGAAAGATCCGGGATATTGTGAACGGGGTAGCCCGTTCTCAGGATCCTTATTCTGATGTTTTTGCCCTGCTGGTGGATGAGTACGCTCAGCATTTTCAGACCTGGGTTCCGGCGATGTTCCCGGAGGCTGATGATGTGAGTAATTTGCTTCTTCCGGCTAACCTGCTTGCTGCTCATTCTGTGGTGCGTAAGATTGCCCAGACCATGACGGTTGAGATGTGCCAGGACGTCGAGGTGATTGGTTGGCTGTACCAGTTCTATATTGCTGAGCGTAAGGACGAGGTCTTCGGCGGCTTTAAGAAGGGGAAGAAAGCGGGAGCTGCTGAGATTCCTGCGGCGACCCAGCTGTTTACGCCGAACTGGATTGTGCGTTACCTGGTGCAGAATACGGTGGGGCGTACTTGGCTGCTGAATAACCCGGGTTCTGCCCTGCGGGAGCAAATGGAGTATTTTGTGGAGCCGGTGGGCGGCTTGGAGTCTGTCCAGGACTTTGTGCGTATTAGTTCGCCGGAGGAGCTGACGGTTCTGGACCCGGCGGTGGGATCTGGCCATATACTGACCTATGCTTTTGATCTGCTCTATGAGATGTATTGTGAGGCTGGGTATGCAGAGGCTGAGATTCCTGGTTTGATTTTGGCTAAGAACCTGGTGGGTTTGGAGTTGGATGAGCGGGCGGGTGCTCTGGCTGCTTTTGCTTTGACGATGAAGGCCCGTGAACGTTACCGCCGTTTCTTGCGCCCGGACCGTGTGGTGGCCCCGCAGATTTGCGTGTTGCAGAAGGTGTCTTTTACTGGCGAGGAGCTGAGGCGCCTGGGGGAGGGCTTTGATTTTGCTGCTGACCATGCGGTGAATGGTGAGCTGGTCCAGGTGGATGCTGATGTTTTTGCTGGGTTCTGGAACCAGTTTGAGAACGCTGATGTGTTTGGCTCTTTGATTCGCCCGGATGCTGCTGTTCTGCAGGTAGTGCGTGAGCATGTTGAGGCGTTTGTGGGGGAGGCGGACGCTGAGCCCGGGCTCTTGCTGGATGAGCTGGCTGAGCTTCGGGAGAAAGCCCGCCTGGTACTGCGCCAGGCTGAATTGCTTTCGGTGACTTACGTAGCTGTGGTGGCTAATCCGCCCTATATGGGTTCCAAGAACATGTCGCCTAAGATGACAGCTTGGTTGAAGGAAAACTATCCTGATACGGCGGCTGATTTGATGACTGCTTTTATGGAACGGGCAGAAACTCTTGGCAAAAAATCTGCCTATTGGGGCATGATTGATTTACCTTCGTGGATGTTCTTGTCATCTTTCAAAAATTACCGTGCCCACTTGCTGAAGGACCTACAGGTAACGATTCTTGCCCATCTGGGGCGTGGTATCTTCGGGTCTGATTTTGGTTCTGTTGCCTTTATTATTCAGAATAGTGAACCTTCTGCGACTGCACGTGGCATTTATCGGAAGCTCTATGACCAGCATGTTGAGGTGCGCTCGGTTGAGGTAATTCGCCAGAGGTTCTTTGCCGAGGCTGAGAAGCAGTTTGAGGTCAAGCAAGCAGACTTGCTGAAGGTCCCAGACCAGGCCCTGGTCTACTGGCTGACTGATGAGATGCTGGCTGCTTTCAGCAAGGGCAGCAAACTGAGTGTAATTGCGAATGCTAAAAAAGGCTTAAGTACAGGAAAAAATGATATATTTCTTCGACTATGGCATGAGGTAAGTATAAAGCTGGCTGATCTTATGCATAGTCCTGGTTTGCCTACAAAAAATAAATGGTACCCCCTGAATAAGGGTGGTTCCTATCGAAAATGGTATGGCAATCAGGACTACTTGATTAATTGGGAGAATGATGGTGCAGAAATACTTAGATATAGCAAATCGACAGTAAGAAATAGTCAGTTCTATTTTTATCCATCAGTTACCTGGACAAAACTCACTAGTGGCATGGCATCTTTCAGGAAGCTTCCAGAAGGGTTCGTGGTAGAGGACTCTGCCCAGTCTCTTTATTCTGACCTGAATATTAGTGACGTTCTCGGTGTATTGAATTCTTCTTTGATGGTTCATGTGTTAGCTTCGGTTTCTCCCACGCTTAATTTGACTGTAGGAGACATTGGCAAAGTTCCATTTATTCAGGACTTGGGCCTAGATATTAGTGTGAACCATCTTATCGATATACACCGCCGTGACTGGGATTCCTCCGAGAACTCCTGGAACTTCACCGTCAATTCTCTCTGCCGGCTGGCTGCCAGCACTGGCACTGGCACCCTTGCCGACCTCATCACCCAGGACTTTGAACAGGCCCTGGCAACCGTTGCCACCGTGCAAGACCTGGAACACGAGGTTAACGTCAAGGTCGCCGGGGCCTACGGAATCACCCACGGTGTCGAGCTAGAGACACCGGCTGACCGCGTCACCCTGCTCAAAAACCCCTACGCTCGCTACGGCACGGGCCTTGCACACGATGAGCTCCTGGCTAAGTACAGCCAGGACTCCGTCAAGGACCTCATCTCCTATTTCGTCGGCGTCCTCTTCGGCCGCTACTCCCTCGACGCCCCCGGCCTCATCATCGCCAACCAGGGCGAAACCCTAGCCGACTACCTGGCCAAGGCCGGCACCGACGCACCTACCTTCATCCCCGACGAAGATAACGTCATCCCCGTCCTAGCCGACGACCGCTTCGAGGACGACATCGTCGCCAAATTCCGGGCCTTCCTCAAAAAAGCCTTCGGTGAAGAAAACCTCGACACCAACCTCACCTACATCGAAGCAGCCCTCAGCAAGAGCGTGCGCAAATACTTCACCGACGACTTCTACGAGGACCACCTCAAACGCTACTCCAAGCGGCCCATCTACTGGATGTTCTCATCCACCGGTAATGGCAAGGGTAGCTTTAAAGCCCTGGTCTACATGCACCGCTACACTCCGGCAACCGTCAGCACCGTACTTAACGACTACCTGCGTCCCTACATGGACAAACTCACCGCCAACCGGGAACACCTCCAATACACGATCGCCCACGGCCAAGGCCGCGAAGCAACCAGGGCCCAGAAAGAGGACGACGCGCTCGCCAAGACCCTCAAAGAGCTCACCGACTACCAAGACAGCGTGCTCTACCCCCTAGCCGTTGAGAACATCCACATCGACCTGGATAACGGCGTCGCCCACAACTACCCCCTCTTTGGAGGAGCCCTCCACTCCCTCTAGAAAGGCAACCACCCGTGTTCGATGAGCTGACCACCGACAGCACCGGCAAACTCACACGCCCCGAGGGCAAAACGCTGGAATACAAGCGGGACCTCACCCACCCCGCCGGGCCCCTGCGCACCCTCGTAGCCTTCGCCAACTCTGCCGGTGGCCAGCTCATCGTAGGAATCAACGACGACCGCACCGTCAACGGCCTGGAAGACCCCCTCGCTGAAGAAGAACGGCTCACCTCCCTCATCAACGACACCATCACCCCGCAACTCTTGCCCAACATCATGGCAGCTACCGTAGCCGGGAAAACCGTGCTCATCGTCGACGTACCTGCCACCCGAAAGCCCCACTACATTCGTGCAGAAGGCCTCGACCGCGGCGTTTACGTCCGCTTAGGAAGCTCAACCCGCCAGGCAGACACCGCCATGGTCGCAGAACTAGAGCGGCTAGCCCGGGGTAGCTTCTTCGAAGACGAACCCTGCCCTGCTGCCTCCATCGACGAGCTAGACCTAGAGACTCTCTCCCAGCTTCGGAACACGCCAACGAGCCGGGAGCACCTCACCCACCTGGGATTGGCCGTGGCCTACCTCGGCACCCTGGTCCCCACTAATGCCGGAATCCTGGCAGCCCACCCCCACCCAGACTCCTACCTCCCCACCGCCTACGTGCAACTAGCCCGCTTTCGCGGCACCGACCGGCTCCATATCAGCGACCACACCGATGTGCACACCAACATCCCGGCTGCTGTGGAACCTATCATGGACTTCATCCTCAAACACGCCTACCGCAGGGCTATCTTCGGGGGAGTGAAACGCCAGGACGTCTACTCCGTGCCGGTCACAGCCCTCCGGGAACTCGTCGTCAATGCCCTAGCCCACGCCAACTACGGCGAAAGAGGCACCCCGATCCGCCTCGCCTTCTACGACGACCGGATCGAAATTGAGAACCCCGGCACCCTCCTGCCGGGCATGACTATAGAGACCATGCGCTACGTCTCTAAGCTCCGCAACCCCTCCCTGGCCAAAATTTTCAGAGAAGCCAACCTCATGGAACAGTGGGGCACAGGTTTAAAGCGAGCTTTCGCAGATATCGCAGAGGCCGGTTTACCCGAACCCCGTATCGAAGAGATTGTGGACAGGGTGAGGGTCATCGTATACATCGAAGACCACTCCTCAACGCCCAGCACCTCAATCGCATATGATGAACCGGGTACCGCATATGATGAGCCCGAAACCGCATATGATGAGCCCGAAACCGCATATGATGAGTTGGATACCGCATATGAGGGGCTCCGACTTTCGGCCAACCACCTCACGCTCCTGAGATACCTGGCGGGGGGTAGCAAGACAAGACAGGAAATTCAGATGAGGCTTGGTATCAAATCAACCAGCCACCTGAGCAGCAGCTACCTTACCCCCCTGCTGAATGCCCACTTGATTGAGCGAACCCTCCCCGACAAACCCCAGAGTAAGAACCAACAATATAGGCTTAGTTTTAGCGGCCGGCAACTACTAAAAACAGGAAAATAAAAATGTCAGAAATTACTCAGGCCATTAGCCGTAAACTCGACCAGCAGAGCATTGTAATCTGGCACGACCCTGAGCAGGAATTCCTCGAAGACTTCAACCAGCTAGAACTGCCGGAAAACACCCAAAAACTACACGTTGATAACAATGAATTCGGTATCAAACACACAATTTTCACTGCCCCCGAAGGTCAGAAATTTCTGATTTACCGCCCCGGGCCAGCCACCCAAGATACCGACAATTGGCTTCTCGACCTTGAGCTAGCCTACGGCACCTTTACCGCAGACCGTGCCTCCCTAGCCCTCAACGCAGCCGATATCAAATCTCCGATTGCCGCTAGCCTCGCTGCCCACCACCCCGCTTTCTTCAACGACAGCGCTTTGCTGGGCAAGCTCAAGGCCCGCCTCACCGGTCAAGAAGACGAGGCAACCTTTAAAGCAAAAATGACAGCCTGTATTCTGGACCTGCCCGAGGATCAGCACTCCATGCAGGCAGTCCTCTCCGCCCTCCTGGTGAGCTACGCTCATGGTAACCCGGAGCCTGAAGCCGTGCTCGACCTCTATGACCTCAAAGAATTCTTCTGGCAGGGAGTACGGACAATCTACGCTTACCCAGAAGAATCAACCGAAAACTTCGGTGCCTTCCTCATCTGGGCCTACCGCGATGAAGTGCTCAACAGCACCGCCCCTGAATACCGCAATATCCGAACAGACTACAAGGCCTTCCGCGACAGCTACCACACCCGCCAGAATGCTCTCACCGTCGCCCGTATCGTTGCAGAGAACACCAACTATCGCCAAGCTCATCAGGATGATACTCTGAACGACCTACTAGTCAGCACCCTCTTCGAGGAAACTGAACAGTTAATCCTCCTACACTTAGCTCAAGCTGTTCCCAACTCCCTTTACTCAGCACAAGAGATGAGCGATATGGTGATTCAGCGCGAGCAAAACTCAGTGCTCTGGTACACAAAATACGAAAACTCCTACCGGGCCCTCCTAACCGGTGCGCAGTTCCTTGAAGCTGTCAAGCGCTTCGAGTTGGGGAACAGCAACCTCAACGAAACCTTTAAAACATACGTCACTACCTGGTACACCATCGACCAGCTCTACCGTACCTACCACCTGGCCCAGAAACAGAGCAACCAGGACCACGCGAACTCAATATTCAATCCCCTGACCCGACAGATTAATCAGGCCTACACCAGCAACTACCTCATGCCGCTGGGGAACCGGTGGTCTGAACTCATTGAAGCAACCCCCCGGTGGCGGAAGACCTTCCGCACCAGTAACCTGCAAGAGAATTTCTTTACCGAGCACGTCCAGCGCGAAATTGAAAAAGCTCGTACTTGCGTCATCATCTCAGACGGCCTTCGATTCGAAGTAGCCCAAGAATTAGAACGAAAACTAGCCCACAACAAAAAATACGACACAACAATCAGCGCCATGCTCGGCGTTCTACCGAGCTACACCCAGCTAGGAATGGCCTCCCTGCTGCCACCTGCCCCGCTTACAATCAATCCTTCAAGCTCCACCGTTTCGGCAGGCAGCGTCTTGACCCGCGGCACAGAAAACCGTGACAAA
This sequence comes from Rothia sp. L_38, assembly GCF_050689125.1. NCBI lineage: Bacteria > Bacillati > Actinomycetota > Actinomycetes > Micrococcales > Micrococcaceae > Rothia > Rothia sp. L_38. Next base: position 85,695 of record NZ_JBOEQD010000008.1, on the reverse strand, counting down.
ATCCTGCGGCGCCATGAGGGTCTTGCTGTGCAGTATCAGGACATCATCTCCCTGAGCCAAAGTGAAATCCAGGAAAAATTCAAAGACCATAAATTTATCTACATTTACCACAACACAATCGACAACATTGGAGATAAACGAGCAACCGAGAACCAAACCTTCACCGCAACAGAACAAGCAATGAAGGAGATTAAGGCACTCATCAAAAAACTTCACCGGTCCGTCACCCGAATCCTCATCACTGCCGATCACGGCTTTATCTATCAAGATGAAGAAGACAACCAGGTAAGTTACCTCAGCGAAAGAGCCCACGGCGACTCACTGGCCTTTGTAGACCGTCGTTTTGTGCTGGGCACAGGTCTGAGCCGTAGCGACGCCTTCCACCACTTCACCTCAGAAGAGCTAGGCCTTACCGGTGATGCAGAGGTCCTTATCCCCCGATCCATTCAAAGGCTGAAAAGGCAGGGCTCTGGGTTCAAATACGTTCATGGCGGGGCCTCCCTCCAAGAACTGACGGTACCTGTGATTAATGTTCGCGTCACTAAGAAGCAGAACACCGCCCAAACCGTTAGGGTGGGCTTCGCAGAGGTGCCCCAACGAATGACCACAAACCTTCTGGCCATCAAACTCCTCCAACAAGAACCTGTAGGAGAGCTGAAACCCCTTAAACTCAGAGCGGGAATTTATCACGCAGGCAAGCTGATCTCAGATCAGCCTGAAGCAACCTTTAACCTCACCGCTGAGATGGCCAGTGAAAGGCAAATAAAGCTTATTCTGGAACTGACCCGCGCAGCTGACGGCCTCCCTGAAGGGCCCGCAGACATCAAGCTAGAGAGCTACAGCGCCACCACCGATACCTGGCAGCACTACGACAAAACAAGTATCGAGATCAGACGGGGCAACACCGTAATCGACGACTTCTTCAACTAGGCCACAGCAAGGAAAGAACACCAACCATGGCATACACACCGCTAGATGAAAAAATTATTACTGAATTCACCGGCAATGTGGTCCGCAAAGACCTTTCAGCCCACATCAAAAGCAATGCACCAGTACCCACCTACGTCCTTGAATATCTACTGGGCCAATACGCTACCTCCCACGATGAAACTCAAATTGCTGAGGGTATTGAGCGAGTCAAGCTCATCATGCAGAACAACTTTGTTCAGCGAAACCAGGCAGAACTCATCAAATCAACTATCCGCGAAAAAGGCCCCAAACTCCTCATCGACCGTATCCACGTAACCTTTAACGACCAGGACGACCGCTACGAGGCAAGCTTTAACAATTTAGGAATATCAGAGGTCATCATTGACCCAGCTACCGTTCGCGCAAACCCAAAACTCCTGACCACCGGCGTCTGGTGCCTGCCCCGAGTGAGCTACAACGGGACTACCGAAAAGGGCGTCAGCCCCTGGAGCATCGATAGTCTCAAACCAGTACAGCACTCAGGTTTCGACTTTGAAGAGTTCACCAAACACCGTGCAGAGTTCACGACCGAAGAATGGATTGACGTGCTAATGCAGTCCATTGGCCTCAACCCAGAATTCTTTGGAACCCGCCAGAAACTCTTCCAGCTCACCCGGCTCATCCCCTTCGTTGAGCGTAACTACAACCTGATAGAACTTGGCCCCAAAGGAACCGGCAAAACCCACGTCTACTCGGAGTTCTCCCCTCACGGCATCGTTATATCCGGCGGAGACGTTACCGTGCCGAAGCTCTTCATCAACAACACAACCGGCCGCATCGGCCTCGTGGGCTACTGGGATGTCGTAGCCTTTGATGAGTTTGCCGGGCGCACCAGACGCCCCCAGCGGGAACTCGTTGACATTATGAAGAACTACATGGCCAACAAGAGCTTCTCCCGGGGCAGCGACGTACAAAGTGCCGAGGCCTCTTTCGCTTTTGTAGGGAACACCGCCCATAACGTTCCCCATATGCTCAAGCACTCAGACCTTTTCTCGGAACTCCCAGCGAATTATCACGACCCCGCCTTTATCGATCGTTTCCACACCTACATTCCTGGCTGGGAAGTTGAAACCGTGCGCAATGAAATGTTCACTCAGGGGTTCGGTTTCGTGGTGGACTACCTGGCAGAAGGCCTGCGGTACATGCGAAATCTCGACTACTCCCAGCACGCCTCAACCTACTTTGAACTCGATAATAGTCTCTCCAAACGTGACCGGGACGGAGTCAACAAGACCTTTTCAGGTCTGCTTAAGCTCATCTATCCCCACGAAATTTTTACGTCAGAACAGGCTGAAGAACTTTTCACCTTCGCTATCGAAGGCCGAAAGCGTGTCAAAGACCAGCTGTGCCGGATCGACTCCACCATGACCCAACCTCGCTTTGCCTACCGTGAGAAAGCAAGCGGAGAAGAGCGCACCGTTCAGATCCTTGAAGAGGTTGAATACCCAGATCTTTACTGGCGAGAAAGCGCACAGAACCAAGAAGACCAAATGCTGCCTAGCCTTGATGAGGCAGCAGCTAATCACCTCCAGGTAGCCTCTGCACTGTCATCTGAGATCCCCGCATCTACTCCTCCAGAAGGCAAGAGCGGCCCTCAAGAAAAGCGTCTTGAAATCCGTGAGAATCAGACCGGAGTCACCTATCAGGCACTTTTTGCTGACTATCTGCGGGGTGCCACCCTCATTCAACTAGAAGACGCCTATATTCGCCGTTACCACCAAGGGCGCAACCTATTGGATCTCCTGGCCGTTGTTCACTCTGTAAAAGCCCCTGAAAGTGAAATTGTTTTTACACTGCGCTCTGGGTCTGATGAATACGGGGCTTTTACTCAAGAACAAGAAGAAATGTTCGAAGAAATAAAAAACCAGGTTCAACCCCACGGCATCACCTTCATCTATACCTATGACCCCGATGCTCATGATCGATCCATCAAATGTAACAATGGATGGATTATCGATTTAGGTATCGGACTAGATATGTTCCAAAGACCTGCAATGGGATCGTTTTCCCTGGAATTCAACTACCAACAGTTTCGAAAAACCAAACGGCTAGTTCTGAACTACACGTTTGAAGCTGAAGGAAATACAGTTCCTCATGCCTAAAGCAACCGCAATTTTTATCTGCGACGTTCGTGTCCACCCAGAACTCATTTCCTCTTCAGGATCAGCCTGGGAAACAGGAACCTACCCTATACCCAGCGGAACCCGTCGAGATGGAAGCCAACTCTACTCAGATGGCAGGTGGCGGGCAAACTACTTCCCCGCCACCATGTCGTCCTTCCTCTATGGAGACCTTGAGGGGTCTCAAAGCCTTACCGATATGCCCGTCAGATTCCACAGCGTACAGCAGATTGATCTGATGCCCTACGTTGAGAGGAAAACCCGCCGAGTAGACGGGGAACTAGTGCCTAACTTCCCTCAGGTAACAGAATTCTCCATCCGACGGCTAGAGATTTTGCTGGCTGACAGAGTAACGGATGACCTAGCACTTGCCCAGGTAGCGCTTGTATGCGATGTGGCAGCTGAGACTGAGAAACAAGTTAAGGATGTGATACGTAGTTTTGCCTCAGCTTACGGACGGGGCACACACCGAGGCGTTCGAGGGCGGTATCTTCACGAAGTCATCGAGCAAGAGGCACCGGAACTTAACATCAAGTTTCCGACAGCGCAAACCTTACGAGATGATACTGAGGCGAATACCTACACAGCTATTCTGCTCCAAAAAACTCCTGAAGAAATTGAAGAGCTTAGCAAAGCCTACCCAGAAGAATTCAAAGAGTACGAACCTGTTCTGCCTTTGCTTGTTGAGTATTCAACCAACCTATCTCCTGAGCATGCAGCCGAAGATATGGACCGCTTTGACCAGGAACAAGAAAGCCGGTTTATTACCTTCAATAGGATAGGCTACGGATACTTCGCCCGGTACTACGCCACGTTCATCGCGATCAAGGAGCAACAGAATAAGCGCTTCAACAACTTTATTGTGAGCTTCGAAGCTGAGTACCTCGATGCCCTCCTCCTGGGCAGATTACAGGATCAGATGCTTCGCCGTTCTGAGCTGCGCCTCGTTGAGGCTATGGCAGGGGCTGCCCATTCAAATAATCTCGGTAAAACCTCAGATCAGGTTTTGGCTCTCTACCGAGAAATTGAAGTTGATTCTGTACGCTACTGGATGGACGATGCATCGGCCAATACAGGTAAGACAATGGAGGTCCTTCGGGAATACAAGGAGGCTATTGAGTTTTACAAGCGGTACGGTGTGATGAAAGAACACGCGGCAACCATCATGAACATCGCAACTCGCGATCAGCAGGAAGCTGCCCTCGAAAGCCAAGACCGTATCGCGTTGATTCTTGCTATCGTCGGTGCCCTCGTGATTCCCCTGCCCCTCCTTAACGATGGGTTCGATTTCGTGGATAAGGTTGCTCAGCAGCAGATTTTTGTTTCCTGGCATGTCTTCGTTTTCTGGTTCCTGCTGTCAGGTATCTTGCTGGGAGCTATTGTAGGCCTAGCAAACTGGCTCCTAGCACGACGAAAAGGCCGCCTTCGAGGAATCTTCTCTATCCTGCGCTTGGGGAGGACTCGCCGATAAATTTAAACACCTCAGTGTTCTCGTACGCCCCGACATAGTCCTGTAAGAGAGTTACCTCCTGGGCTGCCCACATGTCCCAGTAAGGGCGGTAGGTTTCTCCGTCCCGGACTAGGGCCCGCTGCCTGCGGCGCGCGGTATCAAGCTCCACGAAAACACCCACATCGTGGGTACCGGTCAGGGCCCCTACCCCCTCAGCGATGAGCACGCCGCCCGCCGCCTGCTGGGCAGCGGTAAAGGGGTGCGGGCCGGTTGCCTGAGAGCTACCCCAATCCCAGCCAAACCAGTGCGGGGTAGTCTCGGGGGAGCTGGCGCGTCCGTCCGCCACGGCCTCGGCAAGCTGCTGCCATACCAGGGCAGCTTGGGCCAGCCCGCTCCAGCCCTGATAGAGGTCTTCTAGATGAAAGACCTCGGCCGCGATACCTCGCTTGCTCAACCAGGTAGCCAGCTCAGCAGCCAGGGTGGTTTTACCCGACCCGCTGCGTCCGTCAATCGCCACCAGCAGCGGCCGCTCACCCCGCACCTGCTGGTGGGCCTGTGCCACCACCTCACCGAGCGAATCTAGCCCCGTTAGCTCAAGCACCCCGGCCTCCTTCGCCTTTGCCATAACTACTGCCCTCAGGCTACCGCACCGGGGCGACCTGCTAGGCCATAATGAGAAACAAGCCAACAGGCTCCACCGACAACCAGGGGAACACATGAGCACCGAAGAAGCCCAGGGCACAGCCCTGCTCCACGCCAGCCAGCGCAGCCAAGCCACCCTCGCGGCCTTATCCGCCCCCACCGCCCTGCGCTTCAACCTGCCCGAGGGCTACGCCGGCTCCCTCTACCGCTTCGCCCCGTTGGCGCCCGCTTCTATCGAGAACCTTTCCACCTGGCTCACCCAGCAGTTCTGGCGCAACCAAAACCCCGCCCTGCACGATGACCTGCGCACCCTTGCCGCAGCGGGCGACAACCTTCCCGCCCTTCTGGCAGACATCCAGGCCGGGAGCGGCGGCCTGCTGGGCCGACTCTTTGGCGGCCAAAAGCGCCGCGCCGCAGAAGCTGCCAGTGCAGCCCTTGCTGAGCGGCTGGCGTCCGCCTCCGGTGCTCTTACCCGCCTCACCCCGCTCTTTGCCCAGGCAGACCAGCTCACCACCCTTACCCCCGATGCGGCCTTCGCCGCCAACACCTTAGGTATTAAGGACGCCGCCGCCCCGGCCCTTGCCCGCTATGCCGGGGAAAACTGGGCCGCCCCGCACTGGGAAGAAGTCAGCACCGCAGACCACGCCGCCTTCCTGTCGGTATGGGGAGCCCTCAACACCCCCGAACGTGCCCAGCTGCTCACCGGTATGAGCGGGGTGACATGCAGGCCCTCAAAGCAGAACGGGCCACCCTCACCCTCAAGAACGTTCCCGTCGAAAAACTGCGCGACCTGACCAGCGGTACCGTCCGCACCGCACCCCTTGCGGATGCCGGCCTAGCTACCGTCGCCGACGTCCTCGCCCAGGGCAGCGCCGCCGCCCTCACCCGCATACCCGGTATCGGCGAAACCACCGCCAACCAGATTTACGCAGCCGCCACCCGCCTACTCGACGAAGCAGCAGGCCAAGAAAAAGAGAACCTGGGCGAAACCCGCACCCCCGCCGCCGAACGAATCCTCATCGGCCTTGACCGCCTGCGCACCATCGACGCCGCCCTCGGCGACTCCGACCTCCTCGACCGCCTGGCCTCCTACGCGCCCCTGCTCACCCAGCCGACCCCGGCGTCCGGCCCCCTCTTTGTGGCCGTCGGCGACGACCTGACCGACCTCAACCAGCTCCGCACCGACCTTGCCCGCTGCCGGGACCTCGCTCCGCTCACCGTACCCCCAGCCACCTGGCTCACCCCCGACGCCGCCTGGGCCGGCTACCTCGCCGACCCAGCCACCCACCAGGCCCTGCTCGCCCACTACCTGGGCAAAGAAACCCTCGGCGACGCCTACCTGCCGGCTGAAATCTTCGAGCGGATCCGCAAATACCCCCTCAACCTCACCGGCCTCTCATCCACCCTGCGCGGCTACCAAACCTACGGCGCCAAATTCATGCTCGCCCAGAAAAAAGTAATCCTCGGCGACGAAATGGGCCTGGGCAAAACTATGCAAACCCTCGCCGCCCTCACCCACCTCACCAACACCGGCAAAACCCACTTCATCGTCGTCTGCCCGGCCTCCCTGGTCATCAACTGGCAGCGCGAAACCGAAAAATTCACCGCAATCCCCACCCACCTAGCCCACGGGGACGCCCGCGACGCCGCCCTCACCACCTGGAAAGCCGACGGCGGCCTGCTCATCACCACCTACGACGGGGCCCGCCTCTACTCCGACGCCACCTGGCGCGCCGACGCCGTCATCGCCGACGAAGCCCACCTGGTGAAAAACAAGAGCGCCCAACGCTCCCAAAAAGTCGCCGACCTCGTCCGCGCCGCCGACTACGCCGTCCTACTCTCCGGCACTCCCATGGAAAACCGCGTCTCAGAATTCGTCACCCTCGTCGACTACCTACAACCCGACCTCGTCGCCGGCGGTAGAGCCGAAAACCTACTCGCCAGCGAATTCCGCGCCCGCATAGCCCCCGCCTACCTGCGCCGCAACCAAAAAGACGTACTCTCCGAACTACCCGACATGACCGAGCACCGCGACTGGCTCGAACTCACCCCGTCTGACGCAGACGCCTACCGGGCCGCCGTCGCCGAAGGCAACTTCGCCCTCATGCGCCGCGCCGCCTGGGCCGCAGACGACTCCGCCAAACTCACCCGCCTGCTTGAAATCGTCGAAGAAGCCACCAACGCCGGCCGCCAGGTCCTCGTCTTCTCCTTCTTCCTCTCCGTCCTCACCCGCCTCGAAACCGCCCTCGGCACCAAAACCATCGGAACCATCACCGGCGCCATGCCCCCAGCCGAACGCCAAGCCGCCGTCGACAGGCTCAAAGACGCCGCCCCCGGCTCCGTCCTACTCGCCCAAATCACCGCAGCCGGTGCCGGGCTCAACATCCAATCAGCCTCCATCGTCATCCTCGCCGAACCCCAGTTCAAACCCACCATCGAAGCCCAAGCCATCGCCCGCGCCCACCGCATGGGCCAAACCCACGCCGTCGACGTCTACCGCCTCCTCGGCGCCAACACCGTCGACGAACGCATGATCGAACTCCTCGGCCTTAAATCCCAGCTCTTCGACGAATATGCCCGCATCTCCGCCACCAAGGACGGCGCCGCCGAAGCCGTCGACATCTCCGACTCCAAGATGGCCGCCCAAATCATCGCGGACGAACGCGCCCGCCTCGGCCTGGACGCCGCCGCACCCGTGGCCGATAGCGAGGGGACGGCTGAGGGTTAGGGAACAGGAGGAAAAGCACGCAGAGTTCGCGCTCGCTGGGCGGACGCGGCCAGGGCGCCCCTTGCGCTGACAACCGCTCTCGTTCGTCGCCCGGGGGCTCCTCACGATTCACCGCCAGCCCCGATCCACGTCAGCTCTCAGGGGCGCCCCTGCCCGCTTACCCGGCCCAGGCTAACTGCTGTGGGTCTGGATCTGCTCGATGACTCCGGGCACGGCGTCCCGAATCATCTGGAAGGTCTCGTAGAAGTCGCTCATATCGCCGTACCAGGGGTCGTAGATGCCCAGCCGGTCAAGGGGCTGGTCTGCGACAGCCGGGTCGAACTCGCGCATGAGCCTAACCTTGGCCGCTGCCTCGTCGCTAGGGGCCATACGCTTAAGCGCCCGGTAGTGGTTGGTGTCCATGGCTAGAAGCAGGTCGTAGCGGTCAAAATCGGTCCGGGTGAACTGCTGGGCTCGGTGGGAGCCGGTATTGATGTTGAGCTCATCGAGCACCTTCTTGGCTCGACGGTCGATGGGATTGCCCTCTTCCTCATTGGAAATGCCGCTGGAAGCGACCTCCACGGTGAGCCCGGCCTGGGCGGCAGCTTGTTTGATAAGGTACTCGCCCATGGGGGAGCGGCAGATATTTCCGGTGCATACAGTCATGATTCGATACATGCTCACTATGTTCCCATGAAGCTTTCGGGAAAAGGTGGGCGGGCAGAGAAGCTGAATAAAAAGTGGTAAAAAGTTCGCTCTAAGGCGGAAAAATAAGGGCAACCTGTGTATAGTCTTACAGGTACACACACTTGATGGTGGCTCTTAGGCAAGAAGGTTTGCCCGGTTCATACAGCAGTGAACTGAGAAGAGCAGCACCAGACACTCAGTTTCTTGAGTTCTTTCGAGATGACAAAAGCCCCGCAGGCCACACACCTGCGGGGCTTTTGCGTACTGCCTACAATGGGTGACATGAGTACCAGCACAACAGTCAACGACGACCGCCCTGAGGAACAGACCCCTAAACCTCGCCGCAGCAGGGGTAACCGCCTAGCTCTTGCCGCTCTACCGCTCATTTTCATTCTTGCGCCCTGGGTTCTAGCGCTGACTGCGCCTGAGCAAGTGGTGATTACTTCGATTCTGGTCGGCACCCCACTCGTCCTTGCGATTCTTGCCGCCTACGATGCGGCAACCTACCGACCTAATCTCACTTTCTGCCTGTTGGCCGCAGCCTGTATGTGGCTGGCTTCCAGGCTTTTTTATCCGGACGGAGCGGGCTGGTACGTTTGGGCGGTAATCATCATCTATATCGTGTCAGTCAGCCCCTGGCACAAAAAATTTGCGGACGAGTGGGGTACAAGTTCCGAGGGTAAAGAAGGCTCTGGAGGGAAAGAGTAATGCTCCGCTGGGAACTGCACCACCCTGTGGCAGGGCATCTGCTTCTGGAGCGTGGATCTGATGCCGAATTCATCGAGATCGACCCGGACTGGCCTATCAAAAAACCAGACGAGAAGTCACTGCACGCCCTTAACGAGTCTCCGGTAGGGGCAAAGATCCGTGAACGTATCGCCGAACGTATCGACCGGCCTAAGCAACGGGTGAGGGTGCTCGTTGACGGTGAAGTAGTGGGCCGGTATGACCATACTCCTACCAGCATTGCACTCAAGAAGAACCTTCTAGACGGAAAGTTCTCCCGGGCTAAGGCCGCTGTTCCCACAGACCCCCAGCTTAAACTCACCACAAACTTTCTGGATGAGCTGCTGGTCGTGGCCTATAAACATGGGACAGCTAAGGAATATGTCGAGCTCGACGTGCCAGCCGGTAGCCGGTCAGAAGCCTACCGTGAGGCGCTTGAAAGAAGCCCTTCTCGACGGTTTGTGTTGCCCTTGCTGTTCGGTTTGGGCCGCTCCGCCTGGTTTCTCGCCATGCTGGTGCTTATGCCTGTGCTGGGTAGGGTAGTGCAGTGGCTAGTCGAACGTCTTCCAGATATAAATGCGCCCCAGATAGCCCTGCCTGTTCCAGAATTTACTCTTTCCCTGCCTGCCCCACCCCAGATAAGTCTGCCCGTTCCTTCCTGGCGCGTCCCCTGGCCTACTATTACTCCACCGGACTGGCTTATTTTTCTCATGGAATACTCCAAAGCCTGGGTCCCTCTCGTCATCGGAATAGTTGCTGCAGTTCTGGCTGTACGTAATGGGAAAAAATCTAAGCGCAGGAGGGCTGAGCTCGAAACTGACGGCAAAGAAGCCCAGGGATAGCCCAGGAAAACGTAGACACCGCGCGAAATATAATCAAGCTGACCATTTTCGCCTGTAAAGTTAGCTAGGACACACACTATCTGTATGGAAGGATGAGATTGCCATGACTCAGCAGCCTACAAACCCTGAACCCAACCTCCCTGGCGCCGGTCAGGCGGCGTCCGCCCAGGGCGTCCCGCAGCCTGCGCCCGGCACCCAGGCACCCGATACTCTTATCGGCGGCCCTATACCCCAGCCTCCCGCTGACCCGAAAAAGAAAAACATGGGTCTGCTCATCGGCGGCCTGATGGCTATCGGTATTGCCATAGCTATCCTGTCGGGGCTTATAATCTCCGGCGTCTTCGGTGGGTAGGGAACGCCCTCTGCGGGCTCTAGAGCGCAGTGCATTGCCCCTTGGTTGCCCTGGGGTCTAGTACCACCTTGCCGAGTCGGCACCTCCTTGTGTGGAGTGCCGACTTTTTTGTGTGCACTTTCAGGGTTTTAAAAGGTGTGGACGTCGCAGCCCGCCCCTGCCCTGCAAAGGCGGGGCGGGCGTCCGTCTGCTTCCCATAAGCCTAAACTGTTCATGCGCAAAAAAGTTGAGTCTTTTTGACTCAACTCTGTTGACTTCTGCTCAAAACGTGGCAAACTAGATATCAAGACAAGCGGGTTGAGCATACCGGGCTCAACTTGCTTGAAAGATGTACAGATAACCAAATCTCAAGGAGAAAACATGTCACGTGCAGTAGGTATTGACCTCGGTACTACCAACTCAGTTGTATCAGTCCTCGAAGGCGGCGAGCCCGTCGTCATTGCCAACGCAGAAGGCGCCCGCACCACCCCCTCCGTCGTCGCATTCTCAAAGGACGGCGAAGTTCTGGTCGGTGACGTCGCCAAGCGTCAGGCCGTCACCAACGTCGACCGCACCATCGCCTCCGTCAAGCGCCACATGGGCACCACCTGGACCCAGGACATCGACGGCAAGGCCTACACCGCCCAGGAAATCTCAGCCCGCACCCTCATGAAGCTCAAGGGCGACGCTGAAGCCTACCTGAACGACAAGGTCACCGACGCCGTCATCACCGTCCCCGCCTACTTCAACGACGCCGAACGTCAGGCCACCAAGGAAGCCGGCGAAATCGCGGGCCTCAACGTCCTGCGTATCGTCAACGAACCCACCGCAGCAGCCCTGGCCTACGGCCTCGACAAGGGTAACGAAGACGAACTGATCTTGGTCTTCGACCTCGGCGGCGGCACCTTTGACGTCTCCCTGCTCGAAGTTGGCAAGGACGAAGATGGCTTCTCCACCATTCAGGTCCGTGCAACCTCAGGCGACAACCGCCTGGGCGGCGACGACTGGGACCAGCGCATCGTCGACTTCCTGCTGGAGCAGGTCAAGTCCAAGACCGGCGCTGACCTGTCCAAGGACAAGATTGCTCTGCAACGTCTGCGTGAAGCAGCAGAACAGGCCAAGAAGGAACTGTCCTCAGCAACTTCCACCAACATCTCCCTGCAGTATCTGTCCGTCACTCCCGAGGGCCCCATCCACCTGGATGAAAAGCTGACCCGCGCCAAGTTCCAGGACATGACCGCAGACCTGATCGAGCGCACCAAGAAGCCCTTCAACGATGTCATCTCTGAAGCAGGCGTCAAGGTCTCCGACATCGCCCACATCGTGCTGGTCGGTGGCTCCACCCGTATGCCCGCCGTCACCGAGGTCGTCAAGGAACTCTCCGGTGGCCGCGAACCCAACAAGGGCGTCAACCCCGACGAGGTTGTTGCCATGGGTGCAGCCCTGCAGGCAGGCGTGCTGAAGGGTGAGCGCAAGGACGTCCTGCTCATCGACGTCACCCCCCTCTCCCTCGGTATCGAGACCAAGGGCGGCGTGATGACCAAGCTGATCGAGCGCAACACCGCTATCCCCACCAAGCGTTCCGAAACCTTCACCACCGCTGAAGACAACCAGCCCTCAGTATCGATTCAGGTCTTCCAGGGCGAGCGCGAGTTCACCCGCGACAACAAGAACCTGGGCACCTTCGAACTGACCGGCATCGCACCCGCACCCCGCGGCGTCCCCCAGATCGAAGTTACCTTCGACATCGACGCCAACGGCATCGTGCACGTCTCCGCTAAGGACAAGGGCACCGGCACCGAGCAGTCCATGACCATCACCGGCGGCACTTCCCTCTCCAAGGAAGACATCGACCGCATGGTTAAGGACGCCGAGGCTCACGCCGAGCAGGACAAGGCCCGCCGCGAGGCAGCCGAGACCCGCAACGCTGCTGAGAACACCGCTTACTCCATCGAGAAGCTCATCAAGGACAACGACGAGAAGCTGCCCGAGGACGTCAAGACCGAGGTCCAGGCCGACGTTGACGCCCTGAAGGCTGCCCTCGAAGGTGAAGACGATGACGCCGTCAAGGCTGCTTTCGAGAAGCTGCAGGCCTCCCAGACCAAGCTGGGTGAGGCTCTCTACGCCCAGGCTCAGGCAGACGCCGCAGCCGGCGAGGGTACCAAGGATGAGGACGACGACGTCGTTGATGCCGAAGTAATCGATGAAGAAGACGAGAAGAAGAACTAATCATGGCTGAGAACACCAACGAGCCCGTAGACAACCAGCCCGAGGGCACCGACCCTCTGGAGGACGCCTTCGCCGCCCCGGCATCTGAAGGCCACCCCGAGCCCGAAGGTGTAGCTGCTGACGCTGCGGCAGATGAAGAACCTGCCGCAGCCGAGGCCTGCGAAAGTGCAGAGGCAGCTGAGAGCGCTGACGCGGCCCTGGCCGCCGAACGTCTTGAAGATCTGCGCCGCCTTCAGGCCGAGTTCACCAACTACAAGAACCGCACCGCCAAGGAAAAAGACCAGCTGCGCGACTTCGTGATCGCCGATCTGGTTGCCGCCCTGCTGCCCGTCATTGACGATATCGATGCCGCCCGCAAGCACGGCGACCTTGAAGAAGGCCCCTTCGCCGCCATCGCTAACAAGCTCGAAGAGACCCTGACCAAGCAGGGCCTGGAACGCTTTGGCGAAGTCGGCGAACCCTTCAACCCCCAGGTTCACGAGGCTGTCCTGCAGCAGCCCACCAGCGAGGTTGAGCCCGATTCAATCTCCATGGTTCTTCGCAACGGTTACAAGGTGAAGGACCGCGTGGTCCGCACCGCCCAGGTAGCCGTAGCGGTAGCAGAATAAGGGATGCGGGCGGGCACCCGGCCTGATACGTCAGGCTAGGTGCCCGCCCCTTATGTCAAGAGGTTTATATATTATGAGCTATTTTATTGGAGTATTTCCACTCGCAATTTTTAGCATCGGCTTCGTTGTCATTTTTTGTTGTATAAAGAGGCCCGCAAAATATCTAATAATGGAAAAATTTGCAGGGTTTGCATTTCAAACTGGTCTAGCAATAGCAGCAATCTCCGGTGCGATTCATATGGCAGTGGTTACATCTCTTATTTCCTATACAACGGCTTTAGGGGTGTCTGTCTCTGAAGTTCCCGAAAATCTTGATAATGATAGAATCTGGGAGATGGTTAGTATGCTCCAAGAGTATTCGGATGAGGCTTTCTATATCGCAATTTGTGCAGCAATTCTATGCCTTCTTGGGATTATTTTTTCTGTCGTGGCAACGCTAATAAAAGAAATATAATTTTAATTTAAAAATTTGGTGAAGTAAGTCTGCAAAGGGTGGCCCATTGTAGAATTCTTTGAATAAACTTCTATAAATAGTTGAATATCTACCTCGGAAGGAGAGGCACATGGCGAGCGAAAACTGGCTCCATCAAGATTTTTATAAGGTACTGGGCGTAGCCGAGGACGCTTCCGAGGCAGATATCAAGAAGGCCTACCGCAAGCTGGCCCGCAAGCACCACCCCGACCAGAACCCCGGCGACGAGGCCGCTGAGAAGAAGTTCAAGGAAGTCTCAGAAGCCTACGACGTGCTCTCAGACCCCAAGCAGAAGGAAGAGTACGACCAGATTCGCAAGTACGGCGCTGCCGGATTCGGTGGGGCTGGTGGCGGCTTCCCGGGCGGTTTCCCCGGTGGGGCCGGGGGCTTCCCCGGCGGCGCTGGCGGTATCAACATTGAAGACCTGCTCGGCGGCATGTTCGGTGGCGGTGCTGGCTTTGGCGGGGCCGGACGCTCCGCCGGAGGTTTCCCTGGCGGTGCGGGTGGCTTCCCCGGTGGCGGCTTCTCAGCCCCCAAGGGGGAGGACGCCACCACCAGCGCCCGCATCACCATCCAGCAGGCCTACGACGGCGCTGAGGTCTCGGTCTTCCGCCCCGGCGGCTCCCAAACCCAGGTGCGCCTGCCCCGCGGCGTCAAGGACGGCCAGAAAATCCGTGCCCGAGGCAAGGGGCACCCAGGTGCCGGTGGGGCAGGGGACCTGATCGTCACCGTCCGTGTGGACTCCCACCCTGTCTTTGACCGCGAGGGTGATAACCTGCTCGTGCGTGTGCCCGTCACCCTGGAAGAAGCCGTCAAGGGCGGCGTGATTGAGGCCCCCACCCTCGACGGCGGGAGCGTCAAACTCCGCCTGGCTGCCGGGGCCCCGTCCGGCCGTAAGCTGCGCGCTAAGGGCCGCGGCTTCGTGACCAAGAAGGGCACCGGCGATATGCTGGTTACCCCCGAGGTGCAGCTGCCCACCAACCTCACGCCCGAAGCTGAGGCAGCTCTCGACGCCTTTTTCGCGGTGGCACCCCAGGCTAACCCCCGTGAGGACCTGCTGAGGAAAGCTGGTGACTAAGAATGGCTCTCGAATCTGACCGCCCGGTCTTCGTTATATCCGTAGCTGCCGAATTGGCCGGTATGCACCCGCAGACCCTGCGCCAGTACGACCGGCTAGGGCTGGTGCAGCCCCAGCGAGCCCCGGGGCGGGCCCGTCGCTACTCCGAACGCGACGTGCAGAAACTCCAGGAGATTCAGGAGCTTTCCCAATCGGGCGTCTCGCTTGAGGGAATCAAGCGCATCATGCAGCTGGAGAACCAGGTGGAGGCCCTGCGGGCCCGCATGACCGAGCTGCAGGCTGAAAATGATGTCCTTCGTAATCGCCTGCAGGAGAGCTCCCGCATCTTTGCTGCCGGAACCTCAGGTGGGGCTGTGCACCTGGCCCGGGGCAAGCGTCCTGCTGCCCGCCAGACCTCCCAGGCTGTGGTGCTCTACCGGCCGCGCTAACCCCGCCCCTAGATCTTGACTGTAGCGATGGTTGCCATCAGCGCGAAAGAGATTCGTGCAGATGGCAACCATCGTTACTTTTAAGATGCTGGATACCTCCAGCACAGCTCTTAAAAACTTTTGGAATAAAGTAATTTGGGCTAGTGTTGAACTGTCTGTAGACGAGAAGTTCACCACCGAAAGGGAACCATCATGACCAACATCAACACCGCCCCCGACCTACGCCCCGGCCTGCTCAGCGTCGATAACACAGCCTTCCAGATGGGCCTGGACACCTTCGGCGACACCACCGTCGACCTGGCAGGGAACCGCCTGCACCACGCCCAGGTCATCCGCAACGTCCTTGAACAGGGCCAGCTGGCCGACTGTGTCGGCGTCGACTTCTTTGGTATCGGTGAACACCACCGCCCCGACTTTGCCGTCAGCGCCCCCGATACCATCCTGGCAGGCTTGGCTACCAGCACTGAACGCATCCACCTAGGTTCGGCCGTCACCGTCCTCTCCTCGGACGACCCCATCCGTGTCTACCAGCGCTTCGCCACCATCAACGCCCTCAGTGACGGCCGCGCCGAAGCCGTACTGGGCCGCGGCTCCTTCACTGAGTCCTTCCCCCTCTTCGGCTACAAGCTTGAAGACTACAACTCCCTTTTCTCCGAGAAGTTCGACCTCTTCACCAAAATCATCACTCAGGAGCCCCTCAATTGGAACCCCGGCAACCGCCCGCCCCTGGTGAACCAGGAGATTTACCCCAAGACCGAGGGTATTCTCAAGCACTGGCTGGCTGTTGGTGGCAGCCCTGAATCCGTCGCCCGCGCGGCCCAGTACAAGACCCCGCTCATGCTGGCGATCATTGGAGGGCCCGCTGAGCGCTTCAAGCCCTACACCGACCTCTACCGCCGGGCCAACGAGCAGCTGGGCAACGGCGATTTGCCCATCGCCGTCCACTCACCCGGCCACATCGCCGAGACGGACGAAGAAGCCCGCAGCCAGCTGCGCGAACACTGGATCGCTAACCGCAACAAGATCGGTGCTGAACGCGGCTGGGGCCCGGCAGGGGAGCGCGAATTTGAGCACGAAATTGAACACGGTGCCCTCTATGTGGGTTCGCCCGAAACCGTCGCCCAGAAGATTGCCGATACCGTTCACAAGCTGGGTGTCAACCGTTTCGATCTCAAGTTCTCCAACGGTGCTCTAGCCCATGAGCACTCCATGAACTCGATTGAACTCTACGGCACCAAGGTGCTGCCGCGCGTTCGTGAACTGCTGGCAGAAGATTAGGGTAAGGACGCCTGTGGCAGCGCAAGCGGTCACAGCGGCTCATAAAGTGGCGGCACCCTGTTTTGGGTGCCGCCACAATCTTTAAGTCTACGGTAGTCAGGGGTGGGTATGCCAGGCTTTGTGGGAAAATTATCAGCCTACTGTTCATAAGTCGTCATTCTGCTGCAGATAAGGCTTAAAGACTTGAAAATTCCGGTATTGGTCAGCTAGCTTAGTTCTATCAGCGGGGTAGACCCGCCCCATCGATCGACAAAGGAGCCGACCGTGACCGACACCCACCTTTCTTCCAACAAGCCCTTCGACACCCTCGACCTTAAGGCTCTGACCGAACCCGCAACTGAGGGGGCTGTCCGAGTTACCCTCACCCTTCCCACCGAACGCGCCGGTCGCGACACCACGGGGAATGCCATTCGCTTCCGCAACCTTCTCTCATCTGCCCGCGACAGACTAGAGGCAGCAGGGCATGATGCAGATTCAATCCTTGCTCCCGCCCAAGAACTCCACGACGACCGTGACTACTGGCAGCACCAGGGAGATGGCCTGCTAGTCCTTCTTGACGGAGATAAACTCACCGCCCAGCGTCTGCCCTTCGAGTTACCCGAAAGCGTCACTGTAGCCAATGACTACGACCTCACCGCCCTCGTCCCCCTTCTCAGCACCGATACCAGCCTGCACCTGCTGGCCCTCTCCCGCAAAGAAGTGCGCCTCTTTGAAACCGACGGCACCCGCATCGGCCGCATCAACCTCGAGAACATGATCGAGAGCGAAGACGATATCTACAACGACTACGATGTGCAGCGCACCCAGCAGCAGGCCCCCAAGGGTGGTGGGGAAGCCACCTTCCACGCCCACACCAACGACTCTGATACCGACCGCATCTATCGTGAACGGTTCTTACGCAAGGTAGCCCAGGGGATTGAAGCAGAAGTCTCTGAGCCTAACCGTCACCCGCTCGTCCTCGCAGGGGTCGAAGAGCTTACCCACGAGTTCCGCTCCACCACTTCCTGGGGTCAAGTGCTGGAAACCGTCATCACCGGTAGGGTTGACGGGATGAGCGAAAGCCAGCTGCTTGAAAATCTGCAGCCAGTACTTACCGAAGTAGCTGATGCCGAGACCAAGAGTCTCGCCCAGCAGATTGACGATGCCCGATCCGGAAAACGATATATCGGCGCTGGTGAGATTCTAGAGGCAGCGACCCAGGGGCAGATTGCAACCCTGCTGGTGGCCCCCGGGGCTGAGAGTGCTGCCGACGGCCAGCTCGGCGAAAAGGCCCAAACTATTAACCTGGTGCTCCGTTCAGGAGGCGAAGTGAAACCCGCCCCCGAGAGCCAGGAAGAAAAACTGGCAGCAATAACTCGCTGGTAAGTAAATACACAGAATAAGACGAGATAGGCCACCGGCTCCTTGACTCGCTATAGTTGAATGGCGCCCCACCGCAGTGCACACGCCTGCGGCGGGGCGTCCTTATTCATCACGCAGCTGCGGCGCTCCCTCGCCCGCAGCGACCTGTATCAAGGACACCACATGACCTTTCAAGACGTCTTGAGCGCTATAAGCTCCCTCATCTGGGGACCTTTTGTGCTCATACCGCTGCTTCTTGGCACCGGTATCTACCTGACGGTGCGGCTGGGCTTTATCCAGCTCACCAAACTACTCGTCGCTAACCGTCTAGCCTTCTTCGAACGCAAGGACGACGGTGCTACCGGCGGCGACATCTCCCAGTTCCAGTCCCTCACCACCGCCCTCGCCGCGACGGTGGGCACCGGTAATATCGTCGGCGTTGCCACCGCGATTTCTATCGGTGGCCCCGGCGCCCTCTTCTGGATGTGGGTCACCGCTATTTTCGGTATGGCCTCCAAGTACTCCGAAGCCTTCCTGGGCGTGCGCTACCGCACCACAGATGCCAAGGGGGAAGTCTCCGGCGGTCCCCAGTACTACCTCCAGCGCGGTATCAAAGGCCCCCTGGGTAAATTCCTAGCCCTCTTCTTCGCGGTAGCCGCCGTGCTGGCGTCCTTCGGCATCGGCAATACCGCCCAGGGCAACTCCATCGCCCACAACCTTGAAGACACCTTCCACCTGCCCGCAGCCCTCACCGGCATCGTGCTAGCCCTTATCACCCTTTTCGTGCTGATGGGCGGCATTAAGTCCATCGGCAAGGTGACCGCCGGTTTTGTGCCGATTATGATCCTCTTCTACGTGGGCGGGGCTCTTTACATTCTGGGCGTTAACGCCGCGGCGCTTCCGGCTGCCCTGGGGCAGATATTTTCGGACGCCTTCACCGGCTCCTCCGCCGTGGGCGGCTTTGCTGGGGCCTCTCTCATGTACGCCGTACAGTACGGTGTAGCCCGCGGTATTTTCTCCAACGAATCGGGCATGGGGTCCGCCGCTATCGCAGCAGCTGCTGCCCAGACCACCCACCCGGTCCGCCAGGGGCTGGTCTCCATGACCCAGACCTTCATCGACACCATGATCGTTGTGACCTGCACCGGCCTGGTGCTGGTTGTCACCGGCACGTGGCAGGCCACCGACTCCACCGGTGAACAGATATCAGCCTCAGTGATGACCAGCCATGCCTTTGCGTCGGTGATTGGGCCCGCCGGCAGCTGGATCGTGACCATCGGCCTGGTGCTCTTTGCCTACTCCACCATTCTGGGCTGGGCCTACTACGGCGAACGCAACATCGAAAGGCTCTTTGGTCGCCGGGGCGTCACCCCCTACCGTCTTTTCTTTGCAGTCATTGTCTACTTCGGCTGCACCATGGAACTGACCGTAGCCTGGACCTTCTCAGACATCGCCAACGGACTCATGGCCATCCCCAACCTGATTGGCCTGCTCCTTATGTCGGGACTGATCGCTCGAGAAACCAAGTACTACCTGGCCAACGATCCCAAGCTCACCGCCTCCAAAACAGAGATTGATGCCTTTATGCAGGGGCACCCCGGAGCGGTTGATTCCTACGAGAAAACCGGTCAATAAGAAGACCCTCACCGCATAAAAACAGGCGGGTACCCGCAGCCACACATGTGTGATAGCGGGTATCCGCCTATTGTATCTACCTAGCGTAAGTTCTAGCGACGAATATAGGTTAGGTCGTGGGCGCGACGTCCGGCCTCGCCAGCCTTGCGTTCGAAGCTGGTGACGACGCGTCCCTCCCAACGAGGCGCCCAGCCGCCGACGGGGTCGTCCTCGCTGGTATTCTCCCCGGCGTGGGCATTGGTGAAATCGGGGTGGGCATCGAGTACCTCGCGCATGACCAGGGCGTATTCCTCCCAGTCGGTAGCCAAACGCCAGGTACCGCCGGGCTTGAGTACCCGGGCTACCTTATCTGCAAAGGCGGGGGAAACCAGACGACGCTTGTGGTGGCGGGCCTTGTGCCAGGGGTCGGGGAAGAAGACCCATAGCTCATCCACCGAGGATTCTTCGAGCAGGTTATCCAGCAGCTCGGGTGCATTAGCCTGGGCAACACGCACGTTCTCAACTCCGGCCTGGCCCATCTTCAGCAGTAGGTCAGCGATGCCGGGGGTGTAGACCTCAACAGCCAGGAAGTTGGCCTCTGGTACCTGGGTCGCGCGGTTGACGATGGCTTCGCCCAGACCTGAGCCGATTTCAACGACCAGGGGCGCGTCAACGCGTCCGTAGAGGGCCTGCTGATCAAAGACCGCACCCTCAGCAACCGAGGTATCGCCGATGTTGCGGGGCAGGTCAAGGACGTGGGTGGGGGCGTAGGTATCCCAGGCCTTCTGACGGCGGGCGGTCAGGCGGTCACCGCGGCGGACGAACGAGTAGGGTTGGCGGTGGAATTTTTCGGGGACGGGGGCGGTCAGGTCTTCACCTGCCGCTGCACGCTCGGCCTTAGCGGCCAGGTCCTGCTTTTGCTTGTTGGTTTCCATAACTCTCCTTACGAGGTTGAAACAGATAAACCGGCGCGCACGGAAACGCAAAGTGCCGCCGGTAGGGGAAAGAAAGACTTCCCCAAGTATATCGTCACAGATAGACACCGGGGCAGGCTGAAAACAGCCTGCCCCGGTGGAGGGTCCCTGACGGTTCTACTTAGTAGATAACGCGGCCCTGGGTGACGCCCATGTGCTCAAAGTTATCGTCTGAATCGCCGTCCATCTCATCGATGACAGTAACTGCTACGAACAGCTCGTACTGGACGTTCCAGAAAGGGAAATTCACGTAATAGCGCAGGGGAATCTCTACGGACTCACCGGGCTGTAGGACGCCGGAGTAGGTCCAGGTAAAGGAGGGGGAACCCCAGCCTGCCTGTCCAGCGTACGCGAAGGTGACGAGCGGATCACTTGAGTTAACGTAGGTGCCGGCCCGGTTTGAACCGGTAGCGTCTGTAGCAACATCGTTCATGTCGGTCAGTAGGGTGCCGCTGGGGTTCACTGCGGGCACCGTACCAACGTTGGTGATGGTCATGGTGTTGGGGAAAGACGCGTAGGCAGCAACGTTGGTTCTTGTGGTCGGACCACGATAGATGGGGCTATCGTAGACCGGCTGAAAAGTTGACCAGTCCACAGTGGGATCAGAGAGCAGAATTGCTAGATCGGTGCGGGGGATCTCTTCGAAGCTCGCTGCGTAAGCGGGGATAGCACTGGTAGCCAGGACGGCGGGGGCCGCCCAGGCACCAGCCTTCAGTACGGTGCGGCGTTTGGGAGTGTGCGCAGTCATTGTGTGTGCTTTCTTGTTTAGGCGAAACGGCCTGCTGCAAGCAGACGGTCCATGTTTCGTTCTGCGATAGCAGTAATGGTTACGAAGGGGTTAACACCAATTTTGCCAGGGATGAGGGAGCCGTCCATAACAAAGAGACCGGGAACACCCTTAACTTCACCGTTGAGGTCGGTGGTTTCACCGATGACGGCACCGCCGAGGGGATGGTAGGTGAAGTAGTCAGCGAAGGTCTTGCCGTCCTTGAAGAGACCCTTGTTGTAGCTGGTTCCTGAGTTAGCGGCGTTCATCTTATCCATGAAGGCCCTAGCTGCTGCAACGCCGGGGGCTGCCTTGGCGGAGTCCCAATCCAGTTCCATAGAGCCGGTTGAGTTGTTCCAGGTGAACTTGCCCTTGTTGGGGTTGTTGGTGATAGCCAGGTAGAGGCCGATACGCATATCGATACCTGCGGGAAAGGGGGCCAGCTCAGCGAAGACCGAGTTGGTGGAGTTATCCCAGTTTGAGACACCCATGGCAGGGATGCCGGACTGGTAGCCACCGGTCGCAGCGTTCATATTACGGGCAACCATGATGTTGCCGTTGGGGCCCCAGTTGGTACCGAGGGTGGCGGGCAGGTTCTTGATGGTGCCGAAGTTCTTGGCCTGCAGGAGCAGACGGTTGGTGCCCACGGAACCGGCAGCCATGATAACGCGGTCGTAGACCTTCTTGGTGTTGCTGACCAGGTTGCCCTTGAAGTCGATGGTCTTCAGGTCCAGGGAGAAGGTGCCGTCGGCCTGCTGGGTAATGGAGGTTACCTCGGTCATGGTGGTCAGGTTGACCTTGCCGGTTGCGAAAGCAGTGGCGAGGATGGTCTTGGGCAGGGACTTCTTGCCGTAGTCGTTACCGAAGATAACCTGGCCGCCGAGAGCTGACTTGGGAACGCGGGCGAAGTTTTCCTGGCGCATGTAGTTCCAGTCGTACACGTTGGGTACGAGCTGGTGCTTGAAGCCGGCCTTGGCTGCCTGGGAGGCTGAGAGGCGTGAGAACTGGTACCACTTGGAGGTACCTACGATGTCGGAGGGTGGTACGTTGACACCAAGGTTTGAGTTGGCACGGGGGAAGTAGGTTGCGTACATTTCCGCAGCGTCGAGCTGGGGGAGGACCTGCTGGAAGTAGGACTGGGTGGGGGTAACCGCCATACCACCGTTGGCGAGGGAGCCACCGCCAACGCCCTTGCCGACGTAGACCTTCATGTTGGCGAAACGCTCAACACCGAGTACGCCAGCGGCGCGGCCGATGGAGCGGTTAACGAAGTCCATGCCTGCGATGCTTGAGAGAGGCATGTCGGTGCGGTTTTCGAACCACATGGACCGCTCGGTGGGGGAGGTCATCTGGTCAAACTTGTAGCCGTTTGACTTAGCTGCCATGTTTTCCCAGTCTGCACCCATCTCGATCATGTCGACGGTGTAGCCCTTTTCGGTGAGGGCGCGGGCTGCAACAGCGCCACCGTAGCCGGAACCGATGATAGCAATGCGCTTCTGGCCGTTAGCATGGGCGCTGGTAGCGGTAGCGGTAGCGGCGGTCAGAGCGGACGCGGCAGATGCAGCTGCGGTCAGCTTCAGAGCTGAGCGACGGTTTGGGGTAAATGACATGGGTGTGTCCTCTTCTAAAAGTACAGGTGCGAGACCGAGTGGAGTTACGCTCGTCAGCCTTGGGGGAGGCCTCGAGAGCTCTGTGGGCTGTTCAGCAATATTCTGGGGGATATTTTCAGAATGCGAAAAGTCCTGTCCCCACTTTAGCGGTAGCTGTGGTGCTTTTATATCGCAGTTTGTGGGGGTGGTAGCCTCTTTTGCGTTCTGCTGTGCTGGAAAAATTTCCGGTAAGGACTGGAGGGGAGGGGTGTTATGCCTACTCGACGGTAGCTTACCCTATGAAATTTCCTCCTGTTTTTAGCTTCTGATGCTAAATAATGCTTGATGAATCAAGGGAAATTTTAAAAATAGGCGGGTGGAAAGTTAGAGGCACGGTGTTTTTTTAAAAATCGATCGTACTAGTTAAAGCTGAAAATTTGTGTGATGGATACGAAAAATTATTTTGCGCTGTTCGTCGGGTCGTCAATTGCCCGATGGTCCGTAGGGGTTCCGAAGGTGGGTTTTGCCTGCTGAATAATGGGCAAGGAGCCGGTGTGTAGCGGGATGCTTCCCGTATTGACGTCGTCAATGGTGATGTCGTAAACCTCTGGCTGAGTGGACTGGGCGGCGTCGTCAGCCAGCATTTTTTCGGTCACCACTTTGAGGCTGGTGGTATCGGGGTGTTCTAGAACCGGGTTCTTCTGGGAGAGGTCAACTTCGTGGTCGATTTGGGCGTCCAAGCCGCCAAGGTAGCCGTACATGAAGCTGTCGATGTTGTCGACCGTTGCTTCAAAGTTGGGGTCGTGAGTCAGGTACTTCTTTGTTTCGCAGGCTACGAGGCCGGATAGAAGAAGCAGGCCGATGAGGTTGGGGATGGCCATGAGACCGTTCATAATATCGGAGAAAGTGAAGACCAGGGTGAGTGGAGCAATCGCTCCTAGCCCGCAGACCAGGGCAAAAATCATCCGATAGCTCACGATAGCTTTAGCGCCACCGCCGAGTGACTCTAGGGCGCGTTCACCGTAGTAAGACCAGCCGAGCACTGTGGAGTAGCCCAGGAGTACCAGGCAGAAGGTAACGATGTAACCGCCCCAGTCGCCGGGAAGACCGGTAGCAAAGGCAACTGATGTCGAGGTGGCTGGGTCATCACCTTGCCAAGCGCCGGTGGTTAGCAGAATGAAGCCCGTCATTGAGATCACCATGATAGTGTCGACGAAGGTCTGCGTCATGGAAGCTAGGCCCTGGCGCACAGGGTGGGAGGTGGTGGCTACGGCCGCTGGAATGGCCGCGGTGCCCATGCCAGATTCGTTGGAGAACAGGGACCGTTGGGCGCCGACCTGTAAGGCAAAAATCATTCCGGCACCGACAGCTCCTCCGAGGGCGCCTTCGCCGGTAAAAGCACCCCGCAGAATCATGATGAAAACCTCTGGAAGCATATGGGCGTTGATGGCCACAATGTAGGCCCCAAAACCCAGGTAGAGCAGAATCATGAGGGGTACACATAAGGCGGTTACCTTTGAAACCGTTTTAATGCCACCGAGCAGGGCTGCCGCGGTTCCTAGAGCAAGGACGCCCGCAGTGAGGTAGGGAGGGATGTTGAAGGAGTGCTCTAGGTTGGCTGAGATGGCGTTTGCCTGGGTCATGTTGCCGATGCCAAAGCAGGCGAAGACGCAGCAGACGGCAAACATGGTGGCAAGGAATTTGCCGAAGCGGTTGGGGATCCCGCGCTGGAGGTAGGCTTGCGGGCCGCCGGTGAGTTCGCCCATCTTGTCTCGATGGCGAAAGCGGACACCCAGAAAGCATTCGGTATATTTTGAAGCCATACCGAAAATGGCGGTAATCCACATCCAGAAAAGAGCACCAGGGCCGCCGATGCTGAGGGAAAGCGTAACACCAACAATGTTGCCGGTGCCTACGGTAGCGCCGAGGGAGGTGCTCATGGCCTGGAAGGAGGATATTTCTCCTTTGGCTCCCTCCTGACGGGAGCGCCGTCCGAACTGCAGGCTCATGGCCTTGGTGAAGAGTCTCAGTTGAATGAGGCCTAGCCTGACGGTGAGGAAGATGCCGGTGCCAATGAGGAGGGGAAGGAGTAGAAAAGGTCCCCAGATGAAGCTGCTGGCTGTATCGAGTGCTTCTTGTAGGGCGCCCACTCTTCTAACCCCTTCTTTCTCTGTGGTCTAACTCTCGTTAATTTATCATAAGGCTGATGATTAGCCTGCTTCCTGTTGGTTTATTAAGGATAGAAAAACCGCCTTCACTCCGTAGGGGTAAAGGCGGTTAGACAGAAGAGATCTGGGGTTACTACTTCTTGCTGGAGAAGAGTAGGGCCAGGCCTGCGCCGAGTAGTACGGCGTCCTTGGCCATTGCGGTGCCTTCCTGGGTGGGGCGTATGCCGTCTTCCTTGGTGAGCGAGTCAATGTTGAAGTACATGCTCAGAAGGCCTGCTGAGAAGGCGGTCAGGCCCAGGCCTGCCAGCTTTGCGGGGACGAACGGGGTCAGCAGGGTGGCGCCGAGCAGGGTTTCACTGGTTGCCAGTAGCTTGCCGAACTGCTTGTCAGAAAGCTTCGATACCTGGGGGATGCCGTTGGCAGCCATGCCCTTGAGGTGGTTGTAAGTCTCTTCGTCCATGGAGAGCTTGTTGATGCCCTGATCAAGAATAAGGGCACCAGCGGTGAGGCGGAGGGCGGCGTTAGAAAGCTTAGGCATGAGAATTCCTGTCCTAGTGGGGCTCGGCTGCGGTAACAAACCGAGAAATTTTGTTTCCGTGTAAACATTCTAGCGTGTGGAGAGCCACTTAGATAGTGGGAGTAAGCGACTCTCAAGGGGGCAGCTATCAACATTAACGGAACAAATACCCCTGCTAGAAGGACTACACTTGAGCTGAACTATAACAAAATACCGGTCTGGAAAGGCGCGTTACCCCCTGTTCTCATCGAATATGAAGGGTCGCGTTCGCTCCTGGCAGGACTTTGACTCTTCTAAGGGGGCGCTCATGGCTACAGCCGAGCACACACCTGATGCGCAGGCAACCGAAGGTCTGCAACGAGGTTTATCAAACCGTCATATCCAGCTCATCGCTATCGGCGGTGCAATCGGCACGGGCCTCTTCATGGGTTCAGGCAAGACCATCTCGCTGGCAGGCCCGTCCCTGCTCCTGGTCTACGCAATCATTGGTTCTGTTATTTTCTTGGTGCTCCGCGCTATGGGAGAGCTGTTGCTCTCCAACCTCAAGTACAAGACCTTCAACGATTTCATCACAGATTTGCTCGGACCCAGCGCAGGTTTCCTTATGGGCTGGTCCTACTGGTTTACCTGGGTCGTCATCGGTGTTGCCGATATCATCGCCATCACCAGCTACGTTCATTTCTGGTGGCCTGACCTCCCTGCCTGGATCCCAGCCCTCTGTCTCATCGGCCTGCTGCTGGCTCTGAACCTACCCAGCGTGAAGAACTTCGGTGAAATCGAGTTCTGGTTTGCCTTGATCAAGATTGTGGCTATCGTCCTGCTCATCATCGTGGGCCTGGTGATGGTCTTTGCAGGCTTTACCTCCCCCAACGGTGACAAGGCCTCCGTGGCAAACCTGTGGAACGATGGGGGCTTCTTTCCCATGGGCGCAAGCGGTTTCTTTGCGGCCTTCCAGATTGGCATCTTTGCCTTCCTGGGCGCTGAACTTATCGGCACTACAGCTGCTGAGACCAAGGACCCCACCAAGACCCTGCCCCGCGCCATCAACGCGGTGCCGGTGCGTATCATCGTCTTCTACGTACTGACCCTGGCCGTGATTCTCATGGTCACCCCCTGGCGCAACATCGACCCCAACCAGAGCCCCTTCGTTGAGATGTTCACCCTGGCAGGTTTGGGTTTTGCCGCCCACCTGGTGAACTTCGTGGTGCTCACCAGTGCGACCTCGTCCGCTAATTCGGGTATCTTCTCGACCTCCCGCATGATTTACGGTTTGGCCCACAGCGGTAGCGCCCCCGCCATTTTCGGCAAGCTCTCAAAGAATGGTGTACCCCGCAACGGCCTCTTTCTGACCACCGTGTTACTTTTCTCAGGCCTGATTCTGCTCTACTCGGGTGACTCCCTCATCGCGGCCTTTACCCTGGTAACCACGGTAGCTTCGGTGCTGACCGTTGTGACCTGGTCGCTGATTATTATTGCCTACCTCAAGTACCGTAAGACCCGCCCGGAACTGCACGAGGCCTCTGTCTACAAGCTGCCCGGCGGTGTCTTTACCTGCTATGCTGTGCTGGCCTTCTTCGTGGGCGTCGTCGTACTGCTCTTTATGTACGAAGACACCCGCCAGGCCCTCATTGCCATGCCGGTCTGGTATGCCCTATTGGGTGCTGGCTGGTGGCTGATCTACCGCAAGAACCGCGGCCAGACTCTCACCGCTCGTGCTGACCAGAAGGCTAAGCACCACTAGCCCGCAAAAGCAGACCTGTAAGCGGGCTGGTCAGGGCAGGTTGCTAGGACGCCCTGCATAGCCCGCTTTTCAGCGCTGGTGACAGTGAGCCGGTAGGCAGCTTTGACCGATACCTGCCGTGCCACATACTCGCAACGGTAGCCTGGCTGGGGGAGCCAGGCGTCCGCGCTTTTATCGGACTTCTCGGTGTTGGCCGCCTGCCCCGCAGCCTGCAGGTTAAGAGGGTCGTTAGCGAGCAGGACGCGCTCTTCTGCACTCCACTGCCAGGCCCCCGAAGACCAGGCGTTGGATAGTGCCACCACATGGTCAATGGGTACAGCCTCACTGGTCTTAGGCCCGCGCGTAAAGTCAATACTCTCAGCCGTATAGGGGTCGATAAAACTCCCCGAGAGAACGTAGCAGTTACTGGCAATCTCAAGCGTACTCAGGTCCCGGGTCAGAATATCGTTGCGCTGGTCGCACCCGTTCTGGTCAATATCAGCCCAGGGATTACCGTAGGCATCTCGCTTGTACCGGGTCTCAGCATAGGGCTCGGCTACAGTCAGGCTAGCAAGCACCTCACTAGCTGTGGAATAGGTTTGCACCCCGGATCCAGCAAAACCGGTGCTCACGGGGGTGCCTGCCGGGTTGAGCAGATCATCGAGCGCAGCGCGGACGTTCCACTCGTGAGAGTGCAACCAGAGCACACCGCCCACCAGCAGAATCACAATCAGCAGAAGCACCAGAGCCCGCCGCAGACCCCGGGGTAGGTCCGCTACAAAGCGGACGCCCGCACGGATTTGGCGGTTGCTGGGCGCAGAAAGACGGGGAGCTGACGAACGTTTACGGGAGGCACTCATAGGCAACCCATTCTAGCGCTGGGAGCTGGGCACCTCTCCCCTTAAAAATCGTCAATTGATATGAAACCGTTACCGGTCACCGGAACCATGGGAATAGACCCCGTACCGGGGTGAGCGACATGTACCGAAAGGTTACCGGTCGGGTCATCTGACTGGTAGTAATCAGGGTGGTCACAGCCCATGCCCCGGTGCATGGCTTCGATGACGCCTTCTGCGGCGTCCGAAACCGACAGGAAATTTCGAGCCCAACGGCCGCCCGGCGCGGGAGCCGTCCACCCGGCCTTTTCCAGCATCTCCGTATCAAGCTCCACTTCGATGGCCTCAAACTCATCGGGGGACGTGAGCTCACAGAAGTAACCGGCAGGTGAACGGAAAATACTCACAAAGTTAGTGACGTCCTCCGTTTTCACTACCTCAGGAGAGAGGTAGTAGATCCGCAGCGAAAGGGTCCATGGCAGTTCATCAAGACGCTGCTTGGTGACCGATAGGAGCTGCTGCCAGGCACGGGCGGTACGCTCGCTTTCGGTTAGCACCTTTGGCTGTACCACGCCGATACCCTGAGCCTGAATCTCTTGAATGTTGAGAGGCTCGGTGGGGTCAACCGGGGGTTGTTTGAGGGACCTGGCAGGTAAAGCAGGCGAACCACCCAAGGCCATTGCGTCGTTGAGCATCTGGCGGCCAACCTGTAGGGCCAGATGCCAGGAGCCGTACTTGGCCCGTACCGTACCTAGATGGGGCACGCGTCCGCTCCGGGCAGGGTCTTCAGCCCAGCTGCCGTAGAGCAGCGCCGAGGGCTTGCGGTCGTAGCGGATACAGTAGTTCAGGAACTCGCCCAGAGTGTTGCGGAAGGTGCGCTCGCTCAGGGTGTGGGCCTCGAGTTTAATACCCTGCCCCTCAGCATTCGGAGGGCAGGCCCCCACCTTGAGCAGGGCCTTGGACCAGGAACGGTCCCCCAGACGGTCCTCAATCAGGGCTCGGGACGGGGGCCAGGAGAAATCCCCGCGAGAGATATGGGCAATCTCTTGCGGCAGATGGGCGAGGAAGTCGTCGTAGGCCTGCTCTTCGAGCTCGGTATAGGGGTGTTCCGCCATGTATTTGAGGGCTGCACCGATACGCCCGACAATTCCGGAAATTGCCTCAGCGGGGACCGCAAAGGACTCCAGCATGCGCGGAAGATCCTGGATGATGGTCGGGTCAAGACCTACCGCCGCGTACTCATAGTCGGGCTCAAAATCAAAACTGACAGCTACTGCGTACCAGATAGCCGAGGCCATGAGCACATTTGAGTGGGTTTGCCCCTGGCTACCGCTAAAGAGCCAGCGGCCAGAATGAACGGCCTGATCTAGTAGGTCGCGATCGATATCGGGGTAGAGCACGGACGCACGGTGTACGGCTTCGGAGGAGGTCCAGCCCATGCGCGCCAGGCCGCTTAACAGAGAATCGTAGCGTTCACAGAACTCTGTATAGGTAAGATCAGCTGCGTCTGGCACGGTGGTTCTCCAAAGCAAGGTTGAATAAGGGCGTGGTAGCGGTACAAGAGACTCGGCGTAGGTCTGGTGATGCCGGTGCCGAAAATATATACCCTGTATGACTACTACTTTATGTGGTGTTAACCCTCTCTGCCCACTGCAAGCGTAACTATTACACACAGGGTTGGTGGTACACGCTGTCTTATGTGAATCAGGTGACTAGAACGTCCTTTGAACCCAGGCCTCTTGCTGAACCCGGTCATAAAACCGGTATGAGAAACTAGAAACTATGACACACGCAGGCCCGGTAGCAGAACCCCACGCCCCCCTTCCCTCAATTGAGGAACGTATCGCTGTAGAACTCGGTGCTCGGGTTGACCAGGTACGTTCGGCTGTGGTCCTGCTCGATGATGGGGCCACCGTGCCCTTCATTGCCCGCTATCGCAAGGAAGCCACCGGCGGGCTGGACGACGCCCAGCTACGCACTCTTGCTGAACGCCTGCGTTACCTGCGGGAACTCGAAGAACGTCGGGTAGCTACTGTGCAGACCCTGCACGAGCGGGCCCTGCTCACCGACGAACTGGCCGCCGCGCTGGCGTCCGCCCCCACCAAAAACGAGCTCGAAGCGCTCTACGCCCCCCACAAGACCAAGCGCAAGACTCTGGCCTTTCTTGCCCGCGAGGCTGGGCTGGAGTCCCTGGTTGAAGATCTGCTCGAAGTTCCCTTCGCCCCCACCGCCGATATCGCTGATGCCTACGTCGAACCTGAACTGGCCGATGCCGAACCCGGTACTGTTGAGGCGACCGTTGCCTCGGTCGATAACGCCCTAGACGGGGCCCGGGCCATCCTGATTGAGCAGGCAATGACCGACCCCGCGCTGGCCGAAACCCTCCGCCAGCGCTTCGTACGCCGCGGCGTCATCACCTCCCGGCTAGTACCCGGCCAGCAGGAGGCCGGGGCGAAGTTCAGCGACTACTTCGAGTTCAACGAAGAGATCCGCCGCATCCCCTCCCACCGGGTGCTGGCCCTGCTCCGTGCCGAAAAAGAAGGTGCCGTTAAGGTCAGTTTTGACGTGGACGTGCTGCCCCCGGCCAAGTCCTCCCTCAAGGGTGCCGCCCGCGAAGCTGCCGAAATTTTGGCTGAAGAATACGACCGGGAGCGTAGCTGGTACGAACGTACCGTAGCTGAGGCTCTGGGGATCGGGGCCCAGGTGCTCAACATGGTCTCCGACGAAACCATGGTCGTTGGCTGGCTGGCCAAGACCGTGCGCATCGCCTGGCGTCAGCGCCTACTACCCCGCTTCGCCGCAGAAGCCCGAACCTCCCTCTTCGAACAGGCGGAAAAGGACGCCATCGCCGTCTTCGCCTCGAACCTGCGCGATGTACTGCTGGCAGCACCCGCTGGCTCCCGCACCACCCTCGGGCTCGACCCCGGCCTGCGCACCGGCGTTAAGGTCGCTGTCATCGGGCAGACCGGCCAGGTGCTGGCCACCGACGTCATCTACCCCCACGCCCCCCGAAACCAGTGGCAGGCGTCCCTCGACACTCTCACCCAGCTGGTGCAGGCCCACCGGGTAGAGCTCGTAGCCATCGGCAACGGAACAGCCAGCCGTGAAACCGACAAACTTGCCAGCGACCTCATCAAACAGTGCGCGGCTAACGGCTACCGGGGTCTTGAAAAAGTGGTGGTCTCCGAAGCCGGTGCCTCCGTCTACTCCGCCTCAGAACTGGCCAGCCGCGAACTACCCGGCATGGACGTCTCCCTGCGCGGGGCGGTCTCTATCGCCCGCCGCCTGCAAGACCCCCTGGCCGAACTGGTCAAAATCGAACCCCAATCCATCGGCGTCGGCCAGTACCAGCACGACGTTTCCCCGGCTGCCCTCACCCGCGCCCTCGACGGCGTGGTCGAAGACTCCGTCAATGCCGTTGGCGTACTCGTCAACTCAGCCTCCCCGGCTCTTCTTGCCCGGGTGGCGGGCTTCAACAAGACCATCGCCGAAAATATCGTTGCCTACCGCACCGAGCACGGCCCCTTCACCCGCCGCACCGACCTGCTCAAGGTACCCCGCCTCGGCCCCAAGGCCTTTGAACAGGCAGCCGGCTTCGTCCGTATCACCGACGGCAGCGAACCCCTGGACGCCTCGGGCGTGCACCCCGAATCCTACGACCTTGCCCGCAAGATTGTGGCCGCAGCCGGCGGCTTCACCCAGGGCAAAGTCAGCGCAGACGCCCTTGCGTCCCTCAACCCGCGTGACTTCACCACAGCCACCGTCGGCCTACCCACCATCACCGACATCATCACCGAACTTTCTGCCCCCGGCCGCGACCCCCGCCCCACCTTCCGCACCGCCCGCTTCGAAGAAGGCATCGAAACGATCGCCGATCTTACCCCCGGCATGATTCTTGAAGGAACCGTCTCCAATGTCGCGGCATTCGGCGCCTTCGTCGACATCGGCGTGCACCAGGACGGCCTGGTACACGTCTCGCAGATGAGCCGCGAGTTCGTCTCCGACCCCCACACCATCGTCAAATCCGGCGACATTGTGCAGGTGCGCGTAGTCGAAGCCGACCCCGCCCGCAAGCGTATCTCCCTCTCCCTACTCCTCGAAGAGCCAGAACCTAAGGCCCGCAAGACGAGCGGACGCCGGCGCCGCTAGTTAGAGCGGCAGAGCGGGGTACGGCTGCAACCAGCACCCTGAACGCCAGCCCCGAGCCAGCTGGCTGCCACCGCACCCCGCCTCTGCATTCTCCACAGCAAAGGACTTCCCTATGAACCTGTCCCTGACCATGAACGATGGCCGCAGCATTCCCCAGCTGGGCTTTGGTACCTGCCGTATCGCACCGGCTGCCACCGCAGCAGCAGTAGCAACCGCCCTCGACACCGGCTACCGTCACATCGATACCGCCACCATCTACAAGAATGAAGTGGGAGTGGGGCAGGCCGTGGCCGAATCCGGCCTACCCCGCGCCGAGCTCTTCATCACCACCAAGCTCTGGAACACCGACCAGGGCTACGACACCGCTATCGAAGCAGCCGAACGCTCCCTGGAACTTCTGGGTCTGGACTACCTCGACCTCTACCTCATCCACTGGGCCCAGCCCGGTCTTGGTCGCTACCGGGCCTCCTGGGAAGCCCTGGTCGAGCTGTGCGAGCGCGGGCTGGTACGTTCCATTGGCGTTTCTAACTTCACCGACACCCAGCTTGACCAGATCATCGGCGACACCGGCGTCACCCCGGCGGTCAACCAGATTGAACTGCACCCCTACCTCACCCAAAGCAGCATGCGGGCAGAAAACTCGGCCCGCGGCGTCCTGACCGAGGCCTGGAGCCCGTTGGGCAACGGGCTGGTGCTTACCGACCCAACCCTGAAAGAGCTGGCAGGGCACCGCGGTATTGGGGTGGCTGAGCTGGTGCTGGCCTGGCAGCTGGCCGTGGGCAATGTTGTGATTCCTAAGACTGAAACCCCGGCCCGTATGGCCTCTAACCTGGCGGTACAGGGGCTGGAACTGACACCGGATGAGATCGCTGCTATCGAAGCCCTTGACCGTGGCCACCGGCTCGGCGGCGACCCCGCCGAAGGGGACCTGGGCGCACCCGAATATAGTGACCGGCCTACGTTCACCCCTACCGAACAGGCTAGGGGCTAAGAGTAGGGAGGACTAGAGTGGGGTGTGACCGTGCATACGCGAAAGGACAAGATATGACTGAGTCACCCCGCCTCACCTTCAACGACGGCAACAGCATTCCCCAGCTGGGCTACGGCGTCTGGCAGGTAGAAAACGATACCGCCGAAAAGGTCGTCGGCCTGGCCCTGGAAGCTGGCTACCGCCACATCGACACCGCCAAGATCTACGGCAATGAAGAGGGCACCGGCAAGGCAATTGCTGCCTCCGGCGTCGCCCGCGAGGACGTCTTCCTCACCACCAAGGTCTGGAACGATGAGCAGGGCTATGACGAGGCTATTGCAGCAGCCAATGCCTCCCTGGAACGCCTGGGCACCGACTACGTTGACCTGCTGCTCATTCACTGGGCCAAGCCCGCCCAGGGCCTCTATGTAGAGACCTGGAAGGCCCTGATTGAGCTACAGAAGCAGGGCAAGGCCAAGTCCATCGGTGTTTCAAACTTCCCCGAGGAACAGCTGCGCGAAATTGTTGCTGAAACCGGTGTAGTACCCGCTATTCACCAGATTGAGCTGCACCCCTACTTCGCCCAGGAGAACCTGCGTGAGGTCCACGCTGAACTGGGTATCGTCACCGAAGCGTGGAGCCCCTTGGGTAACCGCTCCGACCTGCTGGAGAACCCCGTCATCGGCGAGATTGCAGAAGCCCACGGTGCCACCCCCGCCCAGGTCGTACTGGCCTGGCACCGGGCCCACGGCATCGTGGCCATCCCCAAGTCGGTAACCCCCGAGCGTATCGTCTCTAACTTCGAGTCCCTGAACGTTGCCCTGACCGGCGACGAGGTTTCAAAGATTGACGCGCTCTCATCAGCTGAGGGCCGCATCGGCCCTGACCCGGCAGATATCGACTTCTAGGAGTCAACGATAGGCTGCTGCCGTGTTTCGGGGATAGGCTCCGGTACATAGCGCCAGAGGGCAGGTGCCGCCAGCGTCGCTAGGGCGATGGTGACCATCACCAGGGTTCCGCCGATAACCGCAGCTAAGGGGGAGCCCACCAGCTCGGCGGCACCGCCCACAAAGGCCATGCCCAGGTTGGGGCCGCCCGCAACCGTGATGATGAAGAGCCCCTGTAGGCGTCCGCGCAGGGCGTCGGGAGTGGCTACCTGAATAATGGTGGAACGGTAGACCGACCCCAGGGCGTCTGCCCAGCCCATGAAAGCCAGCGCCGCAAAAGCCAGGCTGAGCGGCAGCAGGTTTTCGGTGATAGAGGCGCTGGGCAGGCGTCCTTCATAAGCCCAGGCGATGAGCCCGAAGGCGATAAAGCCCAGCCCCCACCCGGTGTAGCTGAGGGTGAGGAATCGCCCCTGGCGGCGGACGTCCTTGAGGAAGCCCGAGAAAGACACCCCGATCAGGGCACCTACGGGGCCGGCAGCTAGCAGCAGGCCGGCTCCGGCTTCACCGCCGCCGAAGGTCAGGGCGGCCAGGGCCGGGATGAGCGGGCGGGCCTGGGCGAAGAACATGCCGAGTAGGTCCACCACAAAGGTCATACCCACGACCGTGTTGCGCCGCACGAACCCCAGCCCCTCGCGGATTGAGGTCAGGACGGACGGACGCGCCGCCCCGCTCTGCTCCGGGAGCATGGCTGGGAGCCGGTAAAGGGCCCAGATGCCAACGGTCATCGCGAAAACGTTGATGGAGTAGGTGAGTTGGTAGCCGACGGAGGCTACGAGCAGGCCGCCAATCAGGGGCCCGGCGCTCATGCCCAGGGTGCCTACCGACATCATGAGGGTGTTAGCTGCCGGGAGCAGACGGGGTTTGATGAGGCGGGGGATAATGGCCCCGCGGGCTGACTGGTTGATGGGTTGGAGCAGGGATTCTGCGGCGATGAGGGCGTAGAGTACCGCCACACTGTGGATGTTGAGCCAGGCGTGCAGGGCGATGAGTACGGTGACGCCCCACATGCCGAGGGTTGCTGTGAGGGCGACCTTGCGCCGGTCGTAGCGGTCGGCGATCACACCACCGTAGAGCCCGCCGATGACCAGGGGCACCACCGATACTAGACCCACCAAGCCCACGGCCCCGGCGGAACCTGTGAGCACGTAAATTTCGAGGGCGATTGCCACGCTGGTGATAGCAAAGCCGATGGTTGAGAAGAGCCCACCCAGCCAGATGCGTCTGAAGTCGGGGGAGTAGGTGAGCGGGGTGAAGTCCATGAGAATCTTGCCCACGGTTAATCTCCTGTCTTCTCTGGGGCGGTGCCCTGCCCGGCGTCCGGTTCTGGGGCCGCTAGCAGGTCGCGGATTTGGGCAGCGGTGAGCTGGGAGGCAAAGAAAGCCCCCTCATCGACCACAGCATCAAAGAGGGCGGCCTTGGACTCCTTGAGTTCCATGACCTTCTCTTCGATGGTGCCCGCCGATACCAGGCGGTAGACCATCACGTTCTTGGTCTGCCCGATGCGGTGCACACGGTCAACGGCCTGCTGTTCGGCAGCCGGGTTCCACCAGGGGTCCATGATGAAGCAGTAGTCGGCGCTGGTCAGGTTCAGGCCGAAGCCGCCTGCCTTGAGGGAGATCAGGAAGACGGGAGCGGTGCCCGACTCGAACTCTTCGAGCAGCTCCCCGCGGTTGCGGGTGGACCCGTCCAGGTAGAGGAAGGGAATCCCTATGTCAGAGAGCCTACCCGCGACCTTCTTGAGGTAGCCGGTGAACTGGCTAAAAATCAGGGCTCGGTGGCCGTCGTGGATAATTTCGGGCAGGTTCTGCTCTAGGTAGTCCAGCTTGGACGACTCCACCCCGGCGTAGCGCTCGGCGTCAATCAGGGTGGCATCCAGCGCCAGGCGGCGCAGGGTGGTGAGGGACTGGAAGATGGTGAAGCGGTTCTTGTCGATGTCTTCCAGCAGGCCCAGGATCTTCTGGCGCTCGCGCTGCAGGTGGGTGTCGTAGGCCCGGCGATGGGCCGGGGCCAGGGGCACATCGATCCGCATATCGGTCTTCTCGGGCAGGTCGGCGGCCACCAGTTCCTTGGTGCGGCGCTTCATGAGCGGACGGATGCGGCGGCGCAGCCTGCCCAGGGCCTTGGTTTCTTCACCGGATTCGATGGGGGTGGCGTAGACGTCCTTGAAAGCGCGGGCGGAGGGGAAGAGGCCGGGGGCGGCGATGGAGAACATGGACCACAGTTCCATGAGGTTGTTCTCCATGGGGGTGCCGGTCACCGCAATCTTGACGCGGGCAGGCAGATCGCGGGCGGCCTGGTGGGCCTTGGTCTTAGCGTTTTTGACGAACTGGGCTTCATCGAGCACCAGCCCCTCGAAAGGTTGCTGGCTGCCCATGTCAAAGTAGTGTTCCTCATCGATGCGGAAGAGGGCGTAGCTGGTCACCACAACGTCGGCTCCGGCGACGGTATCGGCCAGTCGCCGTTTCGACTTTCTCACCGATTCTTCCACCCCCACCACCGTGAGGGAGGGGGCAAAACGCTTGATTTCCCGCACCCAGTTGGGCACCACTGAGGTGGGGGCGACCACCAGGAAGGGGGCGGACGCGCCAGCCCCGGTTTCCGCACCACCCAGCTGACCGGCAGCGTCCTGCCCCTTTTCCTGGGCATGCAGGAAGAGGGCGATGGTTTGCAGGGTCTTGCCCAGGCCCATGTCATCGGCCAGCACGCCGCCTAAGCCGTGCTCCCAGAGGAAGGCTAGCCACTGGTAGCCCTCCACCTGGTAGGGGCGCAGGGTAGCTTGTAAGCCGGTGGGCACCTCGGCGGGGGAGTGGTCATCGAGGTTGAGCAGGGCCGAAACCTGCTCGTCCCAGGCGGCTACGGTCTGGGTTTCGGCGGCGAGCTCTTCGAGCTCCTCCCACAGGCCCACCTGGTGGCGGTTGATTTCGAGCGGCCCGGTTTTATCGGTGAGCTGGGCGGCTTCGCGCAGCAGCTCTTGTAATTTCATGAATTCGGGCCGGTCAAGGGCAAAGTATTGGCCGTTGCCCAGGAGCAGGTGGGTTTGGCCCTTGGCCAGGGCGGCAACGACCTCTGAGAAGGCCACATGCCAGTCCCCAGCCTTGATGGCGACGCCCAGCCCGAACCAGTCGCGGCGGCGGGTGTCGTCCACCGTGACGATAATTTCGGGGGTTTCGTCAAGCTCACGGAACTCAGGTTTCGGGCCCTTGATATCAACCCGCACACCCTCAATCTGCTCGTAGTCGGGCACATAGGTTTCGAGCAGGGTGCGGGTGCCCCAGTTCTCGGTGTAGTGGCGGGTGAAGGGCACGCCGGGGCGAATCTTTTTGACCTCTTTGAGTACCCGGTACTCGTGGGCGGTATCGCGCACATCGGCCCGGTATTCACCGGGGTATCCCAGGGCATCGAGCCTGAGAAAGTCGCTGTCGTCGCCGGTGGGGTTGACCGGGTACTCCCAGTGCCAGGTGGTGTGGGCGGTGAAGGGCGGGCCCGGCTCGTCAAAGGCAATGCTCAGCACCAGGGTGGGCATGCGGACGGCCGGCAGCTCAAGATCTTCGCTGCTCGTTGAGATGGGCAGTGCCCGAGTGAGGGCAGGGTAGTAGTCGGCAAAGAAGGCGGGGACATCGGTAGCCGGAACGGTGACCGGCTCACCGGATACCAGGGACTCGGCAACCGCGTCCAGCGGCTCAGCTAAGGGAATGAGCACCAGCTCGGAGTCGGCGGTGAGCCAGGAAGGACGGTCCGCGGGCGCTACGTCCTCAGCCTGGGCCAGAGCCGAGGGCAGGGTGGACTCCCAGCGGGCAGCGGCCGCAGCCTTCACATAGGTCTCCTGGGCCGCCCCGCCCAGGGCGATAAAGCCCTGCCTGTTATTGCCCAGCTTGTGGGTAAAACTAGCGGGCAGGGTGTAGGCCCCCCAGCGGAGCAGGGGAGTCAGGCGCAGGGCATCGGCGGACGACCCCCGCTCGGGTACCGGTTCAAGGGCCAGTTCAACCTGGGGAGCGCTCGCGATAGTCAGACCGGTTTCTTTGCCGTCTAAGAGGACAGACAGACCCACCTCGCTAGCAGATTCCAGCATCTGCCAGAGCAGGGAAGAATCCACATTCGAGATAGAAGCCCAGTCGCGGTGGGAGGAATAGATGGACTGGGAGCCCCGAATCACCGCGTAAAACTCATTGAACCAGGCCGCGTGCTCGGGGAGCAGGCCGGTTCCCGCCGACCCGGCGGCAGAGCCCGAAAACTTCTCCCAGCTCAAACCGCCCTTAATCCACTTGCCGCGGGCACCCATCATCAGGGGCCGAGCTTCAAGCGATACGCGGGGCGCCCCGATGTTCTTGGTCCACCCGTACTTACCGGGCACCACCAGGCGCAAATCAAGGGCACCGGTCACCCGGTGGTTGCGGCTATCGTAGCTGGGGCGGGCAGCAAGAGAATGGGCCAGGGACCGCCGCCAAGCTGGCAGGGACTGCCCAGCCCGAGCACCGGCGTCCGCCTGCTCATCGGTGCCGGCACTCGCCTGCTCGCCCCGGTGTTCCCTCAGCAGATCTGCAGCCCGCTGCAGGCCCACGGTATCGGCCATCTCCAGGATTTCCTGCACCTTCTCGTCAGCGCTCGCTGTGGTCTTCCAGGTACTTGAGGACGCCGTCATAGCCCGCTTGGCCTTGGCCGTACGGTCGATTGCGGTCAGCATCAGCGCCACCGCATGCTTGCAGTTGTGGGCCACCGGGCAGGAACAGGTCGCCGAAAAAGCATAGGAGCCCGGGGTGACCTCCGCGGGGAAGGCCACCCTCGCGGTGTAGGGGGCAGAACCTGAGCCAGCCACCTGCCCCTCCAGCACTCGCGCCTGCTCGTCATAGGTGTAACGAATGACGTTACCCTCCCGCATATACCGCTGCCCCCGCGTGTAGGCACCAGAGCCCACTTGCCGAATAATGGCGGGGGCTGTCACCGGAATTTCAGGGAAAGAAGTAGACACAGGCGTACCTTCACAACAGAGCAAATACCTAGTCTTCTAGCGTATCGCACCGCCTTACCCGCAGCGCCCACGGGCTGGTTCGTCACAGTAAGAAAAATTTCTGAGACCGGTGTTTACAGAAGCGCCAACAGCGGGTTATGCTTTTACCAGCTTCAAGAGATTCAACTGTCAAGCTCCGACTTTGGTTGAACGCCAACCCCATGTTCACGGGTGGCTCGGATGACGAAGCGGTCTGCATCGCGCATTTCGGCGCTGTTTGGTGCAGGCAAGAGCAAGTTTCGAAAGGAATGCGCACTTTACGCGCAACGACGGCATGTCAAACGCTCGACCTCACGCCCACCGTCCTCACATCACCGTTCAGAAGAACATCTCTGCTGCCTCTGTGCCCGCCCGCGGCGGCTACACCGCAATGAGCATCCAGGACTACACCCGCATCTCCAACGAGCGCAGCGAATTCCTCAACTTCCTGCTGGCCCCTAACCCCAGCGGTATCCCTGCAACTGAGTACGGTGTTCTGAAAGCTGCATGAGCCAGGTAGGTCTGCTTCTCGATTCCGATGTCCTTGCTGAGATCCGCAAGGCCAACCCGCACCCGCAGGTAGTGAACTGCCTGCGCCGCCGCTCCTACCGCACCATGTACATCTCAGTGCTCAGCCTCGGTGAAATCAAGGGTCTTTACCCCTACCCAGAAACCGAACGCTGGCTCGCTGAGCTCATGGACCGCTTCGACTCTCACGTACTAGAAGTCGACGCGAAGGTATCACTGGAGTGGGCCGGACGCCACGCCGAGAAGCACCTCCACCTGGTGGGTGGGCAGCGCCCCGCCCCCCTCGCCACAGCAGCCCTTGAGGGCCTGATGGCTGCCACCGCGACCGTCCACCAGCTTGAGATTATTTCGAGCAAGGCCGAGATTTACAAGTCCTGGGGGGTCCCTGCGGTGGACCCCTGGGAAGACTAGAGCCCGCAACATAGGTTCCACAGGCTCACGCTCGCTGCCGACCCTCTCGCTGGTTCGCTGACGCTCACGAGCGATTCACGCCAGCCGCCGAGCCAGCAGCTTCGCTGTGAGCCTGCGGAACCTTATCTAGTAGTCTCGCGTCCGCGCTATCGCAGCTGCCACCAGCCGGCGGGGTAGTGCCCGTGAGGCTGTAACCGCCAGCTTGTAGGGTAAGGACGGCACACAGATCGGCTTCCCTGCCGTGACTGCGGCGATGCCTTCGGCAACAACCCGTTGGGGGCTCAGCCACAAAAAGTTCGGTAGGCTGGGCTCACCCTGGCCCATAGCGTCGTGGAACTCCGAGCGGGTTAGCCCCGGGCAGAGGGCCGTCACATGGATACCCCGGCCCGAATACTGTAGGTGGGCCGATTCTGAGGCCACCACCAGAAAACGTTTGACCGCCGAGTAGGTGCCTCCGGGGGTAAAAGCTGCCACCGAGGCGACGTTAATAATGCGACCCCGCCCGCGAGGCAGCATGGCAAGAATCGCCGTGTGCATGAGCTGGAGCGGAACCCTAGCCAGCACGTCGACCTGGTCAAGGTGGCGTTCTACGGGTGCTGCATCAAAGCTCTTGCCGAGCCCGAAACCCGCATTATTGACCAGTATCTCAACGGGGTGCTCAACCTGCTGTAGGCGCTCAACCAGGCGGGTGACGTCCTGCTCCACCAGCAAATCGGCAGGGATTACCTCAATGTCTACCGCGAACCTGCCGCGCAGCTGGCCTGCTAGGTTTTCTAGAGCCTCGGCCCGCCGGGCGGTGAGTACCAGGTTGTACCCGGCTTCTGCATACTGGCGGGCGAACTCGGAGCCGATACCTGCTGAAGCACCGGTAATCATCACATACGAAGTTTCACTGCTCATGGCTCCCACTCTACCGCCGGGGCGAGATGGGCCGGTTATCTTCACCGCATTTTCAACCAGGCGATCTAGCTCCTTTATTTTATTAGGGGCTGTAAATGCTACAGCAACTGGTACTACTAAACTCAGGGGGCAGGGGCGTAAGTAGCCCCTGCCCTTGATATATGGAAAGGTTCAGTATTTTCTGCTTTATGCAGTACCGGCTTTCTCTTTCTTAAGTTCTAGAATGGCTTCTGTAAACCCTACGTCAGGATGAGCGGCTCGGTAGGCCTTAATCTCTTCAGGACTGGGATTTTCAAGATGCTTGTATTTCATGAGATCATCCAAAGTTTTATTTGAAGGCATAAAATACAGATAGATTATTAAGGAAGCTGGTAAGGCCGGAATAAGTCTCCATCCTCTAGGGACATCTGTGAGAAGCAGAATGGTCCAGACTGCTACAAGACCCCAAAATATATAGCTTAGATATCTCTTTCTTTGCTCTATCGGTATATTTTTTAAGCGAAACATTTTTCTCTTATTTCCTTGATATTAGAAGAAGCACAGGCCTCCGATAATCCTGTCAGAGATGTTGCAGAAAGGGCTATAGCAGTAGCCAGCGCGATTTTTTTTGCGGTTGCGGTGAAGGGTTTCATTGCGGAATCCTTTGCTTGGCCCAGCGCCTATGCTGGGATAACTGAAAACAGTTACTGTGACTTGGAAGCGATCGCTTAGCTCAAGACTAACCTGTGTAACCAACTTCACGCAATAGATATTTAAAATTTTTTTATAGAAAATTTTAAATAAGGGTAAAGGGTGTGGCCAGGTAGGCCTGCTGAGACTTATCAAAAGAGAAGATGTAGTGCATTCGCGGTGGGTTTGTCGGGGTATCGAGTACAGGGGAACGGAGTTCTTCCCCATGGCTTCGCGAAACATGACATGATGAAAGACGATGAATACCACCGCTCACCCCAAACATTCCCTCCCTATGCCCCTGTGGCTGCAGGGCTCAGTTGAACTTGCCCTCGTGGCGCTGGCCTCCTACCTCACCGTCGTCCTGCTCCTGGTGGCGGTCTGGTACACCAACGGCTTCAACAGCAGCGGTACCCTAGCCGGTGCTGTCTCTGTGGCCGGGCACTTGTGGCTGCTGGTTCACGGCGTGCCCCTGAACATGAATATCCCCGAGCAGGGGGTCTTCTCAGCGGTGACCGGAACCATGAGCCTGGTACCCCTGGGCCTCACTCTGATCCCCCTAGCCCTCTGCTACCGCTCCGGCCGCCGCCTGGCCCGCGCCAGCTACGAGGGCCAGTTCTGGCAGCCCCTGGCCGGTGGTCTTCTCGCCTACGCCGTAGTGGGCGCCGGGGTGAGCCTGCTATCCACCAACGACTTCTTCTCCACCTCGCCCGCTCTCGCGGCCCTGGTACCCCTCTGGGTAGCGGCCCTGGGCATCATCTTGGGCGGGTACGCCGAATCGCGCTCGCTAGCCGCCATGATCGGTGTGAACGCGGCCGACTGGGTGAAAAAATTCAGCCAGTATTCCCGCTGGGCAGGCTCCTACGTCTGGGCCCTGCTGAGGGCGGCCCTGGTGAGCGTACTGGCCTTTGTGGCCGGTGGCGCCCTGCTGCTGGTGGTCACCCTTATCTGGCACTGGGACGACGTCGTCTCCCTTTATCAGACCCTGCACGCTGGTGCCGTCGGCGGCCTAGCCCTAACCCTGCTGCAGCTGGGTCTGCTCGTGAACCTGGTGATCTACTCCATGGCGTGGAGCTCCGGCGCAGGCTTTGCCCTGGGCACCGGCACCTCCGTTGACCTGACCGGCACCAACGTGGGGGTCATGCCCTCCCTGCCGGTGCTGGGGGCGCTGCCGCACGCGTCCGAACCCTGGGGCTACCTGGCCCTTGCCGTGCCCCTAGCCGCCGGTGCCCTGGGTGGCTGGTGGTTCTTCCGCGAAGGCGAAAACCACTTTGACGAGTGGCTTTCCCTCAAGATTCGCTTCCGCTGGCTGTCCTGGCCACTCTCTACCCTGGGGCTTGCCGTCCTGACCCTGCTGCCAACCTTCCTGCTGACCACCCTGCTGGGCTGGGCCGCTAACGGGTCGCTGGGGCTGGGCCGCTTCACGGCTATCGGCCCGCACCCCCTCATCTTTGGGGCTTTCTCTGCCGTGCTGCTGGCGGTTGGCACCATGCTGGGACTGGGCCTGGCTCACCTGCTGGTGCGCGACACCTCCGGTGAACTGGAGCGCTTTGCCCAGGCTAAGCCCACCCGCGAGCAGAAGCGTGCCGCCCGCGCCGAGGCAAAAGCCCAGAAGGCAGTGGCCCGCGCCCAGCGCAAGGCAGAAAAGGCCGGGGCTGACCAGCCGGACGCCGCCCAGCCCGATACCGAGCAGGCCAGTCAAGAGCAGGAAGAGACGGATTCTCAGGACGCCGGGGAAAAGACCCCCGCTGAGGGCGGGTCGGTTGCGGCCTCCAGTGAGAAGGGCGCCGCTGCGCTGGCGCTGGCCCGCATCATGGCTGACCGTGAGCAGACCCAGCCGGCCGAGAGCGACGAGCCCGCCGAGAGCGATGAAGCTGCTACTGACGCTGAGGAAGTAGCGCCTGAAAATGAAGCTGAAGATACCGCATCTGGTGAAGCAGAAGCAGAGACTGCGCCCGAGACTGAAGCTGAAGAACCCGCTGTGCCCTTCCGGCCCGTGGTGAAGCGTCCTAAGTCCCTGCGTGCCCGCCGCCAAAAACGCCTTGAAGAGCTGGCAGAAGGTACGGGCAAGGAAACTGAAGCTCAGTAAAAGATAGATAAAGGTATACCAGGCTCACGCTCGCTGCCGACCCTCTCACCCGGTTCGCTAGCGCTCACAAGGTGATTCACGCCAGCCCCGAGCCAGCAGCTTCGCCGCGAGCCTGGTATACCTCTACTCGAATTAAGACTTAGAAACCTACTGCCCCATGAGCTGCTGCAGCAGGCCGTCGCTCATTTGCGAGGTGCACTGCTGCTGGCGGCTCAGGGTCACAGCCTGCTGCAGGCACTCCGCGTAGGCGATGGTGGCGTCCACAAAAATCAGCTGAACCAGCGCGGCGAAGCCCAAAAAGAGCGACCAGAGCATCACCATGACCATGAGCACCACCGAAAAGGCGGGGAACTTAGCTCCCACCATTTTCACCAGGGTCACCGTGGCAAGAGTGCA
Source organism: Rothia sp. L_38 (assembly GCF_050689125.1). Taxonomy (NCBI): domain Bacteria; kingdom Bacillati; phylum Actinomycetota; class Actinomycetes; order Micrococcales; family Micrococcaceae; genus Rothia; species Rothia sp. L_38. The sequence continues at coordinate 41,560 of NZ_JBOEQD010000008.1, read as the reverse complement.
GGTCAGCACTGCCAGAGCCGCTGTTACCGCGGCAAACCAGCCCGGGTAGGAGGTGCTAGCCACTGTAGCAACCATCGCCAAAAACGACAGGCGGGACCACACCTTGATATTCTCAAGCACACGGTCAGAGGGCAGCTGGGCAGAAGGACGCACGGTGTCAGACATACCTACCACCTTACCGCGCCCTGCCGCCAGCCTCGAACAGCGCAAACTACCGGTGTCTCAGCATAAAAACGCGGCAGTGTGTTGGCGCTCGCATACGATAAACTTTCCTGTATGCGCATTGTGGTGATGGTGTCCGGATCGGGCACAAATTTACAGTCCATCCTTGACTCCGTGGCAGCCGGCGACCTGAACGCCACGGTCCTGGCCGTGGGCGCCGACAAGCCCTGCCTGGGAATCGAACGAGCAGAGGCCGCCGGAATCGAGACCTTCCTCGTCGAACCTTCCAGCTACGCCACCCGCGAAGCCTGGAACCGCGCCCTGGAAGAAAAAATCGCCAGCTACGGCGCCGACTACATCATCTTCGCCGGCTTCATGCGCATCGTCGACGCCCAGCTCGTTGACCGCTTCAAAAACCGCATCATCAACACCCACCCCGCCCTGCTGCCGTCCTTCCCAGGAGCCCACGGCGTGCGCGACGCCCTTGCCCACGGGGTCAAAGTCACCGGGCTCACGGTGCACCTGGTCGACTCCGGCGTCGACACCGGCCCCATCCTGGCCCAAGCCGCCGTCGACGTCCTCGATGACGACACCGAAGAAACCCTGCACGAGCGCATCAAGGTCAAAGAGCGAGTGCTCCTGGTAGAAACCATCGCCCGCCTGGCCCAAGACCTCAACGGCGAACCCGCCTAACCCACAAGTTTAGCCCCGCACCACGGGGCTGGGCCTAGGGTCGGGGCTCCTTACCAAAACGACTCACACCCACGTAACCACCTGCTGACCCGGCCCAACCCGGCAGCAAAAGAAACGGAGTTAATCTGTGAGTCTCATTGAGCTCGACCGCGTACCGCTCAAGCGTGCCCTCATCTCTGTCTACGACAAGACCGGTCTCGAAGACCTAGCAAAGGGCCTGCACGAAGCCGGCGTCGCTATCGTCTCCACCGGTTCCACCGCCTCCACCATCGCCGCCGCCGGTGTGCCTGTCACCGAAGTCTCCGACATCACCGGCTTCCCCGAATGCTTAGAGGGCCGCGTCAAAACCCTACACCCGCGCGTCCACGCCGGCATCCTGGCAGACCGCCGCAAGCAGGACCACATCGACACCCTCAAAGACATGGACATCGAGGCCTTCGACCTGGTCGTCGTCAACCTCTACCCCTTCGTTGAGACCGTAGCCTCCGGTGCCGACCAGGACGCCATCATCGAAAAAATCGACATTGGCGGCCCCTCCATGGTTCGCGCGGCAGCTAAGAACCACGACGCTGTAGCTATCGTCGTTGACCCTGCCAAGTACAGCCAGGTCGTTGAAGCTGCCAAGGCAGGTGGCTTTAACCTGGCAGAGCGCCGCCGCCTGGCGTCCGCCGCTTTCGCCCACACCGCCGCCTACGACACCGCCGTCGCCACCTGGACCGCAGCCCAGTTCGAGCAGGACGAGGACGCCAACTACTGGCCCCCCTTCGCAGGTCTCGCCTTCGAACGCTCCGAGTCCCTGCGCTACGGCGAAAACCCTCACCAGGCCGGTGCCCTCTACGTTGATCCCGCCGCAACCTCCGGCATTGCCCAGGCAGAACTGCTCGGCGGCAAGGCCATGAGCTACAACAATTACGTTGACGGCGACGCCGCCCTGCGCGCCGCCTACGACTTCGACGAACCTGCCGTTGCCATCATCAAGCACAATAACCCCTGCGGCATCGCCGTTGGCGCAGCAGATGCAGCCGACCCCATCGCCGATGCCCACGCCAAGGCCCACGCCTGCGATCCCCTCTCCGCCTACGGCGGCGTCATCGCAGCCAACCGCGAAGTTACCGCAGCCATGGCAGAAACCGTCAAGGGCATCTTCACCGAGGTCATCATCGCCCCCTCCTATGCCTCCGAAGCCCTGGAGATTCTGCAGACCAAGAAGAACCTGCGTATTCTCCAGCTGCCCGAAGGTTTTGCCCGCGATGCTATCGAATACCGCCAGGTATCCGGCGGCGCCCTCTTCCAGGACGCCGACCGCCTGCACGCCGACGGTGACCGCGTGGAGAACTGGCAGCTGGTTGCCGGTGAGGCCGCCGACGCAGCCACCCTCGCTGACCTCGAATTTGCCTGGAAGGCCCTGCGTTCCGCCAAATCCAACGCCATCCTGCTCGCCAACGACGGAGCTGCCGTCGGCATCGGTATGGGCCAGGTCAACCGCGTTGATTCCTGCCGCCTCTCCGTCGAACGCGCCAACACCCTCGCAGAAGGCGCAGAACGCGCCCGCGGCTCAGTCGCAGCCTCAGACGCCTTCTTCCCCTTCGCCGACGGCCTCCAGGTACTCCTGGACGCCGGCGTCCGCGCAGTCGTACAGCCCGGCGGCTCCATCCGCGATGAAGAGGTCATCGCTGCCGCCAAGGAAGCGGGAGCGACTATGTACTTCACCGGAGCTCGTCACTTCTTCCACTAGGGCTTCCAAACGAGTTAGGTTAGCTTATTCGTGACGAAGATAGGGCAGGCTCATGCTCGCTGCCGACCCTCTCGCAGGTTCGCTGACGCTCACGCGCGATTCACGCCAGCCCCGGAGCCAGCAGCTTCGCTATGAGCCTGCCCTATCTTTTCGGGAACCAAAATGCTTATAAAAGTCCGCCCCTCCACATACGGAGGGGCGGACTTTTATCGTGCTATGTGAAGAACCCTACTGCTGCGCAGCTGCGTCCGAGATGCCGGTGAGGGCTTCAGCGAAGATGCGCTGCACGTCGGTGGGGGAGGAAGCCATATGGGCCTCGCCACCGACGCTCTGGGCGATGGTGGTCAGGGCGTTCATATCCGCGTCCTCAGAGACACCAATCATGATGATGAAGACCGGGTTAGCCGGGTCCTGCTCCGCCTGAATGGTAGAAATCAGTTCTTCCTGGCTAATTGAACCATCATCAAAGTTTTCACCGTCGGTCAGTACAATCACGGCATTTACCGAACCGTAGGCGTAGTTCTCCTTAGCGGAGCGGAAGGCAGCCAGGGTGGTGTCATAGAGGGCGGTGAAGCCGTTGGGGTCAATGGTCGCGGCAATACCCGAGCCAGCCTCCTGTAGGAGCACCCGCTGGGTCTTACCGTCTACGGTTTCTTCAAAGCCACGCACGGGCACCAGCTCCTGGTAGTCAGAAACAGAACCGTCGGGCAGAGTGAGGTCACGAGAGAACTTCCACAGACCCATAGAGTCACGGGCAGGGAAGAGCTGGGAGCCAGCTAGCACAGATTCAACGGTGATATCCATGCGGGACTTATCGGTACCTTCTACCGGCAGCAGCATAGAACCTGACGCATCGAGCACCACCAGAGCGTTCAGCGGCGCAGACTGCAGAGAGTAAGAGGTCCAAACCTGGGTGAGTACATCCTGGTTGCTGGGAGTCAGCTCCGCAAAGCTACCGACGCTGTATTCGCCTTCTAGCTCCTGGCCGTCCGCTGCGCGCAAGCCAGCAGCTGCCAGGGCCTGCTTGCCGTCCTCGCTACCCATGAAGTCGATAATCTGCTGGGCAGCCTCATCGATAGTGGTGTTATTACTGGAGGACGCCTGGTAGAGGGGGTAGTTGAGGGCAAAGGAGCCGTCGCCGGGCACAGTTGCGGTCAGCCCGGAATCTGCGTGGGCTGAGGCATAGGCTGCGTAGTCAGCCTCGGTGACGATTGCGGCGTCCTTGGTGCCATTATCCACATCGGTCAGCAGCTCGGTGGCGCTCTGGGCAGCCTCGGTTACACCGATGCTCTGGGCACGCAGGGCGGTGCCGCCGGTGAGGTCCTCGACGCTGACGGTACCGGCTGATGCCTCAGAGATACCGCCGAGCAGGGCAGCGAAAGCTCCGGGGTCTTCCTTGGGGTCACCCATGCTGACGGTGTTTTCAGCCTTGAGGGCTTCGAGCCAGGTGCCGTAGCTGGTGTTATCTTCTGACACGATGACGCCGGGGGTCTGGGCAAGGGACTCCGCGAGGGGAGTCAGACCGGTGTTAGCTTCGCTCATGGCCAGCTCGGCGCGGGTGGTGGAGTCAGGAATCCAGAGGTTGGTGGTTGCCGTACCGCTGGTTGACTCGGTGAGCACATCACTGGCGGTCTTATCGGTGGTGATGTCGAGGGTGATGCAGGTGTCCTCGTCCACGGGCATAGCCTTCAGCGCTGCTGCCATAGGCTCGGTGGTGGCTACGGTGACGGCCTGGGTGGTTGAGCAGGCCGCCGGAACGGTCTGGCCGCTGGTGGTGGAGGGCTGCTTATCACCGGTGATATTGGTGTACGCAATAGCGCCGCCGCAGAGCAAAATCACGGCTGCAGCGCCGGTTGCAATCCACTTACGGCTGTTCTTCTTCTGCTTTTCAATACGCTCTTGACGGCGTGACTTGGCGTTATTCGCCATGTGACGGTGCCTCTTCCCTAATGCTGTGCGGTGGTGTGGGCGAGTGGGGGTTCCCCGTGAGCAGGTGCGGCTGCAGGGGCGCTCGCTGGGCAGCTACGGTGGGTGGGGTAGTGCCGCTGGTTCGCCCTTTAGTGTAGCAAGAAAGGGCACCTATGGCGGGGTTTGCCGGGGTGGGCGGCGGGCCGCTGTGCTTTAAAATGGGAGGGTGCCGAAAGTCAGTGAAGAGTATATGCGTTCCCGTCGTGCCGAGCTTGTTGAGGCTGCCCGTGCTGTGTTTATGCAGAAGGGGTATCAGCAGGCCTCAATGAGCGAGGTGATTGCGGCCTCGGGCTTATCTGCCGGGGCGATTTATAACCACTTCTCGGGGAAAACCGAGATTATGGCTGCGGCTGCCCGGGTAGACCTCTCTCAGCTTGAGGCGCGCAGCGATGAGCTGCCCTGGGAGTTTGTGGAGCGCTGTCTGGCGACCCTGCAGGCCGATGAGCAGCTGACTCGGTTTTTGGCGATTACCTGGGGAGAGGCCGTGACGGTACCTGAGGTCGCTGAGGTCGTGGACGAACAACTGGGCCTCTTGCGCTCCCGCGTAGTGGCGAGCTACCGGGCCTGGGCTGAGACCGAACTCGATTTTTCCCCCTCGGAGCTAGAAACCTGGTTACAGATGCTGGGCTCGGCAGTCCTGTCTGTGCTCACCGGCTTTGTGGTGCAGGCCAGCACCGTGCGTGACTTTGACGCCGAAAGCTACTTTGAATTTGCCCGCACTATTTTGCGGCAGGCCTAGCCTCCCTTTTTCCTGCGCGGACGCCGGTGAGCAGCTCACCGGCGTCCACCCCCGCTGAGGGGAGGGGAGGGGCAGAAAACCTGAAAATTGTCTCAAATCTGCCGGGGGCAACGGGCACTAGCTAGCTAGGTCACATACACTTAAAAAATAGAGTGCGCTCACACGCGCTACTCGGTTAAAGCATCACGTGATCTTCTGTATCCCCTCGTACAGACAACAGAAGAAACTGATCCACCATACTCAAGGAAGTGGCATGACCAACCTTTCACCCAACGTCACCAACCTGCCCCTGGCTGAGGTAGACCCCGAGGTCGCCGAAGCTATCCAGCACGAGCAGGAACGCCAGCAGAACACCCTCGAAATGATTGCATCCGAGAACTTCGCCCCCCGTGCAGTTCTTGAGGCTCAGGGTTCTGTTTTGACCAACAAGTACGCCGAAGGCTACCCCGGCCGCCGTTACTACGGCGGCTGCGAATTTGTTGACGTGGTGGAGCAGCTGGCAATCGACCGCGCTAAGGCCCTTTTCGGTGCCGACCACGCCAACGTCCAGCCCCACTCCGGTGCCCAGGCCAACAACGCTGTCATGCATGCCCTGCTGACCCCCGGCGATAAGATCATGGGCCTGTCCCTGGCTCACGGTGGCCACCTGACCCACGGCATGAAGCTCAACGTCTCCGGTAAGCTCTACGAAGTCGTCGCCTACGGGGTGGACGAAGAAACCGGCCGCGTGAACATGGACGAGGTCCGTGAGCTGGCCCTGGCTGAAAAGCCCAAGGTTATTATCGCCGGCTGGTCAGCCTACACCCGCCAGCTAGATTTCGCTGCCTTCCGCGAGATTGCCGACGAGATCGGGGCCTACCTCTGGGTTGATATGGCCCACTTTGCTGGTCTGGTAGCAGCTGGCCTGCACCCCAACCCCGTCCCCCACGCCCACGTGGTGTCCTCCACCGTCCACAAGACCCTGGCAGGCCCCCGCTCCGGCTTCATCATGTGTGTTGAAGACCTGAAGAAGAAGATCGACTCGGCGGTCTTCCCCGGCCAGCAGGGCGGCCCCCTCATGCACGCTATCGCCGGTAAGGCCACCGCCTTCAAGATTGCTGCTTCCGACATGTTCAAGGACCGCCAGGCTCGCACCCTCGAAGGCGCCAAGATTCTGGCTGACCGCCTGAACCAGGCCGACATGGCAGAGGCCGGCGTTAAGGTGATCTCCGGTGGCACCGACGTTCACCTGGTCCTGGTCGACCTGCGCGACGCTAAAATCAACGGCCGTGAGGCAGAAGACCTGCTGCACGAAGCCGGTATCACCGTCAACCGTAACGCAGTGCCCAACGACCCCCGTCCGCCCATGGTCACCTCGGGTCTGCGCATCGGCACCCCCGCCCTGGCAACCCGCGGCTTCGATGCTGAAGCCTTCACCGAGGTCGCCGACATCATCGCCGAAACCCTCAAGCCCGGCGTCGACGTCGCAGCCCAGCGTGAGCGCGTCACCGCCCTGTGCGAGAAGTTCCCCCTCTACTCCGGTATCGAGGAGTGGTAAACATGCCGCAGATTCTTGACGGCACCGCTACCGCCGCCCAGATTAAGAGCGAGCTCGCCGAGCGCGTAGCTACCCTGAAAGACAAGGGTGTTACCCCCGGTCTGGCGACCGTGCTGGTGGGAGATGACCCCGCTTCCCGCTCCTACGTGGGCGGTAAGCACCGCGACTGCGCCGAGGTTGGCATTGCCTCCATCAAGGTGGAGCTGCCCGAGACCATCAGCCAGGAAGAGCTTGAAGCTGAGCTCGAAAAACTGAACAACGACCCGGCCTGCACCGGCTACATCGTTCAGCTGCCCCTGCCCAAGCACATCGATACCAATCGAGTTCTTGAGAAGATTGCCCCCGAGAAGGACGCCGACGGCCTGCACCCCATGAACCTGGGCCGCCTCGTCCTCAATGTGGATGAACCCCTGAACTCGCCCCTGCCCTGCACCCCTAACGGTGTGATTGAGCTGGTGGAGCGCCACGGTATTTCGTGGAAGGGTAAGAAGGTTGCTGTGTTGGGCCGCGGTATTACCGTGGGCCGCCCCCTTGGCCTGCTGCTGACCCGCAAGGACGTCAATTCCACCGCCACCCTGGTGCACACCGGCACCGAGGACGTCAGTGCAGCCCTGCGCGATGCCGATATCATCGTGGCCGCCGTGGGTGTTGCCCACGCCGTGAAGGCTGACCAGGTCAAGGACGGGGCTATCCTGCTCGATGTTGGTGTCTCCCGTATCGAGGACCCCGAGACCGGCAAGAAGAAGCTGACCGGCGACATCTCACCCGAGGCCGCAGCTAAGGCCAGCTGGTACTCACCCAACCCCGGCGGCGTTGGCCCCATGACCCGCGCTATGCTGCTGGTCAACGTGGTAGAAACCGCAGAACGCCAGGCCGCCTAAGCCTAAGTGTCCACGAGAATCGCCGAGTGCCTACCAAGAGCGTATGCACTCGGCGATTCTCGTATGCACTCACGGAAAAAGAACTACCTCTTAACCTCTATCTCGAAGTCGTAGCGGTCGCCCCGGTAGAGGGTCTGGGTGCTTTCAACGGGCAGGCCGCGCACGGTGTAGCCCACTTTTTCAACGCGTAAGGCGGCCGCCCCGAGGGGAACCCCCAGCCGGGCTGCTTCTGCCTGGGTCAGGTTGGTTGCTACCACCCGCACGGTTGCGGTTTCCACCTGGAAGCCGGACGCCCGCATCTGGGCATCGAGCGAGGCAGACAGCTCAGGCTCCACATGGGAGAAGGCCTTGGGTAGGAAGTGGGCGGTTTCAAGAGCGATAGGGGAGCCGTCCGCCTGCCGCAGCCGCTGAATCTGGATCACCTTGGCACCGGCGTCCAGATTCAAATCGCGCTGAACCGCCAGCGGCGCCTCGATGAGGTGGCAGGTGAGGGTGAGGGAGTGGGGGCGGTGGCCGCGCGCGGCCATGTCGTCTGTGAAAGAGCGCAAGGACGGCGCCCGCATCGGGTGCTTGCGCGGGGCAACGTAGGTGCCTGAGCCCTGCACATGGTAGATAAGACCGGCGTCAGCTAGTTCCCGTAGGGCCCGGCGGACGGTGTCGCGTGAGACGGAGAAGATATCCTGCAGCTGCCGTTCTGTGGGCAGGGGCATGTTCTCATCGGCCGGGCAGATATAGCGCTCTTCGATGAGCCTGGCGACCTGCTGGTACTTCGTTTCACGTGATGAGGGCATCATGTACCCCACTTTACGCTTAAATTGGGCCTGCGATTCAGCGCGGCCTGGCTTCCTTTGACATAATAGAGGTCATGCAGTCGAACGGTTCAGAAAAAACAGCACAAGAGCAGAACACCAAGGTTGTCCTGATAGGGGCGGGCATCGGCATGGCAATTCTCGTTGCCTTGCTGGCTTGGGCTATCGTCCAGTCAGCCCGCGAAGAGTCGGTGCTGGGTTGGATTCTGGCCGGTATTATCGCAGCCTGGCTGGGTATCGCAGCCTACCTTCTAGTGAACGTCAACCGTACTCTGGTCGCCCAGCGCAAGGCCTACGAGGAGCACGCTGTGAAGCGCGCCGAGTACGAGTCTGATGTGCACACCGAGAAGCTCGCCCACTCTTTCCAGATTTGCCTGGTGCAGTCAAAGGTGATTGCCGAGCAGCTTGAGGTCAACGACGAAAACTCCCGCGACATGATTGATCGCGCTATCGACACCATTAACTTCACCGCTAAGAACGGTATGGAACTGGCCCGTGAAGGGGCCTAAACACAGCGAAGGACGCCCCGTGAGCAAGTCACAGCAGACCACCCCCGAAGAAAACATCAAGGCTAAGATTCCCAACGCGGCAACCGGTGCGCCGCGCGCTTTCTCGGGCGCCCAGCCGTCCGCGGATTCCATGCACCTGGGTAACTACATCGGTGCGGTCAATAACTGGGTTGCCCTGCAGAAAGACCACGAGTGCCTCTACTTCATTCCCGATATGCACTCGATTACCGTGCCCCAGGACCCTGCGGTTCTGCTGGAGCGCACCCGCAAGACCGCGGCCCAGTACATTGCAGCCGGTATCGACCCCGAGAAGACCCCGCTCTTCGTGCAATCGCATGTTCCCGAGCATGCCCAGCTAGCCTGGGTACTCAACTGCATTACCGGCTACGGTGAAGCTGCCCGCATGACCCAGTTCAAGGACAAGGCAGCTAAGCAGGGTACCGATAACGCCTCGGTGGGGCTCTTCACCTACCCCGTCCTTATGGCAGCAGACATCCTGCTTTACCAGGCTGACGTGGTGCCGGTGGGTGAGGACCAGCGCCAGCACCTGGAACTGACCCGCAATCTGGCCCAGCGCTTCAACTCCCGCTTTGGCGACACCTTTGTGGTGCCTGAGCCGGTTATTCTCAAAGAGACTGCCAAGATTTACGATCTGCAGACCCCGGATTCCAAGATGAGCAAGTCAGCAACCACCGATAAGGGCATTATCTGGTTGCTTGATGACCCTAAGAAGACCGCCAAGAAGATTAAGGGCGCAGTCACTGACGCCGGTAGCGAGATTACCTATGACCGCGAGAATAAGCCCGGTGTTTCTAACCTGCTGTCCATCTACTCGGCAGTGACGGGCAAGGCCATTGACGACATTGTCGCTGAATACGAGGGCAAGATGTACGGCCACCTCAAGGTTGACCTGGCCGAGATTGTGGTTGAAGAGCTGTCGCCCATTCGTGAGCGCGCCCTGGAACTCATGGACGACCCGGCGGAGCTAGACCGTCTGCTGGCTATCGGTGCCGGTAAGGCCCGTGAGATTGCCTCTGTGACCGTGAAGAACGTGTATGACGCGGTAGGCTTCCTGCCCGCTCTCTAAGAGTTAGACGATCTAACCTGGTGGCTTCTTCACCTACCATAGACCCCGACCGCAGGTACCTCAGCATTGTTGCCGAGGTGCCTGCGGTGGTGTCTGCGCGCCTGGTCAGCTGGCGGGTGAGCCAGGGCCTGGTAGGCCCCGTTGCAGAAAGCTGTCACATTACGATTTTGATTAGCGAGGACGCCGGCGGCGACCCCCTGCGCTCCATTGAGCAGGTGGTGGCCGGCATCGGCCCCGTGCAGGTGGGCCTGGGCCCGGCTGCAACCTTTGAGCCGGTTACCCCCGTAACCTATCTCCCCGTTGTCGCCGGGGCGGATAGGCTTACCCTGATTCATGCAGCCTGCCAGAAGGCGGTAGGGGAGTCCATGTCACCTTTTCCCTACGAGCCACACCTCACCCTAGCCAACCATGCCCCGGCCCCTGCCCTGGCAGCGTCCTTACGCGATTTTGCGACCCTACCACCCGCTCTTGCCCATTTCACCGTGAACCAGCTGACGGTCTACCGATTCAGCGCAGGCAGCTGGCAGCAGCTAGGAACAGTAAATCTATAGCAAAAGGCCCTGCTTCTTCGTGTCGTTGAACTAGCCTCCGATCCCACCACTGCGTCGAAGCATTTGCCCATGGGGAGGGAAGGGGTACCAAGTGCATACACCTCCCTTATGGTAGCGACAGTAAAAGAAAACGAACCCGGACGAGACCACCTCAGATTGTTCAACAATTGTTGCAGGTATGGCAGCGAACATACAAATGCATGAACTATCGTCTACCCCAGAACTGTACGAAAGTATATGTGGCAAGCTCTAACGCCTCACTAGAGTTTTTAGTGAAGGCGCAAGAGAAAGAAAAGCGAGGTGCGCAATGAACGGTCTCAAACTCCACGGGATTAGCCGCAGCTTCGGTGACCACAAGGTGCTGCAGGATGTAGATTTCGGCGTCCGTCGCGGTGAAATTGTTGGTTTCATCGGTGGTAACGGTGCAGGTAAAACCACCACCATGCGACTCATTCTAGGAATGCTTAACCCCACCGGCGGGCATATCACCTGGGACGGGAAGCCCATCTCAACCGAGAACCGCAGGTCAATCGGTTATATGCCGGAAGAGCGGGGCCTGTACCCCCAGATGAGTGTCAAAGATCAGATTGTTCACTTTGCTCTACTCGAAGGGAAAACCCTGGGGCAGGCGAAGGAAAAAGCTGACGAACTTATCGCTACACTGGGCCTATCGGGTCGAGAGAAAACCCTCGTCCAAGATTTGTCGCTAGGTAACCAGCAGCGAGTTCAGCTAGCTGTTTCCCTGGTTGGTAACCCAGAACTACTGGTACTTGATGAACCCTTCTCGGGGCTTGACCCCCTAGCTGTAGATACAATGGCTGGTCTTATCCAACAACAGGCAGCCCAGGGCGTGGGCATCCTGTTTTCATCGCATCAGTTGGAGCTTGTTGAGCGCCTATGCGACCGTGTCTGCGTACTTGATCGAGGCAGAGTGATGGCAGATGGTGCTGTCTCTGAGCTGCAAGATACTGATCAGACCCGGTGGGAACTAAAGTTTGATCGTCCGGCCGGAGAATTCGTTGCCGAACTATCGTTGGTCGCTCCCTTCCATATCGAATTCAAGATGAGCAACCAATCATCAGTTTTCATCACAGTTGATGGACGGGATGCAACCGTTCCCCAGGGCGTACTAGAAACTGCCACACGATTTGGAGGGCTGCGCAGTATTGAGCCTGTGCAACAGTCCTTGGGTGCACTCCTATCGCAGGATTATATTTCGTCGGGCCGCGGTATCACCCCTGCCCGTGAGGCAGAGCTTGAATCGGCAGGTCAGACACGATGAAAGCTAAAGGCATGACCCAGCAGACTACCCAGCATGAAGTAGGTGAAAAATCAGTGAGCACTGCTTACCGTGAAATGTTAATCGTCATTCGACGTGAGGTTCTTACCCGCACCAAGAATAAGACCATCCTGCTAGCCACCGGGCTGCTTGCCCTGACTGTGGGTATTGGAGCAGGTGTTGGCGGTTGGTTCTTGCGGGAGAAAATGGGGGATGCTAGCTTCCAGCTGGATACCCGCCTGCTCTTTGCTACAGCGATGGTGAGTGCTTTGCTCAGCTCTCTTGTGTACTCATCCCAGAGCCTGACCTCTGGTGTTGTTGAAGAGAAGTCATCGAGGGTTGTCGAAATCCTCCTCACCAAAATCGGTGTTGTACCTCTGTTGGCAGGAAAGATGATTGGTATCGGCGCGATAACGCTGGTTCAGCTACTTCTTATTGGCGGCACTGGTCTGCTGGGTTTCACCCTCGTGGACGGGTGGTCACTGCTGGAGCTTGAAGTAGGCGCAGCCCTCTTGTGGTTCCTTGTATGGTTCTTGCTGGGCTACATCATCTTCGCAACCATGAACACGATTCTGGCGTCAACGGTCTCCCGGCAGGAGGACCTGAGTGCCGCAGTGATGCCGCTGTCGGTTTTGCAGATGGTTCTGCTGGTGGTCACCCTGTACCTGACACCCACCTATCTTGAAGAGGCTTGGCTTAGGGGGCTGTCATTCGTCCCGCTTTTCTCTTCCTACCTGATGCCTATTCGCTTTGGTCTGGACGGCGTGCAGACCTGGGAAATGGTGACCGCTGCCAGTATCGCTGGGGTAACTATTCCGCTGCTGTTCTGGGTGGCAACCCGTGTATACAGCAACAACGCTTTACGAACCGGCTCTAAGGTTTCGCTGCAACAATCATTTGCCTCAGACAACGGGGCTTAAAGCCGGGCTTTTGTCCGATTCATCTTCTGGGATTACTTGCCCATCACCATTGAAAGGAAAAATAACATGACTGCTTACAAGAACGAGACTACCTACCCCACTACCTCAAAGGGTGCCTCAGCGGTTGGCCGCTGGACTCGTAGCCTGGCGCTGGCCTTGGTTGGCGGCGGCGTAGGCTATGCGGTAGTAACCCTCTTTTTCTAAGTCGATAGAACTTTACTGAACATATCGATTTAGCAGAGTGGGCAGACCTCATCCTGATTTACCCGGCAACCTTGGACTATGCATCACGCCTAGCTCATGGAATCACCGACTCCCCCTCTCTTTTGGCAGCAGTTGCTACAGAGGCACAGGTCTGTATAGCTCCCTCCTTCCCCCCGCGGTCAATAAAACATCCTGCAATTCAAGAGGTGCTGAGGAAACTCCGTCAGCCTTCCAATTACTTAGTCATCGATCCAGTCCCAGGCCCTAGCGAGTCAAGCGATACGGCTTTGGCCTGGGTTCCCCCAAACTTTGTTTCCGTGCTCCGAACGATCGAGGAGCATCGAGCAACTCGCCTAAACTCAGCCTATGAGAAGGCAGCATGACCCTCACCGAGACTGCCCCCCGTCAATCTGAACGAACTACGGTGTCAGCTACCGGTCTTTTGATAACAGAAAAGTGGTCTGCCGGTGGGCAGGAAGGACTGGTTCACACTTTAGGCGAGTCAGCGCCCCTGCCCTTCAGTTCCGCAGTTCTCGAACCCCAAGAGAAGCAAACGTCAGCTCTGGTCTGGGGCCGGGGAAACGTCCAGGAACGTTTCTACCCACTGACTAAGCACACCCCGCTCTATAACTATCTGATCGAAACAGAAGTGCAAGATAGCTTGGACTATCGGACGATAGGAAAGGCTTGGGGCTCCGCGCTGCGGGAAATGCATCAGCTACCGGTCCTGGGGGAGGCGCCGCCCACTTACTGTACGCCTCGGACTGCGGTGCGCTCGTACCACTGGTTGGATGAAGAAGGCTGGGAATATCTCACAAAAGTTCTAGCTGCCGAACATTTTGAAAAGCTGAGGCAGTGGATTGAAGCCGTCACAAGGGGGGGAAACCTAGCAGTCTCCCACGGAAATGCCGGCTTTATTAACTGGCTTATTTCTGCTGACCAGGTCACCGGAGTCCTACTAACCGGTGAAGATGTTGGTTACGCCTTGCCAGAATATGACATTGGGTGGGTTCTAGGGGAGTTCGCTGAACTATACGCTTTCTACCCCAACCTACGACTGAAACTAACCGATCTTCAGCAAGGATTTCTTACTGGGTATGGGGACTTTTCGGAAAATAATTTAAATTCGGCTATCGCCTTCCGTCTCATTCATCATGCTTATGACTGGCACCATTATGCGGGGGCAAATCTTCAAGCCGCCCAGCTTCTCATCGACTTGGCCACTAACTACCTTGATCGATAGGTACGAAAGGAAGGTAACTTCTTATGAGTTTTAGCCGTACATCCCTGGATAGCCACGGGTGCGAAGAGCTTACAATCGAAGGATTACGCGTTATCGCTATCCACGATCAAAAAGCAGCTAACTTTTCCATCAGTTTGGCAGTACCTGCTGGTATGCGGGATGAGGAACCTGGTCAAGAAGGGTTCTTCCACCTCATTGAACATATGATTTATCAGGATTCTCATGGTTCAACCGCCGTTCAGAGAGCGGCCGCTATTTCAGGTGAGGGAGGTATTCTCGGTGGTAATACGCATATGGACTACACTGAGTTCTACGAGACAGGTAGCCCGTTTTACCTGGAAACCTCGCTACAACGACTCCTGGAACAGGTATTTTTCCCTGCATTCAAGCTCCATCAGCTTGACGACCAGATTCAAGCGGTAGCCACCGAACGTTCTAACAGGTTAGCTAAAGCACCCGGCGGAGTCCTCCCCTGGCCGCACCTTACCGGACAGTTCTGGTCCGATTATGCCAACGGGCATGATGGTAGCGGCGACCTGGATCTCCGAGACCGAGCCACCACGACCGTCCTCATCGACATCCATCAGCGTTATTACCAGCTGCATGAATCTGCTCTAGTTATTCTTAGTCCCCTGCCTGCTGAACAAGTATTCAGCTATGTTGAAAGCGCTTTAGGTAACCTAGGGTTGGCTCGCCCAGAAAACAGTGGTTCTTTGGTAAAAATAAGTCAGCGAAAAGGTGCTGGGCAGTCTATTCAACAGAGTGTCACCAACTATTTGGAGCAGCCTGTAGAGTGGGGTTCACGAAGGATTTTAGTGACCCGCACTGTCGATACAGACACAATCAGCTCCCTCTTGCTAGGTACCTTGCTGGTGGCAGAAACCCTGTCGGGTGTGCGAGCCTTGGATGCCAGCGCAGGTATCTTTGGGGTTGCTGATATCCCTTACGATGACCTGTTTGTTCTGGTTGATGATACCAACATCCCGCTTGACCCTGCCGATCGGTTTAGTTCAGTCAAAACAGCCCCGGATAGTGCTATGAAACTTGCTGTCCAGCGGGCAATACTTCGACTGGAAAGCAACACTTCTAACGATCAGAAGGCCTCGCGCGTGATGGCTCGTGATGCTGTTATTCGACGAGACCCCCACTACATCCCTGCCTTGACAGACCGCCTCCGTGGCATAGAAGAACAGCTGGACGCTGTACGACAGCTAGCCAACGAGGCTGCCGTTACCCTTGAAAACCAGGCCTTCGCGTCCTTAGTAATTGGCACTAATCTCTAAGAGGAACACCACTATGTTTACCCCAAATAATTACACTCTCGTTGCTACTATCGATCACAGGTCAGAGCATACTTTTATAACTATCGGCTGGCCTGCTGCCGTTAGCAAAAACTATGCAGAAACCGTGACAGCCGTGACAGAGCAGACCAACCAAAGTGTTGGTAACCAGCCGCTACTGACTAAACAGGACAACGATCAGCAGGCGGGGTCAGCGTCCTTTGTGCTCAGCCCAGCAAATGCACAGGCTTGGGTGCAGTACTTTATGCAAGCTCTTGATGAAAAGGCTGAGACTTCCAGTGCTCAAACTACAGTGGCTATTGTTGCTCCTGAAACTGTGGTCCAGAGCTTTCCCGAGCCTGCTGCACCCTCTGCATTTCAGGCAGTGGAAGTGACCGCTAACCTCCAGCGCTACCAGCAGGGCTCAACAGAGCACATCATTATCACAGGCCCGGAGCCAGCAACCAAGGCGGGGAGCCTTGAAACCTTTGTGGCCATGTGTTTGCTTATGAACCCAGCGAATCCTCTCGTAGCATCATGGCTACCTGCCGGGATTAACCTTCAGCCGATGCGCGCATTGATTGAAGGCAAACCACACATCATTTGGAGCTTCAGCGGAGACAACGGTGAAAGCAAAGAGACATTAGAAATTCTAGGGAGCGTGGCGCAAGCTATCGTCAATATTCCTGAAACTTATAGCGAGACGGAATTTGAGCAGGTCAAAAAATTTGCGTTCAGTAATCTTAGCCGCTCGCATCTGGCACCCGATGATTTAGCGAGATTCTTAGCGCAGTACAGCGTGATGGGTTGGGGTGTTGACGCTTTGCTAGATATACACCGCATCGACAGCCTTAGCTTGGAAGATCTTGCCCCAGCCTTTGCTGGGCTCGTCTACCCTATCGGGGCTGTGCTAGGAATCGATCTCGGCTAAAAATAGCAAAGCTATGGGGTTTACCAGGTTTTTAGGTTGATTAGATTGTATTCAATAGCTTTAACTAGAATCTGAACCCTATCGCGCACCTGCATTTTTTCCATAATTTTCACAAAACGCGCTTTAATTGTGGATTCAGTAACGAAAAGTTCTGCGGCCATCTCTTTATTATTTAGACCGCGCGCGAGAAGCTCAATGACTTCTATTTCTTTCGCGGTAAGAACTGACATGAGTTCTTCGTCGGGAGAAATTTCGGCAGGAACTGACTGCTCAAGCCCTTGCACCACATAGCGGGTAACCTCGGGGGACAGTACTGATCCTCCGTCATGGACGGTGTGGATTGCGCTGGTGACCTCTTCGGGGCGGGAGTCCTTTACCAAGTACCCCGAGGCACCTGCCCGCAAGAGTTCAACAACATAGCGATCAGTCGCAAAGGTGCTCAGCCCCAATATTCTTATGTCGGGGAAAGAATGATGAATATACTGGGTTGCCTCGACACCGTCCATCAGAGGCATCTGCATATCCATCAAAATTACATCTGGCTGTAGGGCCCTTGCCTGTGAAATTGCCAGCTTGCCATTTGAAGCTTCCCCCACCACTTCCAGACTTTCATCGGAGGAAAGATAATCCTTCAAAATATTACGAATAAGGGATTCATCATCTACGAGGAGGACTTTAACCATGAATGGTTCCTTCACTGTCTGTACAAGCTAGAGCGGCAGCTTAAAAAGCTTTGGTCACTGTTTTAGGCAGGGGAAGGCTCACCTGAATCTTCCACACACCGTGGTCATTTTGATAAGACGATGTTCCACCCAAATCATGAAACCTAGCCTTCATTGATTCTAACCCGGTCAAAGATGAAGAAACGGGTTTGTTATGAGAGATGACGTTCTCTGAGGATAGCGTGACGTTACGCTGATCCACTGTGAGGTCTATTTTTACAGGTCCCTCAGGGGAGCCATGCTTGAGAATGTTGGTCCCTATCTCGCGAGCTGTACGTCTTAGCGCCTGGCGAGATGCCAAAGGAATAAGGCTTACATCCCCATCAACGGTCAGCGTAACAGTAAAGCCTGCATTTTCTAGGGCATCAGATATTTTATGTAAATCGTGAGTCAGGGCTAGAGACGATGTGGTTTCCCCTGAAAGAGAGGTGTCGCCCAGCAGCAAATTCTCTTCCGACTGGGGAGCACTGGGTAGCTCGCCGTTCAGCGAGTCATTTTTCTCGGCTTTAAGGACAGTCACCAGCTTGCGAAGATCCTCGAGCGCCTGGCTCGCAGAGTCCCCAATCCCAGTCAGAATAGCGGCTGTGCTCTTTGGATCCTCTGTAAACTGTGCACGCCGAGCCTGCATAGCGATGATGGTGACTTCATGGGCAACGATATCGTGTAACTCGTAGGCAAGGCGGGTGCGTTCCTCATTACGTGCCTGGAGCTGGGCTTCCTGAATAGAGATAATCTTTTGCTGGTCTTTTTCCCGCTGAAGCCGGAACCTTCTGAGTACTAGACCTGTGATGTATGAAAAAACTGCTAATGACGTTGTTATGAACTGAGCAACCAATGTATTTGAAACCCAACCCGGATACACAACAAAAACACACAGGACAATACCGAATGCCACGACCTGACGTTTTGTAGCCAGGTAAGCGCAATACACAGGCACCAGAATTGACGCCGATGAGAACCCAGCCCAGACGAAACTGGAATCGTTATAAAGCACCGTGATGTTGGCAAGAGAAAAATACCAGCCATAAATTCCGGGCATGAGCCCAAAGCCCATCATAAAAACGGGTAGATAGGCAATCGCAACAGCCCATACACGATTCTGGGTATGTGTATTTTCGTAGACCCCCAAAGATAAATCGACCGCAATAAAGATACATACCAGGCAGATAAACAGTGCTCTCATGAACGGTCCAAGGGGAAACCACTTCTTGCTGGAAGCACTATGGGGGCTTGTCGTCATAGGTTTATGCTACCAAACCCTTTGTGATGCCCCGAAGCATATGAGTGTTAGTCACATATCCCTGTTCTGCAAAGCCAGCCGAAGAAGGTAGGGGATGCGCTAGCTGCTGAAGTAGATGAGATATGAGCATCAATATCCCACGGCAAAGAAGCAGCCCGCGCAGGTGAAAAACTGAGGGTGAGAGCAACGGCGATGGAGATAATTGCCAGTGCTTTGCTGATGTTCTTCATGGCTCGGAGTCCTTAGTGTTGTGAGTTGAGTTAGACTGTTGTCCTGCTATCTATTGTGGAGTATTAGGCTCACGTAAGGGTATATACAAAAGTTCAGAAGTGGATTACCTATTGTTGTACTTAAGTTCAAGGTCTAGAGATTTTGTCTTCTGAACTAGCCTCCGAAAATTGGGCTGAGTTAAATTCTAGACAACCAGGACCCCAAAGGCTTACTCCGATACCTCACCGGAGTCCAGGCCCTTCAGCCGCTCCTGAAAACGATTATTGTTACACCCAAAAAACATACTCATCAACAGCCGTGAAGAACTCCTCAACACTCGCAAAACGCCCCCCGTAATACATCTCAGCCTTCAAATGCCCAAAAAGTTCTCCATCACAGCATTGTCATAGCAATTACCCTTGCGTGACATGGACTGAACACCACCGACCGACTTAATCAGTTTCCGCCAGCTAGAATGCTGATACTGGAAACCCGATCAGTACGAACCACCAACCCCATACCAGGTTCATGCCACATCAAAGCCTCCTTCAACGAAGCAGATGTGAACTTTGTCGACGGCGAAGTCGATAACTCGTGCGCCAGAATACTACAATCATGCAAATCCATAAGGGGTGCCAATAAACCTTGGTACCGCAGACTCAAAACTCAGTGGCATCACTGACCCACACAGCATTAGGCTCCTTGGGAGTGAAGTTACGGTTCAAAAGATTTTCAGCGATACAACTAACCTGCCCCTGATAAGAGCTGTACTTTTTACCTGCCCTGACCTTGTACTTCAGCCCTATCTGGTCCATGAGATTGTAGACGAGCTTGTGATTGACTTTCCACCCTAGGTGGCATAGTTCGGCAAGGACACGGCGGTAACTATACCGCCGTTTCGTTTTCTTAAAGATAGCTATAATGGCTTTCTTCAGCTGAGTATGCACATCAGGATGATTTAGCCGTAACTGGTGGTAGAAGTATGTTGATCAGGCCAAACCTGCTGCTTGAAGTAAATTACTCAGGTGGTGTTCTGACTTGAGGACGGCGATGATTTTGGCCTTTAGCCTTGCCGTTGGTTCCTCAAGTCCCGCAATTTTTTAGGCAGATGTTTTCTGCCTCTAGTTGCTCAATCCTACGGCGTAGCTTCTCTTCCTCTGTGAGCGTCTTTGGTTTGTTTACTCCCTTGGGGCGTCCTTACGCTATTTTGCGACCCTACCACCCGCTCTTGCCCATTTCACCGTGAACCGGCTGACGGTCTACCGATTCAGCGCAGGCAGCTGGCAGCAGCTGGGGACAGTGCGCCTTTAAACAATAGAAGCTTATTCATAAAGGTCGGTGGAGCAGGCTCGCAGCGAAGCTGCTGGCTCGATGAAGTGAGCGGGTGCGAGCGCGCGAGCACGCAAGAGCGAACGGAATCCGCCGTTAGGCGGGGCGTGAGGGTCAGGCTTGCGCCTATTCCGCCCGCAGATTTATTTCCTCGCGCGCTCGGAATCTGCTGGGCTCCATCCAGCGCGAGCCTGCGGAACCGCTTATGAATAAGCTTTATCGATAAAACGCTAGTGGTCAGAGTCCACTTCGGTGGTGGTGACCAGTTCAGCGGTGCGGGAGATACCGTTAATCTCGTTGGGTACCTCGGGCAGGTCGATGCTGGCAAATACCTCGGCGGTGCCGTCCGCAATCTTCGCCAGAGAAACAACGTGCAGCTTCTTGGTGGCGGGGTCGGTGACGTAGGCGGTTTCACCGTCTACCCAGATGGCGGGGCGGGGGTCCTGCCAAACCTCGGACTCGGTCCAGGAATCCATGATGTCAACGGAGCCCAGCTCGGTGCCGTCCTCAGCCCAGAAGCGCAACTTACCGTCGGTTGTCAGCAGCAGGTGGGAGCCTTCGGGGCCGCGGGCCAGTGAACGGAAGGTGTAGGAGACGCCTTCGGGTAGGGCAATCTTAGCGCGTTCCTTGGTGATGGTGTTGATCAGGGCGAACTGTTCGGGGCGTTCGAGCTCGGCGTCCTGGTCGGTTTTGTAGTCGGCAAGCACGATAGCTGAATCAGCTGAGCCGGCCTGGTTGCCGGAACGGGAGTAGGGGTCTTCGGGGTTGGTGACCTTGGTGAAAGTGCCGTTTGCGTAGATGAGGGCGCCGTCCTGGCAGCCGACGGTGAAGGTGTCGTTAGCGGCGATCGCTTCGCCGTGGATGCCGGGGCAGTCGAGGTTTTCGGTGACAACCGAGCCGTCTGCGTTGATGACGGCTGCGCCGGTGCGGGCGTCCTCGGTGCCTACCGAAACCAGGTACTGGTTGTTCTCGAGGGGGATGGCCAGGCCGTGGTGGGCATCGGGCAGGGTAATGGTTTCAGTGCTGACGCTGGTGGCGGTGTACTGGTCAGCACCTGTCAGGTCGGCGGGGGAGTAGACCTCGATGGTGCCGGTGTTGTCGGCGAACATGGCTGAGCGGCCGTAGTCGGTGATGACGTGGCCGGTGCCGTCCGCTGCGAAGGACAGGGAGGTGAGGGTGGGGGTGGTGGTGTAGTAGTGGTCGTGGTCGCCGTGGGCCTGGGTCCAGGCGCCCATGTCGAGCATGGTGTAGGAGGAGCCGTCTGCTACCACCAGGTGACGGTTGTCGCCAGCGGGCTGCAAGCGTAGGAAGCCTTCTTTTTCGATGGTTTCGATGACTTCGAAGGTTTTGCCGTCCACTATCATGATTCCGCCGTCGTAGGTGAGGGCGATACGGGCTGAGGGGGTGGAGGCTTCGGTGATGGCTGCGCGTTCTGCGGTTGCGGTGGCGCTGGCCTGGTCGCTGCTTGAGGTGGCGGAGGGGGCGGACGCTGCCCCGCAGCCTGCAAGGGCAAGGGCGAGGGTGGCGCTGATGAGGGTGAAAAGAGGACGAGAGGTGTTGTGCATGCCCACCAGTCTAAACTAAATGAGAATCATTTGCATAACGTGAGTGTCAAAAAGGCCCGCACCGGGAAAACGGTGCGGGCCTTTGTGTAACTCTGATGGGCTAGAGCAGGTTGTCCTGGCCCAGTTCTTTCAGGGTGTTGACGGTGTTTTTCACGCTCTGGGCGTCGTCGCGCACGGTGACAAGCAGGGCATCTGCGGTGTCAACGATAACAACATCTTCGATACCGATGACCGAAATCTTACGGCCGGTGTTGTTGACGACGATACCGGTGGATTCTTCGCTGATGACGCTGGACTTGTCGCCCAGTACGAAGAGGTCGTCACCGCTCTTTTCGATGTTGAGGCGGGCTACGGCGTCAAAGTCGCCTACGTCGTCCCAGCTGAAACGACCGGGAACCATGGCTACGTCACCGGCTGCTGCGGCAGGCTCAGCTACTGCATAGTCGATGGCGGTCTTGGGTAGGGTGTCCCAGAGGCGGTTCATGCAGGCTTCACGTGCGGGGGTGTCCCAGGCGCGGGCGATTTCCATGATGCCGGCGTAGAGTTCCGGCTCGTTGGCTTCGAGGTGCTGCAGCATGAGGGCTGCAGGGGCCACGAACATGCCGGCGTTCCAGGTGTAGTCGCCGCTGGCTACGTACTCGGTTGCGGTGGGCTCGTTGGGCTTTTCGACGAACTGTTCAACGGCAAGGACGCTGGGGGCGTCTTCCAGCCCCAGGTTCTGGGTGGCCTTGATGTAGCCGAAGGCGGTGGAAGGTTCGGTGGGCTCGATGCCGATGGTGACGATCTTGCCGGAGGCCGCGGCGTGTACGGCCTCGCGTACTACGGCCTGGAATTCTTCGACCGGGCTGATGATGTGGTCAGCGGCGAAGGAGCCAATGATGGCCTCGGGGTCACGCTCGTGCAGAATAGCGCAGGCAAGGCCAATGGCTGCTGCGGAGTCGCGAGGTGAGGGTTCGAGTACCAGATCGGACCCGCGCAGCTCTGAGAGCTGCTGGGTGACGGCATTGGCGTGGGCCTGGCCGGTGACGACAAGGACGCCATCAGCCGCGAGGTCAACCAAGCGATCGTAGGTAGCACGGAGGAGGGAAGAACCTGTCCCGGTCAGGTCAAGCAGAAATTTAGGTTCTACGGCGCGAGAGAGGGGCCATAGGCGGGACCCTACGCCGCCGGCCGGAATGAGGGGGTAGAACCGTTCAAGTGGTGTTCTCATTGTTTCTACAGTGTACCCAGAATTGAAGTCATAATGATGAAATCTTTTCCTTAAACTGTACGGCGCCGGTCACTTTTGACGGAAAACCTCACGGCGGCTTCCGCATAATAACGCCGATAGCTGGCTTAAGGGCATTGAAACCTTGCCTATTTCCCGGAAATACGGGGGTAAGAGATGGTGACACGGTGTAAGTAAGCGGCCCTAAAACCTGCTAATCTTGCTGTTGAGTAGAACACACAATACGTATGTTGCGTGGGCGCACAGATGGGCTCAACCTATCGGTGTGTCGTCTCGCATCACACAGGAGGTTATTCAGTGCCGAATACATCCAAGGGCACGCTGTACCGCGGCCGTGAAGGTATGTGGTCGTGGGTTGCCCACCGCATTACCGGTATCGCCATTTTCTTCTTCTTGCTGGTTCACGTGCTTGATACCGCCGTCGTCCGCGTCTCTCCCGAGGCCTACAACGCCGTCATGCACATCTACAAGAACCCCATCATGGGTCTGGGCGAAGCTGTTCTGGTAGCAGCTATTGTCTACCACGCCTTTAACGGTATCCGCATTATCCTGGTGGACTTCTGGAAGAACGGCGCCAAGAACCAGAAGGCTATGCTCTGGGGCGTCCTGGTGCTCTGGGCCGTCGTCATGGTTCCCTTCCTCGTCCGTCACTTCATGCTCGTCTTTGGGGGTCACTAAGACATGGCAACTCCTCTGAAAACCAAGATTTCGGTTCCCCGTAGCCGCGACAACACCGTATCGGGTGTCAAGTACAACCGCGCCTCGTCCAAGCGCAACAACTTCGAGATGTTCGCCTGGCTTTACATGCGTGTCTCCGGTGTTCTGCTGGTCATTCTGATTTTCGGTCACCTCTTCGTCAACCTCATGATGGGCGAAGGCGTACACCGCATCGACTTCGGTTTTGTTGGCGGTAAGCTGGCTAACCCCTTCTGGCAGGTCTGGGATCTTCTGCTCCTGTGGCTGGCTATGCTGCACGGTGCTAACGGCATTCGCGTCATCATCGACGATTACGCAGAAAAGGACGGCGTGCGCTTCGCCCTGAAGGTAGCCCTCTTCCTTGCCACCGCTTTCGTGATTCTTCTGGGCACCCTGGTCATCTTCACCTTTGACCCCTGCCCCGCCGGTGCAGCCGCAGACCTTCTGCCGTCCTTCTGCACCGCCCCGTAAGCTATTGGCGCTCTAGATTTTAGAAAGAAGCATTCACACAATGCAGGTACATAAGTACGACGTCGTTATCATCGGCGCAGGCGGCGCAGGTATGCGAGCCGCTATCGAAGCTGGCCAGCGCGTCCGCACCGCTGTGCTCACCAAGCTCTACCCCACCCGCTCCCACACCGGTGCCGCCCAGGGCGGCATGTGTGCGGCTCTGGCTAACGTTGAAGAGGACAACTGGGAGTGGCATACCTTTGACACCATCAAGGGTGGTGACTACCTGGTAGACCAGGACTCAGCTGAGGTTATGGCGAAAGAAGCCATCGATGCCGTTCTCGATCTTGAGAAGATGGGTCTTCCCTTTAACCGCACTCCCGAGGGCCGTATTGACCAGCGCCGTTTCGGTGGCCACACCCGCGACCACGGTAAGGCTCCTGTGCGCCGCGCCTGCTACGCAGCAGACCGCACCGGTCACATGATTCTGCAGACCCTCTACCAGAACTGCGTCAAGCACAACGTAGAGTTCTACAACGAGTACTACGTGCTCGACCTGGTTATGGTTGAGGACGAGGACGGCGTCCGCCGCCCCGCAGGTGTTGTCTCCTACGATCTGGCTACCGGTGACGTCCACGTCTTCCAGGCCAAGAGCGTTATCTTCGCCTCCGGCGGCTGTGGCAAGATCTTCAAGACCACCTCTAACGCCCACACCCTGACCGGTGACGGCATGGCAATTGCCCTACGCAACGGTATTCCGCTGGAAGACATGGAGTTCGTGCAGTTCCACCCCACCGGCCTTGCAGGCCTGGGCATCCTGGTTTCTGAGGCTGCCCGCGGTGAAGGCGGTATTCTGCGTAACTCCGACGGTGAACGCTTCATGGAGCGCTATGCTCCCACCATTAAGGACCTTGCTCCCCGCGACATCGTGGCCCGTTCTATGGCGAACGAGGTTCGTGAAGGCCGAGGCTGTGGCCCCAACAAGGACTACGTCCTTCTGGACCTCACCCACCTCGAGCCCTCCCACATCGACGAGAAGCTCCCCGACATCACCGAGTTCGCTCGCACCTACCTGGGCGTTGAACCCTACACCGAGCCCGTCCCGGTTTTCCCCACCGCCCACTACGCCATGGGTGGTATCCCCACCAACATCAAGGCAGAGGTACACTCCAACTCCGAGGACATCATCCCCGGCCTCTACGCTGCCGGTGAGGTTGCCTGCGTATCGGTCCACGGCTCCAACCGCCTGGGCACCAACTCCCTGCTCGACATCAACGTCTTCGGTAAGCGTGCCGGTATCTACGCGGCAGAATACGCAGCCTCAGCTGACTTCCTGCCCGTCCCCGACGACGCAGCAGACGCCACCCTGGAACTGCTCAACCAGATCCGCAACGGCGAAGGCACCGAAAAGGTAGGCCAGCTGCGCAAGGAACTGCAGGACGTCATGGACGCCGACATGCAGGTCTTCCGCACCGAGGCAACCATCCACAACGCCGTCAACAAGATTGTTGAGCTCGAAGAGCGTTACAAGAACATCCAGATTCAGGACAAGGGCAAGCGCTTCAACCTCGACCTGCTGGAAGCGGTCGAACTGGGCTTCCTGCTGGAACTGGCCAAGGTCATGTCTGTGGCTGCCCTGCACCGCAAGGAGTCCCGCGGCGGCCACTTCCGCGAAGACTACCCCGACCGCGACGACGCCAACTTCATGAAGCACTCAATGGTCTACCTCGATGAGAACGCCGAGATGGAAGGCATCAAGGGCCTGCGCTTCGACACCAAGCCCGTGACCTTCACCCGCTACGAACCGATGGAGCGTAAGTACTAAAATGGCTGATTTTGAAGCACGTGAACCCGAATCCAAGGTTGAGCTGAAGTCTGAGTCAGGCGAAGCGGGCGCTATTCCCACCTTCGACGTGACTGTGCAGGTTCGCCGCTACAACCCTGAAGAGTCAGCAGAAGCCCACTGGGACGAATTCAAGCTGACTATGTATGGCACCGACCGTGTGCTCGATGCCCTGCACAAGATTAAGTGGGAGATTGACGGCTCGCTGTCCTTCCGCCGCTCCTGTGCCCACGGTATCTGTGGCTCCGACGCCATGCGCATCAACGGCCGTAACCGCCTGGCCTGCAAGACCCTGCTCAAGGATCTTGACCTGTCCAAGCCCATCACCGTTGAGCCCATCAAGGGTCTGCCCTGCGAGAAGGACCTCATCGTAGACATGGAACCCTTCTTCCAGGCCTACCGTGAGATTATGCCCTTCCTGGTCAACGACACCCACGAGCCGGAGCGCGAGCGCTACCAGTCCCAGGAGGACCGCGCCCGCTTTGACGACACCACCAAGTGCATCCTCTGCGCCGCGTGTACCTCGTCCTGCCCCGTCTTTTGGACCGACGGCCAGTACTTCGGCCCCGCAGCTATCGTCAACGCCCACCGCTTCATCTTCGACTCTCGCGATGACGCCGGTGACATGCGTCTTGAGATTCTCAACGATAAGGAAGGCGTCTGGCGCTGCCGCACCACCTTCAACTGCACCGAGGCTTGCCCCCGCGGTATTGAAATTACCAAAGCGATTGCCGAGGTCAAGCAGGCTATCCTGGCCCGCTCCCTCTAAAGGTCGGTAGAAAGTCGCGCTCCACATCCCCTGTGGAGCGCGACTTTTTGTATGAGGGGCTACTCTATATACATGTCGTCCTATTCTTTTGCTGCAAGCTCCTTGGATCTGAGCTCACCCTTGTTTGCCCAGCGTCTGCGTACCCTGGTGCCGGAACTGATTGCTTTTCGCCGCGAGGTGCATCAGAACCCTGAGCTGTCGTACCTTGAGAACAAGACGACCGAGCGTATTTTCCGTACCCTCACCGAGGCTGGGCTGGCGCCCAAGCATTTGAAGGGTACCGGCTGCTATGTGGACGTGGGGTCTGGCCCGATGGCCGCTGCCCTGCGCGCCGATATCGATGCCCTGCCGATCCAGGAGGAAACCGACCTGCCCTACGCCTCGCAGGTCGATGGTGTCATGCACGCCTGCGGTCACGATATTCACCAGACCGTCATGCTGGGGGTGGCTATTGCCCTGCACCGCCTTCACCAGGAGCATCCCCTGGGCGGCACCGTGCGCATTATTTTCCAGCCCGCTGAGGAGCAGCTGCCCGGCGGGGCCGTGGACGTCATTGCCCAGGGCATCCTCGAGGGCGTGCCCCGCGCCTTCGCCCTGCACTGTGAACCCAAGGTTGACGTGGGTAAAATCGGTACCCGCATCGGTGCAATCACTAGTGCCTCCGACACCATCAAAATCACTCTTAAGGGCCGCGGCGGCCACACCTCCCGCCCGCACCTGACCGAGGACGTCATTTACGCCCTCTCCCAAATCGCGATTAACGTACCTGCTGTGCTCTCGCGCAAGACGGACGTCCGCTCTGGCGTGCTGGTTGCCTGGGGACAGATTGAGGCGGGGGTAGCTCCCAACGCTATTCCGTCCACCGCTTTCTTAGCGGGTACCATGCGCTGCCTGGATGCGGACGTCTGGAAGCAGGCTGGTGCCATGCTCGATGAGGTGGTCGATCAGATTGCTGCCCCCTACAACGTAGAGGTTGAGCTTGAGCACTACCGGGGGGTGCCGCCGTCCGTCAATACCGAAGATGAGGTAGCCATGATTGAAGCGGCCTCCCGCGCGGAACTGGGGGAGGACTCCGTGGTGCTGGTGGAGCAGTCCATGGGTGGGGAAGACTTCGCCTGGATGCTTCAGGAGGTTCCCGGCGCCCTGATTCGTCTGGGCACCCGCGTGCCCGGTGGGGTGACCTACGATCTGCACCGGGGGGACTACGCGCCGGACGAACGCGCGATTGAGTACGGAGTGCAGGTTATGGCCGCGACCGCGCTGCGGGCTATCCGCTCGGAGCTGTCTCGCAGCTAACCTCCGGGAAGTTACCGGCTGGTAACTTTTTTCAGAAAATTTTTTGAGAGGGCAGGACGCCCGCCCCGCTCCCGGGGGTGGCCTCCTGCCCTCTGTGATTAGCTCAAATACATATTCTGTGTGATTAAACAGCAGGAGCCTGTTGCGCGGTTCACGCTTTTTGAAGTAAATAGGGGGTGAATGGGAAGCTGAATCACACTAAGATGTGTTGTGTTACGCAAATTTTCTCTGAAAGCACCACTCACACACAGTTGGCGTAGACTATGCGCCGCCCGCTTTCAGGGCCGTACGAAAAGGACCTTCATGGCTTTCTCACGTAAGCACGTTGCTTCCACCGGTTCCATTCTGGGCATCTCAGCCCTGCTTCTGTCAGCTTGCGGCGCTGCCCCCGAAGAATCATCGTCAGCTTCCGGCGAAGCAGCCGACTACAAGGGTTGCATCGTTTCTGACTTCGGTGGCTTCCAGGATAAGTCCTTCAACCAGAACTCCTACAAGGGCCTGCAGGATGCCGTATCTGAGCTTGGCATCGACATGGCAGAAGCACAGTCTTCATCAGATACCGACTACGCTCCTAACGTCAACGGTATGATCCAGCAGGGCTGCAACATTACTGTTACTGTTGGCTTCGCTCTGTCTGATACCACCAAGGAAGTCGCAGAGGCAAACCCTGAATCACACTTTGCAATCGTTGACGATAACGCCATCGACCTGCCCAATGTTCGTCCCATCATCTTCGATACCGCCCAGGCTGCCTTCCAGGCAGGCTACCTAGCAGCTGCTCAGACCAAGACCGGTAAGGTAGCAACCTACGGTGGCGCCCAGTACCCCACCGTCACCATCTTCATGGATGGCTTTGCTCAGGGCGTTGCCTACTATAACGAGCAGAAGGACGCCAACGTTGAACTCCTGGGCTGGAATGTAGAGAGCCAGTCAGGTACCTTCACCGGTGACTTCGAAGACGCCGCTAAGGGCAAGACCAACACCCAGACCTTCTTGGATCAGGGCGCTGACATCATCCTGCCCGTTGCAGGCCCCGTAGGTTCCGGTACCCTCGAAGCTGTCAAGGAGTACAACGCCACTAACCCTGAAAACCCCGCATCGGTTGTTTGGGTTGACTCAGACGGCGTTGAAACCAACCCCAACTTCTCAGACATTATCCTGACCTCCATCATGAAGAAGATGGACGCAGCTGTTACCGAAACCATCAAGTCTGACTTCGAAGGTAACTTCACCGCTGAACCCTACGTCGGCACCCTGGAGAATGACGGTGTTGGCCTGGCACCCTTCCACAACTTTGACTCAGCAGTCTCAGACGAAACCAAGGCTGAACTCGATAAGATCAAGGAAGACATCATCGCCGGCACCATCACCATCGAATCAGAGGCTTCACCCAAGTAGTCTCTCCCGGCGCTGAAAGCCTCCTTTCAGTCACCTAACAGCGGCTCACCCCCTTGCACTCGAGGGGAGTGAGCCGTTTGTCTGGTAAAAGCCTCTGGCCCATAGCCCTGAGCCGTGAACAGTCTTTAGGGTAAGGGGCTAACCCGCTAAACTAGGCAGAAGCACTCCTTCACTCTGCAGCCCCCGGGGCCGCAGTGTGCGTCCGGTTCTCAGACAGAAAGCCACCCCATGAAACTCGAATTGCGCAAGGTCACCAAACGTTTCGGTGACTTTACCGCGAACGACAGCATCGACCTTGTGGTCCGCCCCGGCACAGTACACTGCCTGCTGGGTGAAAACGGCGCGGGTAAGTCCACCCTCATGAACGTTATCTTCGGTCTCTACCAGCCCACCGAAGGTCAGCTCTTCATTGATGATCAGCCGGTCGATTTTTCGGGCCCATCGGATGCTATGGCGGCAGGTATAGGCATGGTGCACCAGCACTTCATGCTGGTTCCGGTATTCACCGTTGCCGAGAACGTGGCCCTGGGCTCAGAATCAGTCAAGGGCGGAACCCTCGACCTTGAGACCACCCGCCGTAAGATTCGCGAAATCTCAGACCGCTACGGCTTTGCGGTCGATCCCGACGCCATCGTCGAAAACCTACCCGTTGGCGTGCAGCAGCGTGTTGAAATTATTAAAGCCCTGGTGCGCGACGCAGAAGTGCTCATTCTGGACGAGCCCACCGCTGTGCTCACCCCCGCTGAAACCGACCAGCTACTGGGCATCATGGACCAGCTCCGCAAAGACGGGAAGTCCCTGCTCTTCATCTCCCACAAGCTTCGCGAAGTTCGTGAAATTTCTGATGACATCACCGTCATCCGCCGCGGCAAGGTAGTTGGCCACGCTGACCCCTCCATGTCGACCACTGAACTGGCCTCTCTCATGGTGGGTAAGGCCGTTCAGCTAACCGTCGAAAAGTCCCAGGCTCAGACCAACCAACAGACCTTTGCTGTTGAAAACCTCACCCTAGTAGCCGATAACGGCGTGCCCCTGCTCAAGGACGTCAGCTTTACCGTGCACGGCGGCGAGATTCTCGCCGTTGCCGGTGTGCAGGGCAACGGCCAGACCGAGCTGGCCGAATCTATCATCGGCCTGCACCCCAAGGCCACCGGGTCAATGAAACTCAACGGAACAGAGCTCCTAGGGAAAACCACTAAGCAGGTGCTACGCTCCGGGGTCGGTTTCGTGCCCGAAGACCGTAGCAAGGACGGCCTGGTCGGCTCCTTCTCTATCTCAGAGAACCTGATCCTCGACCTCTTCGACACCAAAGACTTCTCATCGGCAGGCACCCTCAACCGTGCCAAGATCTCTGAAAACGCCGACCGGGCAGGTGCTGAGTTCGACATCCGCATGGGCTCCAAGGAGCACACCGCCTCGACCCTTTCCGGCGGTAACCAGCAGAAAATCGTTGTTGCCCGCGAGCTCTCCCGCCCCCTAGAGCTCTTCGTCGCATCCCAGCCCACCCGCGGCGTCGACGTTGGTTCTATCGAATTCATCCACAAGCGCATCGTCGAAGAACGCGATAAGGGCGTGCCCGTCATCATCGTCTCTACCGAACTCGACGAAGTTTACGGTCTAGCAGACCGCATCGCCGTCTTCTTCCATGGGGAGCTCATGGGAATCGTCCCGCCCAGCACCCCGCGCTCCGTTCTTGGCCAGATGATGGCAGGAGCCACCTATGAAGAAGCCCTCGCAGCTTCCGCAGAACACGAAGAAGAAGCCCCCAGCGCCTCCCACGCCAAGCACATGGCCCCCACCCCCGAGACCCCCTGGGCAGAAGGAGAAGAGAATGAGCGAGCATAAGCCCGCAGCCCCGCAGGTAGACCCTGCCCTCGCTGCCGACACGGCAGTTAAAACCCCGCCCCAGGACGTCCCCTCCCAGCTAGTAGCCACCGAAAAGCCCTCCACCTTCGCTCGTATCGCAGGCGGTAATATTGGGCTCTCCATCGGTGCAGCTCTAGCCGCCTTTATCGTGGGTGGCATTCTCATCGCTTTCACCGACCCGGCAACCCAAAAAGCGGCAGGCTACTTCTTTGCTCGACCCATGGATGCCATCAGCGCCGGGTGGTCTGCAGCCACCGACGCCTACATGGCCCTGCTCCAGGGGTCTATCTACAACCCCAACGGCAAAACCTTTGCCCAGCAGGTTCGACCCATTACCGAAACTCTGACCATGGCGACCCCCCTCATTTTCGCGGGTCTAGCTATCGCGATCTCCTTCCGAGCTGGTCTCTTCAACATCGGTGCCCAGGGCCAGATTATCCTCGGTGCTATCGTCTCCGGCTGGGTAGCCCTCAACGCTGGGCTTCCCCTGCCCCTTATGATTCCCCTTGTCCTCATCGGCGGTCTGATCGGTGGTGCTATCTGGGGCGGTATTATCGGCGTTCTCAAGGCTAAGACAGGCGCCCACGAAGTCATCCTGTCCATCATGATGAACTACATCGCCGCTAACCTCCTGACCTACCTGCTTAAAACCCCCGTGCTGCAGCGCGAAGGGAGTGCAAACCCCATCTCAGATCAGGTCGGCGCTAACGCGATTTTCCCTCTGATTCTTGGCCCCTCCTTCCGCCTGCACCTGGGCTTTATCGTTGCTGTTCTAGCAGTTATCTTTGTGAGCTGGCTTCTGAACCGCTCTACTATCGGCTTCCGCCTCCGAGCGGTCGGCGCAAACCCTAACGCTGCACGCACCGCAGGTATCTCTGTCGCCTCCGGGTACATCATCGTGATGGCTCTCTCCGGCGCCCTCGCAGGCCTCGCCGGTACCGCCCAGGTGTCGGGTACCGAAAAGGTTCTCAGCACCGGTGTTGCAGGCTCACTTGGCTTTGACGCTATCACCGTAGCCCTGCTCGGACGCTCCACCCCCTGGGGCACCTTCTTCGCGGCCCTCCTCTTCGGTGCCTTCCGTGCAGGTGGTGTCTCCATGCAGATCTCAACCGGAACCGACATCGACATCGTTCTGGTTCTTCAGGCTCTGATCGTTCTCTTCATCGCGGCACCCCCGCTGGTTCGATCCCTGTTCCGCCTGCCTGACCCCACCGGCAAGCCCAAGAAAAAGAAGTCAGCTAAGAAGAAGGCCGTGGAGGCATAACCATGAGCGTCATCGCAACTCCTGAAACCACTGCCAGCACTTCAGATGAAAAGCTGGTCGTCAAAAACTGGAAGAACCCCATCATCTACGGGGTACTTGCAGTACTCGGAACCCTGCTCATTGCCCTGCGCGCCCCCATGAGCACCATCAGCCTGGGCATCTCGGACGGCGTCAGCTGGTTCTCCGCCGAACCCCTCCAAATCAACCCCCAGGTCTACGGCTGGGTAGCCTCCATCGCCATGCTTGCTGTAGCAGGCTATGCTCTGGTCACCACCAACGCCGGCAAAACTATCGGCCGCTGGGTAGCGCCCCTCTTCTGGATTGCCTTTGCCAGCGGCCTGGTGGTTTGGGCTATCGGGTCCACCGAACGAGCCTCACTCTCCCTGGTTTCCCTGCTCACTGGCGCAGTGGCCCTCTCTATCCCCATGATCTTTGGTTCCATGGGTGGTCTGCTCTGTGAGCGTTCCGGTATCGTCAACATCGCCATCGAAGGCCAGCTTCTGCTGGGCGCCTTCTCCGCTGTCCTGGTGGGTTCTATCACCAAGAACGCCTGGGCAGGCCTTCTTGCAGCCATGATCGGCGGCATGCTGGTCTCAGCCCTGCTGGCCCTCTTCTCCATCAAGTACCTGGTCGACCAGGTTATCGTGGGTGTGGTGGTCAACGTCCTGGTCTCAGGCCTCACCGGCTTCCTCTTCGCACGTGTTCTTGAGCCCAACGCGTCCACCCTCAACTCCGCTCCCAAGCTGCCGGCCTTCGCCATCCCCGGCCTCTCCGAGATCCCTGTTCTGGGCCCCGTCCTCTTCAACCAGAACGTACTGGTTTACCTCATGTACATCGTGGTAGCCGTCATCTGGTTCGCCCTCAACAAGACCCGCTGGGGCCTACGCACCCGCGCCGTCGGCGAACACCCCAAGGCCGCCGACACCCTGGGCGTCAACGTCAACCGCCTGCGCGCCACCAACGTGCTGCTGGCCGGTGCCGTAGCCGGTATGGGCGGCGCCTTCTTCACCCTGGTCTCCGTATCCTCCTTCAACTCCGACATGACCGCAGGCCAAGGCTACATCGCCCTCGCCGCCCTCATCTTCGGCCGCTGGACCCCCATCGGAGCCCTCTCCGCCGCCCTCCTCTTCGGCTTCTCCCTCAACCTGCAGTTCGTTCTCTCCATCCTGGGCACCAGCGTGCCCACCGAACTGCTTGCCATGCTGCCCTACCTGGTCACCATCTTCGCGGTAGCCGGTCTGGTCGGGCGCTCCCGCGGCCCCGCCGCAGTGGGCAAGCCATACATCAAGGAGTAGGTCCGGACGGACGCAGGGAAGTAAGTAGCGCCATTCGGGTATGCCGCCGCCGCGCAACCATTCTTTCTCCTCGCGCGGGGCGCTCGTCGAAATTCATCGCCAGGCCCGATCCACGCGCTGGCAGGCGGCATACCCTACCGGCGCTTGAGCTCCATCTCACCTGAGCCATGTGGCCGTTATCTTCATGTAGGGTAGCGGCCACTGCTGTCTTAACGTTCTTAAATTTCGGCTGCTGGGGCGTCCACCTCCACCCCGTCCTTGCACAACATATACGAGGAAAGATACCAATGACTCCACACACCATTGACTGGGACCAGCTCACCGCTGCCGCCACCGCAGCCCTGGCGAACTCCTACTCGCCTTATTCCAACTTCGCGGTGGGGGCCGCAGCCCTGACCACCGACGGGCGCCTGATTACCGGCGCTAACATCGAAAACGCCTCCTACGGAATTACCCTCTGCGCCGAATGCTCCCTGATTTCCGAGCTCTTCCGCACCGGCGGCGGCAAGCTTGCCGCATTTGCCTGCGTCGATAAGGACGGCAACGCGCTTATGCCCTGTGGCCGCTGCCGTCAACTGCTCTACGAACACAGCACCCCCGGAATGCTCCTGCGCTCCACCAGCGGAGTGCTCACCATTGAGCAGATGCTACCCGACGCCTTCGGCCCCGACCGCCTAGCTGCCCACTAGCGTCCTCATCTTTCCCGTTCACTGACCGCTTTGCAACGGCCACGCCCCGGCGCGAACTGGCATACTGGAAGATAAGACCAAAGAACACAAGAATACAAGAACACAGGGCAGGGGAGCGAAGCTGCACCCTGCCGGGAAGGTGAGCGCTTGAGCACCGAAGCTTTCGACGCCGTAGACATTATCCGCACCAAACGCGACCACGGAACCCTCACCAACGAGCAGGTCGACTGGGTCATCGACGCCTACACCCGCGGCGTCGTAGCCGATGAACAGATGAGCGCCCTGGCCATGGCTATCTTCCTCAACGGCATGAATCACGACGAAATTGCCCGCTGGACTGACGCCATGATTCGCTCCGGCGAACGCATGGACTTCTCCTCCATCATCGGCCCCGGCAAAAAACTCGCTACCGCAGACAAGCACTCCACCGGTGGCGTGGGCGATAAAATCACCCTGCCCCTGGCCCCGCTGGTTGCCGTCTACAACGTGGCTGTACCCCAGCTTTCCGGCCGCGGCCTGGGGCATACCGGCGGTACCCTCGATAAGCTCGAAGCTATCCCCGGCTGGCAGGCCAACATCTCCAACGAAAAGACCCTCGATATTCTCGGCACCGTGGGTGCTGTTATTTCGGCGGCGGGCACCGGCCTCGCCCCCGCAGATAAGAAGCTTTATGCTCTGCGCGACACCACCTCCACTGTCGAGGCTATTCCGCTCATTGCCTCTTCCATCATGAGCAAGAAAATTGCCGAGGGCACCGATTCCCTGGTGCTGGATGTCAAGGTCGGTTCCGGTGCCTTTATGAAGGACGCTGTCCGCGCCCGAGAGCTGGCAGAGGTCATGGTTGAGCTGGGTCAGGGGGCCGGTGTTAAAACTAGTGCCCTGCTGACCAACATGGATACTCCGCTGGGTCTGGCCGTTGGCAACGCCAATGAAGTAGCTGAATCCGTTGAAGTGCTCGCCGGTGGTGGGCCCGCTGATATCGTCGAACTGACCGTCGAGTTGGCCCGCGTCATGCTCAAAAACTCCGGTATCGACGCCGATCCGGCCGAAGCCCTTGCGGACGGTCGCGCTATGGATAAGTGGCGCGAGATGATTTCCGCCCAGGGCGGTGACCCCGATGCAGCCCTGCCCGAGGCCCGCGAGACCCACACCGTCTACGCTGATGCCAGCGGTACCCTGACTCGCCTGGACGCTCTGGCGGTGGGCGTGGCGTCCTGGCGTTTGGGCGCAGGACGAGCCCGAAAAGAAGACGATGTACAGCTGGCTGCGGGCATTAACCTGCATGCCAAGCCCGGCGATACCGTCACCGCAGGTCAGCCCCTCATGACCCTGATGACCGACACCCCTGAACGCTTTGAACGAGCCCTGGAATCCCTCAAGGACGCCTGGACTATCGGAGGCGATTACACCCCCACCGACCTGATTCTGGATAGAATCAACGCTTAAAACCTCCCCTCGACCCTGCAAGAAAAGAGAAGAACCGTGGGCCTATTTAGCCGCAAAAAAACTCAGGCACCTGCCCCTGTGGAGAGCTCCGCTCAGCGGGACGTCCTGGCAACCAGCCTTGATGCCGAGCAGACCGCTGCCACTCAGACTGCTGAAATAGCCGCTCCTGCCAGTGGCCAGTTTGCCCCCACCGGGTTGGGCGCAGGCGAGGGTCTCAAGGCCGTTGTCAAGCTCATGCGCGCCAAGGCAGAGGGCCAGGTGACCCTGAACCTGACCCAGAACGCCAACGACATGAAGTACACCCTCTACCAGCGTGGCCAGGAAGTCGAATCTGGTCTGGTCACACCCGGTAGCGAGTGGTTCCAGGCCGTAGCTGACCTCTACGTTGAGGAAGAAAAGAGCGAGCGCGGTGCCTGGAACCGGGCCCTGGTTGTGGTGAACCCCGCCATCGGTAGCGAGGCGGCCGTGCACGCTTCGTTCATGAACACTGCCACCAGCAAGACCCACAACCTCAACTATGCCCTGGATATGGGCGCTGCCCAGGCTCAGCATGCTGGCGAGGCTGAGCAGGGGAAGGACGCCGCCCCCGCCTCAGCTGTCGCACCGGCAGGTACGACTCAGGGTGAGACCGCTGCCCAGGCTGAGGACCGCATGAGCCGTATCTCGGCTCGTCTGGCTCAGGAGAAAGTCGCACAGGAGCAAGCTGGTCAGGCCGAAGCAGCGAAGGCAGAAAGTTCTGCTGATGAAGTCTCAGATACCGCTGAGGAAGTGACTGTAGAGCCTGCGAAGGAAGAAACCGTGGAAGAGACCTCTGCGGCAGCAGCAAGCACTGCTGAGGCAGTTGCTACTGAAGAAGTTGCAGCCGAGGAGAGCCCTGCCGATGTAGCTCCTGCAGCAGATTCCACTAGCCAGCAGGGCGCTGTGTCCGCCGCAGCTGCCTCAAACTACCCGGCTACTGCCCGCGTCCGCTCAGAAGCTGACGCTGAAGCTCCCGCTGAAACCTCAGCCGAGGCTGCGACCGATAGCTCCGCCGAGGCAGTTACCGGGCAGGAAGAGCAGGAGCCCCACCAGCTCCCTGCCCACCTGGATGACAGCGAATTCGAGACCGAAGACCAGCCCCAGGCGTCCGTTGCCCCGGCCCAGGCCAGCAGCCTGCCCGCGTCCGCACCGACCCTGGATGCCCCCATGACCAGCACCAGCGTGGACATCGCCCCCTCCTACGCCGAGCACAGCCAACCCAAGCCTTCTGCCACCAAGAAAGCCAGCGGCAATCTGGTGCTCACCGAGGCCGAGGTCGTCTCCCGCTTTGCCCCGGCCTACGAAGCCCTCTTTGGTGCTACTGGCACCGCCCGCGATGTCTCCACCGTGCTGATTCGCGTTCGAACCCTGGGCTCCTACTACGACGCCCTGACCCATGTGCGCCGCAACGGCTTCTGGGAACAGGTACGCACCTTCGACCTGATCCCCGAAGAAACCCTAGCGATTCTGCAGCTCAAGGCCGATTCCTACAAGGAAGGCCACGGCTCGCCCCTGGCCATCAACATCCGCTTCACCCCCGGCACCCCCGTCGAAGCCACCTTCGACTACGCCGATGAAGAGGCCTTTGTGCGCTACCCTGAGCACCTGCCTGCCCAGCAGTACGTAGAAGAGCTGCGCATGTTCCCCCGCACAGGTGAGAACATCCCGGCCCACATGAATGAGGCTCTGGCCTCCTGGACCTTCTAGGCCAGCACCCACATTCTCTATCTCCCCGCCCCGAAAGAGCCCCGGCCTTTTCGGGGCGGGCCATTACCGAAAGAGCTTTCCCCGTATGACCGCTCCCGCGCCCACCCTGACCTGGCTCCAAAAGCTGCCCAAAGTCTGCCTGCACGACCACCTCGACGGTGGCCTGCTGCCCGAGACCCTCATCGAGCTAGCCGATCGGGTAGGGCACACCCTGCCCACAACCGACCCGCAGGAACTGGGGGAGTGGTTCAAACAGGCAGCGGACTCCCGCTCCCTGGCCCGCTACCTCGAAACCTTTGAGCACACGGTGGCCGTCATGCAGACCGAAGAAAACCTGCGACGAGTCGCCCGCGAGCATGTGCTGACCCTGGCTGCCGACGGCGTCATCTACGGTGAGGTGCGATGGGCTCCCGAGCTGCACCAGCGCGGCGGGCTCACCATGGCCCAGGCTGTTGAAGCGGTAGCCGACGGGCTCATGGACGGCATGGAACAGGTGGCTCAGGCAGGCGGACGCATACTGGTCAACCAGATTCTGTGCGCCATGCGCCACCAGAACAAGTCCCTAGAGGTCGTCAAAACCGCCCTAGCCTACCGGGCCCTGGGCGTGGTGGGCTTCGACCTGGCCGGGCCTGAGGACGGCCATCCTACCTCATCCCATGCAGAAGCCCTGAACCTTGCCGCCGAGCATTTCCTGCCCGTCACCCTGCACGCCGGTGAAGCCTTCGGCCTGGCCTCTATCCGCGAGGCCCTGGTCACCGGTCGTGCCCTGCGTCTGGGCCACGGCGTCCGTATCACAGAAGACATTACCGCCCGCACCCTGGCAGAGATTGACCCCGACGGCTCCCTCATGCCCGGGGCAGACCCCAGCCAGACCGTCCTGCAACTGGGCGAGGTCGCCGAAGCCGTCAAAAACCGCCGTATCGTGCTTGAAACCTGCCCCTGCTCCAATCTGCAGACCGACGCCGCCGAAAAAGCCAGCAACGTGGGGCAGAAGAAGGCCTTCGAACCGGCCCTCAGCCACGAGGAGCACCCGGCGGCCCTGCTCCTGCAGGCCGGGTTCGCGGTCACCATCAACCCCGATAACCGCCTGATGAGCGCCACCAGCATGACCCGGGAATTCGCCGAACTCGCC
Source organism: Rothia sp. L_38 (assembly GCF_050689125.1). Lineage (NCBI taxonomy): Bacteria > Bacillati > Actinomycetota > Actinomycetes > Micrococcales > Micrococcaceae > Rothia > Rothia sp. L_38. The sequence goes on along the minus strand of NZ_JBOEQD010000008.1, from coordinate 2,869 downwards.
ACCCACCAGGGCTTTGGCCTGCCCGAATTCTTTGAAGTCACCTACAACGCCATCAACGGGGCCTTCTGCTCCTTCGACGAAAAACAGGCCCTGCTCACCAGCATCCAGAGCGCCTACGGGCAGCTGGCCCTCGAAGAGCCCGGCCAGGCAGGTGCCGACCAGGAAGAGCAGTGCGGCGCATGACCCGGTCCAGACAAGAGCACCCCGCACCCGTACCAGAACCCGGTGACCTCGGGGGCAGCTTCGAGCACCTGATGGGGCTCATGCAGACCCTCCGCAGCCCCGATGGCTGCGCCTGGACGTCCGCCCAAACCCACGCGTCCATCATGCACTACCTCATCGAAGAAACCTACGAGGTCGCCGAAGCCGTTGAAGCCCCCGGCGGAGTCAACCTGCCCCTGCTGCGCGAAGAACTCGGGGATGTGCTGCTCAACGTCATCTTCCACGCCACCATGGCCGCCGAAACCCCCGCCGCGCAGGGCGGCTTCACCATGCAGGACGTCATCAACGAGCTCGCCGCCAAACTGGTGCGCCGCAACCCCCACGTCTTCGCGGCCACCGGCCAGGGCAGCGAAAAGCTCAGCGCCGCCGACATCTACGACACCTGGGACCAGCTCAAAAAAGCCGAAAAACCCGAACGCACCGGCCCCTTCGACGGGCTCCCGCCGGCCCTGCCCGCGCTCGCCCTCGCCGCCAAGGTCGCGGAGAGAGCCGAGACTGCCGGGGCTGACCTTACAGGCGCGGACGCGGGTGGGCAGCTCCCAGCCTTCGCCAACGAGCAGGAGCTGGGCGCCTACCTCTACGAGCTGGCAGCCTCAGCCCGCACCGCCGGGCTCGATGCGGAACGGGCCCTGCGGACCTATGTGCAAGGGCTAATACGCGACTGACACGGTGGGGTGGCGGTGCTCTGGCAGCCCGCTGGCTCGGGGCTGGCGTGAATCATGACGAGCCGCCAGGCGAGGAATGAGAGGGCCGGCGGGCAGAAGAGCACCGCCACCCCACCAGCACCGCCATAAGGTAGTTGTGACCCGTTGGTCAGAATCCCACAAAACCTCAGAAGTGCTGAAGAAAACCGTTGGAAATGTTGAATTCCTGTGTGCTTATGTGGGTTTTTTGGTAGACTGGGGGCATAAACGCGCACGGGCTAAAATGCCCGATCAGCAACCGGCTGTAGCGCTATATAGCCATTTTCATTTCTTATCCTTCAAGGAGCATTTTCATGGCTTTGATTACCGCAGTTCACGCTCGTCAGATTCTTGACTCACGCGGCAACCCCACCGTTGAGGTAGAGGTCCTGCTCGAAGACGGCGCTTTTGGCCGTGCAGCAGTTCCCTCAGGCGCATCCACCGGTGAGTGGGAGGCCGTAGAGCGCCGCGACGGCGACAAGGCTGTTTACCTGGGCAAGGGCGTCCTCGGCGCTGTCTCTGCAGTGATTGAAGAAATCGCTGAAGAGGTTATCGGCATCGACGCCACCGACCAGCGCGCTGTTGATGCAGCCATGATCGCCCTGGACGGCACCAACAACAAGGGCAAGCTCGGCGCAAACGCTATCCTCGGCGTTTCCATGGCCGTAGCTAAGGCAGCAGCTGAGTCTTCAGACCTGCCCCTCTACAAGTACCTGGGCGGCCCCAACGCTCACGTCCTGCCCGTTCCCATGATGAACATCCTCAACGGTGGCTCACACGCTGACTCCAACGTTGACATCCAGGAATTCATGATCGCCCCCATCGGCTTCGACACCTTCTCCGCTGCCCTGCAGGCTGGTGTTGAGGTGTACCACGCTCTCAAGGGTGTTCTGCACGACCGTGGTCTGTCCACCGGTCTGGGCGACGAGGGTGGCTTCGCTCCCAACCTCGACTCCAACGCTGCAGCTCTTGACCTGATCATCGAGGCCATCGAGAAGGCCGGCTACAAGCCCGGTGAAGAAATCGCCCTGGCTCTGGACGTTGCTTCTTCCGAGTTCTACAACGACGGTGCCTACGACTTCGAAGGCCAGAAGAAGTCCGCAGCTGAAATGTCTGCCTACTACGCTGACCTGGTTGCTAAGTACCCCCTCGTTTCCATCGAGGACCCCCTGGACGAGAACGACTGGGACGGTTACAAGACCCTCACCGCCGAAATTGGCGACAAGGTTCAGATTGTTGGCGACGACCTCTTCGTGACCAACCCCGAGCGTCTGGCTCAGGGCATCGAGGGTGGCGCTGCTAACGCCCTGCTCGTGAAGGTAAACCAGATTGGTTCACTGACCGAGACCTTCGACGCTATGAGCATGGCTCAGCGCAACGAGTACCGCTGCATGGTTTCCCACCGTTCCGGTGAGACCGAGGACGTCACCATCGCTGACCTGGCTGTTGCTACCAACGCCGGCCAGATCAAGACCGGTGCTCCCGCCCGTTCCGAGCGCGTTGCTAAGTACAACCAGCTGCTGCGCATCGAGGAAGAGCTCGGCGATCAGGCTGTTTACGCAGGCAAGGGTGCTTTCCCCCGCTTCGCAAAGTAGTCTGCCCACTCTCTAAGGTAAGAGAGTAAGGACGCCCGTGCCCCGGCCAGGTTGCCCCTGGCCGGGGCTTTGCGTATTTAAGAGGCTTATTCATAAGGGGTTTCGCAGGCTCACACTGGATGGAGCCCAGCAGATTCTGAGCGCGCGAGGAAATAAATCTGCGGGCGGAATAGGCGGTAAGCCTGACCCTCACGCCCCGTCTAGCGGCGGATTCCGTTCGCTCTTGCATGCTGTCGCACCCGCTCACTTCATCCGAGCCAGCAGCTTCGCTGTGAGCCTGCTCCACCTGCCCTAATGAATAAGCTTCTAAGAAGCTGATAGCTTTGATCGTATTTGCTCTACTACCTGGTGGTATCACCTAAAGATAAG
>NZ_JBOEQD010000007.1:0-154532 GCF_050689125.1 Rothia sp. L_38 | reverse complement strand
TATTACTATACACAATGTTGAGCGAACGTGCAAAATCTACCTTCCACCACCCCACCATCACTCCCCAGCTCGACCTTGTACATACAGGGGCTTACTATAGTGATGTGAATAACGAAAATTTGACTCAAGAAGAAGCCGCCCTGCGCGCCCGTACTATCAGCGTTGATACCTACGATGTGCATGTTGATCTCACCCATGCCAGCTCTGATTTTGAAACCTACCCGGTAGCCACCACCGTCCGGTTTACGGCGACCGAGGGTGCTAGCACCTTTATTGACTACATTCATCAGTCGGTGGAGTCGGTGAAGCTCAACGGGGTATCGCTACCTGTTGATGAGGTGGTTGAAGGCTCCCGCATCACCCTCCCCCAGTTACAGACGGAAAATACTCTCACCATCAAGGGCCGATCATACTTTAGCCGCTCGGGTGAGGGTCTGCACCGCTACATCGACCCGGCCGATGGCAAGGTTTACCTCTACACCCAGTATGAGCCGGCGGATTGTCGTCGGGTTTTCCCGAATTTTGAGCAGCCTGATTTGAAGGCTGTGTTCAACTTCCGTATTACGGCCCCTAAGAGCTGGGTGGTGAGCTCGAATGCTGAGCTGGACCGCGAAATTGATGACCCGTCAGATTCATCGATTTCTAAGCGTGTTTTCAAGCCGACTGCCCGTATTTCTACCTATATCACCGCTATTGTGGCGGGCGAGTACTTTACCGCTTTCGATACCTACACCCCGGCGTCCGCTGTTAATTCTGGGTCTATCCCCCTGGTTGCCTACTGCCGCCAGTCGCTCAAAGAGCATTTTGACTACCAGAACATCTTTGCCGTGACCAAGCAGGGCCTGGACTTCTTCCAAGACCTCTTTGACTATGCCTACCCCTACCCCAAGTACGAGCAGGCTTTTGTGCCGGAATACAACCTGGGGGCAATGGAGAACCCCGGCCTGGTGACCTTCACCGAGGGGTACATTTTTGTCTCCGGTGCTGATGAGTCCCAGCTTGAGGGCCGGGCTAATGTGATTTGCCACGAGATGAGCCACATGTGGTTTGGTGACCTGGTCACCATGAAGTGGTGGAATGACCTGTGGCTCAAGGAGTCTTTTGCAGACTTCATGGGGCATCTGGGCGCTGCTGAGGCCAATGGCTATAAGGACGCCTGGGTCACCTTTGCGAATTCCCGTAAGGCCTGGGCTTACCGTCAGGATCAGCTGCCGACAACTCACCCGATTGTGGCCGATATCCCCCACCTTGAAGCTGCCCGTCAGAACTTTGACGGTATTACCTACGCCAAGGGTGCGAGCGCCTTGAAGCAGCTGGTTGCTTATGTTGGGTTTGATCAGTTTATTGAGGCTGCTCGGGTTTACTTTAAGCGGTTTGAGTGGGGTAATACGACTCTTGATGATTTCTTGGGTGTGCTCGATGAGGTCTCTGATCGTGATGTTCGTACTTGGGCTGAGGCGTGGTTGCAGACGAGTGGTTTGTCTGAGTTATCGTGTGAGCGTGTGACCGGTGCTAATGGTTCTGTGCAGTTGGTGGTGCGTCAGCAGTTGCCTGTGGGTGTTCCCGCTGAGTTGGGGCGTCCGCATCTGTTGAAGATTGCCCTGTTCGCCTCTGAGGGCGGGCGTCTGGTGCCCACGGGTGTGGTGTCGGCTGATATTCCTGTGGGTCAGAATGAGATGCTGGTTGGGTTGACTGAGCAGGAGCAGGCTCTTGTGGCTGCTGCTGATGTGGTTTTGCTCAATGCTGAGGATTTGACCTATGCGAAGGTTGCCCTGGCTGAGGCTGATGGGCTTGAGTTTGCTTTGAGTCAGGTGTCGTCGGTGGAGGATGCCCTGTCGCGGGGTCTGCTGTGGGGTAGCTTGTGGAATATGGTGCGTGATGGCAAGCTTGCTAGCCGCCGGTTTGTGCTGGCTGTGGGGCAGGCTGCCGCTGCTGAGCCGTCCGCTACCCTACTGTCGAATATTGTGGATCAGGCGCAGGCTGCGATTTCTTTGTATACCCCGGCGGGTGCTCGTGGTGAGCTGTGGGATGCCCTGTATGCTGCGCTGTCTGAGGCTCTTGCTGGCGCGAAGGAGGGTAGCGATGAGCAGTTGATTCTGGTGCGGGCGCTGCTGTCTGTGTCGGCGCATTCGCAGTTGGGTCTTGAGTTCGCTCAGGATCTGGCGCGGGGTGCAAGCGGGCAGGTTGAGGGCTTTATTTCTGATGCTCCTGGTATGAGCTATAACCAGACTCTGGGTTGGAAGGCTCTGGGGGCGCTTGCGGTTCAGGACGCGGTGACCCGGCAGGAGCTGGATGAGGCGCGGTCTTTCCGTCCTTCTGCCACGGCTGAGCGTGGCTATGCTTTTGCGACCGCTGCTCTGCCGGTGGCGGCTGCGAAGCAGGCTGCCTGGAACCTGGTGACTGAAGATATGGGCCTTTCGAATGAGTTGCTGTCAGCGACCGCTGCTGGTTTCCAGCACGGGCCGGAGGAGCTGCGCACCGGTTACCGGGATGCTTTCTTTGAGCTTCTTGCCCCCACCTGGGCTGCCCGTACCGGCGGTATGGCTACCCGCGTTATTCGTGGCCTCTACCCGGCGGTAGAGCTGGCAGAGGGCACAGCAGGAACCCACCCGGTCGTCCGTGCCACCGAGCGCTGGCTAGCCGAGCATACGGACGCCCCCACCGCCCTGGTGCGACTGGTGCGGGAGCTGCTCGATGATGCCGTCCGTATCCTTACCGCTCAGGCCTATAACGCATCTGCCGCCGAAGAGGGGGCAGGTAACTAGGTCTTTACCTGGGAATCTACGCAGAAAGCCGGTTTTGGGGCGCAGCATTGCAAACCAAAACCGGCTTTTTCGTGAGAAGCTATAGAGAGTAACTTTTTGGGATAAGGAGCCTACTGTGACCGACTACGTACTGGGCGATCGCGGCACCGTTCAGGTCATCACCGATGACTACTACGATGCAGAAATTCTTCAGGTTTTTGAAGAACTCTTGATTGACCGCGAGCGGGTCTGGAACGGTGAGGTTCGCCTTGTGCCAGAACCCGATAACCCCTACCAGCCCCAGGCCATTGCGGTCTATGCTGACGACCTCAAGCTGGGGCGTCTTTCTCCCGAGGACTCCGCTGCCTACTGGGGCCCGATTACCCGCGTTGTGGCCTCGGGCTACGACGCTGTGACCCGCATGCAGCTTTCTGCTGTACTGCGCGGGGTCACCGGTGAAACCCACATCGAAAGCAGCGGCCAGCTCTCCCTGAGCGCCCCTGGCTCCCTTTTTCCCCTCAACAACGCCCCCACCCAGGCAACCCTGCTACCCCAGGGGGCCTCTATGAAGGTGCTCGATGAGAAGGACCATTCCGAGTACCTACACTCCATCCTGCCTCCCTCCGGTGAGGGCCGAGTGATTCTCTCCCTGGAGAACAACCAGATTAAGCACGCGGACGGGCGTGTGGTTGACTCTGTTGATGTCCTGCACGACCGCAAGGTGGTAGGCCGCCTCTCCACCCAGATCTCCGAGCAGCTAGCCCCCGTCATCCGCTACGCCTACGAGCACGATAAGCTCACCAGCGCCTGGGGCACCATCCGCGGCAACTCCTTTGAGCTGTCCCTGACAGTGCAGGCCGTCCGCCCCTCTGAAATTCCTGCCGAATGGTACCAGGAGCTCCCCAACTACCTACCCGAGCTTCTACCGGCCGCGCCCTCCTACGAGGTGCCCCCCGCCTACGTGCCGACCGAGGGTGAAGCGACCCGCAGCAACGCCCCCAAGAAGAAGCGCTCACTCATGCCCAGCCGTCCGGCCGCAAGCGAGCCCACCGCCCTTGAAACCAACGGCGTAGAAGCCGCAGAACCCACTACAGCGAACTCCCTGGGCCTACAGCGTATCTCTGTTCTCCTTGGGCTTGTCGGCGGGCTAATCCTGGTCACGGGCCTGGTTCTTGTCTTCTTCAAGCCCCTGCTCGGCATTTTAGGTATAGTGCTCGGCGCATCCGTAGCCTTCCTGGCTCTCTTCGTCGGTCGCGATAACAGCTATACCGAAGAAGAAGTATCTGCCGACCCGCTCGAACACTAGCATCACTATCAAAAGAAAATATAAAGGGAGCCCCACTAGTTTGGTGGGGCTCCCCTTATATCCTCTGGCGAGGGGCTACCTGGGCTTAGTCAGAACCGTAGGTAGCAATGTAACTAGGCATGGTATCGGTCTGCAAGGCATATGATAGGGCGCTGGTTGCAGCGGCATCGAGGACCACGATGGACTGGCCGTCCCAGGACCAGCCGGTACCGGCATTCGACAGGGTCATGGAGACCAGCTGGGTATTACCGTTGGAAAGCACAGGCTGGGCAATACCCACGATGGCGGAAGGTGACAGACCCTGATCTACGCTCATGTAGGGTGAAACAGACTCAATGACCTGCAACAACTTACTAGCTGATGATAAAGCACCATCAGCCCTCAGCTTGTTATACACACCGCGCAGGAAGGCACGCTGATTTCGGACACGCTGGTAGTCACCGTCTGAGAAGCTGTAGCGTTCACGAACAAATTCAAGAGCTTGACTACCGTTCAGAGTTTGAGGCCCTGCAATAAAGGTATTATTCCCGGTTGAAAAGCTGAGGGGAACATCAACTGTAACTCCACCCAGGGTATCTACCAGGGCTTTAAAGCCCTGGAAGTCTATTTCAGCAACGTGATCCATCTGAATACCAAGAAGCTGCTCAATAGTAGCAACCTGTAGATCAATACCGCCGTAGTTCAGACCGGCATTTACCTTATGGGAGCCGTACCCGGGAATATTAACCCAGGTGTCACGCATGATTGAAATCAGGTAGGCAGCTGAGCCGTCTTCAGGAATGTGAAGCACCATGATGGTATCGGCACGGGCGCCAGAAACATGTAGCGCCTCAGCTCCGGTACGCTGGTCAGAACCCAGCAAAAGGATGTCAGTAGCAGCAGTGTTTACGGGACGGGCAGTGACGGCACCGCCTTCATAGATATCGAGGATACCGTTACCGTTAGCATCACCCTCAGTGATGTTATCTTTCCCTGAATCGTTAACGATTTTTGCTGAATCGACCAAAGCTTGCAGCTCATCACTGTGGGGGCTACTCACACTACCGTCATCATTGGGCATGGCGTTATCAAAGGTCTCGGACTTATTCCAGGCCTTATTGATCATGAACAGGTAGCCGCCCACAGCAATAACCGGAATCAGCAGCAGAATGAGCAGGGTAATCCAGAGGGCTTTTTTGCTTTTCTTCTTTTTAGGTTCTTCGTGAGCCTCGACGGACACGGTACCTCCCTAACTAATCTCAAAAGGGGCGTACCCACCCGGCAAAAGGGTGCGGTACGCGGAGTGAATCGAACCCAATTCTACGCAGTGAACCTACAAAAACACCCCGTAACGCGTGGTAAATCACGGTCACGGGGTGTGATATTAAGCCTGTAATAGCTGGCTGTAAACTTAGGCCTTCTTGCCGAAGTTTGCGAAGCGAGCGTTGAAGCGCTCAACACGACCTGCGGCGTCCATGATGCGCTGCTTGCCGGTGTAGAAGGGGTGTGAAGCTGATGAGATTTCAACTTCAACGAGGGGGTATTCGTTGCCGTCTTCCCACTTTTCGGTCTTCTGAGAAGTCATGGTTGACTTGGTCAGGAAGGTCTCGCCTGATGCGAGGTCGCGGAAGAGAACGTAGTTGTATTCAGGGTGGATGCCAGCCTGCATGATATTTTACCTTCTTCGTGCCCTGGATTTTGCCAGTGCATATCTTGTTGCTACCGGGGCGGGTGCCTACCGGTGGTTGCGGTTTACAACCGAGGAACTACTCTACCATCTTTGGGCGGGTTTCCCAGAAGGCAACAGCTGAGGCGGCCGCTACGTTCAAAGAATCGACCCCGTGGCTCATGGGGATCATGACGGTGTACCGGGTGGCTGCTAAGGTGCTCTTTGCTAGGCCGTGCCCTTCTGTACCCAGGATTAGGGCCAGTTTGTCGTCCTTGCGGTCTGCCAGCTCAGTTAGGCTCAGGGAGTCTTCTTCCAGGGCAAGTGCTGCGGTGGTGAAGCCCGCTGCGTGCAGGGTGTCAAGCGCACCTGGCCATGAGTCAAGGCGGGCCCAGGGAACTTGGAAGACGGTTCCCATGGAGACGCGAATTGAGCGGCGGTAGAGGGGGTCTGCGCAGCGCGGGGTCACCAGCACCAGGTCAATGTCTAGGGCCGCTGCTGAGCGGAAAATGGCCCCCACGTTGGTGTGGTCCACAATATCCTCAAGGATGGCGATGCGCCTTACCCCCGCCAACAGGTTCTCCAGCGGCAGGGGTTCAGGCCTGGCCATAGCTGCCAGGGCCCCGCGGTGCAGGGCAAAGCCGGTGACCTGCTCCAGTTCGTCCTCGCCGCCCACGAAAGCAGGAACCTGGGGGTGCTCCTGGAGCACGTCGAGCAGGTCGTCCGCCCACTTCTCACTCATGAGAAAGGACACCGGCCGGTGCCCAGCCGCTAGCGCCCGGCGGATTACCTTAGATGATTCAGCAATGTAGATACCCCATTCGGGTTCTTTGACGGAGCGCAGTTTGACGTCTGTCAGGTGGGTGTAGAAGCGGGTGGCGTCGTCCGGGGCAGTGCTGAGGGGACGTACGTTAGGCAGGGCAGCAACGCGGGCGGAGCGTTCTGCCAGCTGCTCAGGGGTGAGCTGTTTGGGCTTCATTCTCGGTTCTCTAGCGGGCGAAGGCTGAGTAGCGGCCAGAATCGTGACTGGTGAGGTCTAGGTCTAGACCATAGGTGGCAGAAACATTGGCCTGGGTGAGGGTTTCTTCGATGGGGCCAGCAGCTACAATTTCGCCCTCGCGCAGGAGCAGGGCGTGGGTGAAGCCCGCGGGAATCTCTTCCAGGTGGTGGGTGACCAGAATAGTGGCAGGGGCGTAGGGGTCTAGGGCCAGGTTGGTCAGGCGCTTGACCAGGTCTTCACGCCCGGCAATATCCATACCGGCACCGGGTTCATCGAGAATCATCATTTCGGGGTCGGTCATCAGGGCTCGGGCAATGAGCACACGCTTCTTCTCACCTTCCGAGAGGGTACCGAAGGGGCGGTCAGCCAGGTGGGCTACCCCCCAGTCCTCCAGCAGGGCCTTACCCTGGTTATCGTCGAAGGAGTCGTATTCTTCATTCCAGCGGCCTGCTACCCCGTAGGCTGCGGTGATGACAACATCGAGCACAGTTTCGTTGCCGGGGATTTGGGAGGCCATGGGGGCTGAGGAAAGACCGATGCGGGGGCGCAGTTCAAAGACGTCAACAGCGCCGAGAATTTCATCGAGAATATCAACTTCACCGCGGGTAGGGTGCAGGCGGGCGGCGGCAATGGAGAGCAGGGTGGTTTTGCCCGCGCCATTGGGGCCAAGGACGACCCAGCGTTCGCCTTCTTCGACAGACCAGGTGATGTTGTGGATGAGGTTCTTACCGCTTCGTGAGACAGTAACCTTATTAAGTTCAAGAACTGATGCCATGGTTCACAACTTTAGTAGATAATGGTGCCTATGAGTACTTCTGTGAATATTGTTGCTATTTCTCGCGCTGATGCCCCCCTGATTGCTACCGAGGAGCAGCTGGTCGCTGCACTGCAGGCGGTTGAGGGCCTGGAGCTTGAGTCCGGTCTTCTAATGGATGTTCCTGCCTCCCGTGTAGAACGGGAAGCTGAGGGGCCAGACTATTCGGTTTATCTGGCTTCTGCGCAGTGGGAGCGTGGCGGAGTAGCGGACGCCCGAGGTGCCCTAGGGTTACTCGATGGGCCGCGCTCGCTGGGTTTTGACCTGAATGTGGTACCCGCTGAGCTAGCCAATGATGAGAAGAAGCTACTCATCATGGATGTCGATTCCACCCTGATCCGCCAGGAGGTTATTGACGAGCTGGCAGCCGCGGCAGAACGCGGCGCTGAGGTTGCCGAGGTCACCGAACGCGCTATGCGGGGGGAGCTAGACTTTGAGTCCTCCCTGCGTGAGCGGGTAGCTACCCTTGCTGGTCTCGATGAGTCAGTCATCGACGAGGTAGCTTCTCAGGTGCTCTACTCCCCCGGTGCCACCAAGCTGGTTGAAGTTTTCCTGGCTGCCGGCCACGAGGTGTGCGTTGTATCCGGTGGTTTCGTGCAGGTACTCTCCCCGCTGGCGGGCTACCTGAACCTTTCCAAGGCGCGCGCCAACGTCCTTGACATCATCGAGGGTAAGCTGACCGGCAAGGTCACCGGCGAGGTCATTACCGGTGAGGTCAAGAAGGAGTCGCTGAAGGAGTGGGCCAAGGAGTTCGATATCAAGTCCTCCCAGACCATTGCTGTGGGCGATGGTGCCAACGATGTGCTCATGATCCTTGAGGCAGGGCTGGGTGTTGCTTTCAACGCCAAGACTGCCCTGCTGGAGGTCGCCGACGCCCAGATCAACACCCTGCGCCTGGACGCGGTACGCCACTTCGCTGGGCTCTAAAGATTTGTGGGCACTGCCCTCACGCAATAGGAAAAGGACGCTGGTAGGTGGCTATCAGCGTCCTTTTACGTGATGAAATCATCGGGTTTGTACCATGCCCTGCCCACTTTTGACCTTAAAAACGGGCAGGGTGCGGTACAAAGTTCGGCGGGTGACTACTTAAATGAAGCCGCCTGCGCCGCCGACCAGCTCGATGTGGCCGGTTTCAACGTCGGCAGTTACCATCTTGGCAACTTCCTGGGCAAACTCGTTGACGGTGTAAAGTTTGCCGGCTTCTTCACGGCGGGCCTCAATAGCGCCGGGGTGCAGGCGGTTGAGCAGGGCCGCGGTGACGGTACCTTCAATCATGTCGGCGGAGATAACCACCAGGGAGATGCCCTTTTCGGTGAGGGCGGGGATTTCTGCTAGCAGGGCGTCCTCGCCGGCGCGCTTGGACTCAGCAACCGGCTTGTACTCGGGCATGGTCTCTACTTCGCGGATGAAGTGGGCCTGGTGGCTGGTCACAAAGACGATGCGGCCGCCGGGGTTCATCTTCTCTGCGGCTAGGCGGGCCAGGCGCAGCTGGGAGTCGCGGTTGAGCACCATGGCGTAGTCGTCAGGCATACCGGCTTCCATACCACCTGAGGCGTTGAGAATGAGGTAGTCCAGGGAGCCGTAGTTCTCGATGGCAGCCTCTACCAGGGCGGCGGCGTCCTCGGCCTTGGTGACGTCACCCTGAACGGCTATAGCCTTGCCGCCGGCCTCTTCAATGGCGGCAACTACCTTGGTGGCACGGGGGGCCTTGGAGCGGTAGTTGACGATGATGTTGGCTCCCTGGGCGGCAAGAATCTGGGCGGTATCTGCGCCCACGCCGCGGGAGGAACCGGTAATGATAATGGTCTTGTTCTGAAGTGACATTCTTAGTCCTTGTAAGCGTTGTACAAATGATTTGTTTAAGTAGCGATGGGCGGCAGCTCCCCGGCAGCCGACTGGCTGGGGCTATCCTACACAGCAGCCTGGGAAGGTGTGTGCCCCGTCCGCTGGCTCGGGGCTGGCGTGAATCACGACGAGCCCCCGGGCGAGGAGTGAGAGGGTCGCGGACGGGCACACACCGGCCAGGCTGCTATTGTTTACCCGTTTAGTGCCCCATACCCAAACCACCATCAACAGGAATCACGGCACCTGAGATGTACCCTGCGGCGTCGGAGGCAAGGAAGAGGGCTACGTCGGCGATTTCTTTGGGTTCGGCGAAGCGGCGGGCGGGGATGGAGTCGGTGTATTGCTTTTTGAGGTCGTCGGAGAGTTGGTCGGTCATGTCGGTTTTGATGAAGCCGGGGGCGATGACGTTGGCGGTGATGTTGCGGGCGCCGAGTTCGCGGGTGATGGAGCGGGCCATGCCGACGAGGCCTGCTTTGGAGGCGGAGTAGTTGACCTGGCCGGGGTTGCCGTAGAGGCCGACGACGGAGGAGATGAAGATGATGCGGCCGCCCTTGTTTTTGAGCAGGCCCTTGGTGGCGCGCTGGGCGACGCGGAAGGCTCCGGTGAGGTTGGTGTCGATGACGGAGGTGAAGTCGTCTTCTTTCATGCGCATGAGCAGGGTATCTTTGGTGATACCTGCGTTGGCGATGACGACGCCGACGGGGCCAAATTCTGCTTCGACGGCAGTGAAGGCTGCGTCGATGGAGACTGAGTCGGTGACGTCTGCTTTGACAGCGAAGAAGTCGGCGGGGGGTTCGCCGCTGCGGTAGGTGATGGCGACGTTGTAGCCGGCTTTTTTGAATTCGGTGGCGATGGCGTGGCCGATGCCGCGGTTGCCGCCGGTGATGAGTACGGTGGGGTTGGTCATTGTTTCACCTTGTTGTGGGGTTTTGTTTCTGCCCCTATCTTACGCTCTTGAGAAAAAAGTGGTGGTTTGTTCAAGTAGGCGCGTGTTATTTGGCCTGGCGGGTTTGATTAAGGGGTCGGGCGGGGTGTGCGTGCGAGGGGTAGACTGGTGGGGTGAGTTTGAGCCTGTGTGAGGAGGGTACCGGTGGCGCAGAAGTATTGGACTGCTGAGGATTTGAAGGCTGCCGGGTACTCTTCGGGCGATTCTGAGGTTTTTGAGATTACGGACGCTGCTGAGCGGCAGTCGGTGGGGGTTAGTTCGCGGGCTAAGGTGTATGCCTTCAAGATGTTTTTACGCATTGTTTTTATTATTGCTGCGGTGATGGTGGACGGTGTGTGGCAGTGGGTGTGCCTGGCTGCGGCTGCGATTATTCCTTGGACGGCTGTGGTGGTGGCTAACGGTGAGGCTAAGCAGGGTGGTGGCGGTTTTTCTGCCATGCTGCCGCCGGAGCAGCAGGCTGCTATTGAGGCGGCTCAGGCTGATCGGGTAGCTCGTGCCGCTGCGGCTGAGGGGGCGGACGCCGGTGGGCCAGCTGGTAGCCGTACCCAGGCGAGCGCTCACCCGGAAGGTTCTGCGGCTGAGGGTTCTATTGAGCCGATGATTATTGATGGTGAAGTGGTTTTTGATGAGGACGGTAAGGAGTAGCGGGTGGATATTTTAGGTTCTTTGAATCAGGGTCAGGCCGATGGTAGTGACCAGGGGCCTGAGTTTGTGAAGTGTAGCCGTAAGGGCTGCCAGGAGCAGGCTCGTTTTGAGGTGCTGTGGAATAACCCGAAGGTGCATGCCCCGGAGCGGCTCAAGAGCTGGGCGGCCTGTGAGGAGCACGTGCAGTATTTGCAGGATTTTTTGGTGGCGCGTAGTTTTTGGAAGCAGACTGTCCCTCTGGGATAGGGTGGTTGCTTGTGAAGAAATACGGTTTTTTGCTCTCTGGTAAGTGGGTTGGCCTGTTTGTGCTGACGGTGGTCGCCTCGCTGGTGTGCCTGTATTTGGCGAGCTGGCAGATGAGCCGTAAGGAGGCGCTTGATTTTTCGAATGAGCGTATTTCGCAGAACTATGATGCCGCTCCCCTGGATTTTGCGGACGATTCTAGCCTGTTTGCGTCCGCTCATTCTGAGCTGCGCTGGCAGCCGGTGACCATGACCGGCCAGTACCTGAGTGAGCACCAGTTGCTGGTGCGCAACCGGCCCTATAACGGGTTGAACGGGTATGAGGTGCTGGTGCCTTTCCAGACCGATCAGGGCCATATTGTGGTGGTCAACCGCGGCTGGATGGAGGCTGCGTTTGGGGATGCCGGTTCGACGGCTTCCCCGGTGCCTGCTCCCCCGGCTGGGCAGGTGACGATTACGGTGCGTCTGGTGGAGGGTGAGATTGATACGGGTGCTTCATCGGTGGATGGGCAGATTAGCAGTATTGACCTTCCCGAGGTTGCTGAGGTGACCGGTCTTGATGTCGATACGGTCAACTACGGTGTGATGGCTTCTGAGAGCCCGGCTCCGGCAAGCGCCCCGGTTGTCAAGGATAAGCCGGAGGAAGATTACGGGCCGAACCTGTCGTATTCGGTGCAGTGGTACTGTTTTGCGGCCATGTTCTATATTGCTTATTTCTGGTCTGCCCGCCAGAAGGTGCGTAACGATGAGCTCGATGCGCAGGTTGCCGCTGAGCTTGAGGCTTATTTTGGTCAGTTCTACGATGCTGATGGCACGTATATCGGCGATGAGGACGAAGAGGTGGTACGCCGCCGCATGGAGTTTGTGGATGATATGCCCGCGCATATGAAGTCCATTGTGCGCCCTAAGGCCCCTAAGCGCAGTAAGAAGATTACCGATGAAGAGGTGGAGGACGCCCTGCTCGATGAACAGCTCTACCGCTAGGCTTTGTGGGTGATTGAGAAAAGAAAATGCTCCCCTCCACCGGTTCAGGTGGAGGGGAGCATTTTCTTGAGCTGCTTGCTGTGCTACTGGGTTTTTTCTACCTCGTGGGTAAAGACCACTCCGTCGTCGGTGAAGTGGTCGATCATGGCCAGGGAGTAGACGTCGTAGCCGCGGTCGCGGAATTCTTTGCCGCCGCCCTGGAAGACCTTTTCGATGGCGATACCGATGCCGGCTACCTGGGCCCCGCCCTGTTCGCAGAGGTGGGTTAGGCCGTGCAGGGCCTGGCCGTTGGCGAGGAAGTCATCGATGATCAGGATGCGGTCTTCGGGGGTGACAAAACGCTTGTCGATGCGGATGTCGTACTCGATTTTCTTGGTGTACGAGAAGACCTTGGAGTGGTAGGTGTCGGTGGAGAGGGTTTTGGAGGAAATCTTCTTGGCAAAGACCATGGGCACGCCCAGGTGCAGGGCGGCGGTCATGGCCATAGAGATGCCGGAGACTTCGAGGGTGAGGACGCGGGTGATTCCGGCGTCCTTGAAGTGCTCGGCGAAGTCGCGGCCCATGTCCATCATGAGCTGGGGGTCGACCTGGTGGTTAACGAACTGGTCGACTTTGAGGATGTTGCCGGGCAGGATGCGGCCGTCGCGGCGGATGCGGTCTTCGAGGAGTTTCATGCTGTTTTCTTCTTTCGGTCTACCAGGATGATGTTGAGCAGCAGGGCTGCCAGGGTTCCGGTGGAGATGCCGGAGGAGAGAATCATCTGCAGGGCGGTGGGCAGGTTGGCGAGCATGTCGGGGCGCACAGTCACACCAATACCCAGGGCGAAGGCCACCGAGACGATGAGTAGTTCGCGGTCGCCCAGTTCGATGGTGGTGAGGGTCTTGATGCCTTGGGCTGCGACCAGGCCGAACATGATGACGCCTGCACCACCGAGCACGGGCTGGGGCATCACAGAAATGAGGGCTGAGAGTTTGGGGAAGACGCCGAGGATGGCCAGGATAATGCCCGCAGTGATCATGACGCGTCGGGAGGCTACCTTGGTGAGGGTAATCAGGCCGACGTTCTGGGAGAAGGCGGTGTTGGGGCCCGCGCCGAAAGCACCTGCCAAAGCTGAGCCGACGCCGTCCGCAAGCACACCGTTAGAGACGCGCTTGCTGTCGAGCTTGGCGCCGGAGGCCTGGCCGATGGCCATCATGATACCGACAGTCCCGATGGTGGAGACGATATAGGCGGGGATGAAGGCCAGGGTTGAGGCCAGGTCAAAGTGCACCCCGTAGGCGAAGATGTTGGGCAGGGCGAACCAGGCGGCGTCCGCAACGACCGAGAGGTCAACCAGCCCCAGGGGGATGCAGACGAGGTAGCCTGCGATCATGCCGATGAAGACCGCTGCGGCCCGCAGGATGCCGCGGCCGAAGTGGGCGATAGCGAGGGTGAGGGCCATGACGCCGAAGGCGATGGTGAGGTTTTGCAGGGAGCCGTAGTCTTCTGAGCCTGCGCCACCTGCTGCCCAGTCCATGGAGACCGGCAGCAGGGTAATGCCGATGAGGGCCACCACGGTGCCGGTAATCAGCGGCGGGAAGAAGCGCATCAGGGGCTTGATGAAGCGAGAGAGCACGATCTCAACCAGTGAAGCACTGATGGTGGCGGCAACGATTCCTGCCATGCCGAACTGGGAGCCGACGGCGATGGTGGGGTTGACGAAGGTGAAGTCGGTGCCCATCATGCCGGGTACGCGAGCGCCTACGGGGCCGATGCCGCGGGACTGAATGAAGGTGGTGAGGCCCGCGACGAAGATGGAGGCGCTGACCATCAGTGAGGTTTGGGCGACGTTAAAGCCGAGGGCGGTGCAGACGACCAGGGGTACTGCGATGATTCCGGCGAAGGCTGCCAGGATGTGTTGGAGCGCTAGCAGGATAGAGACACCGAGGGGTGGGGTGTCGTCGATCTGGTAGAGCATGTCGGTTGAAGTTTCAGCAGGGGTCTGGGGTTCTGACCCTTGGGTATGTTGGTTCAACGAAGGACTTTCGGTATGTAGTTGTGGTGGGTGTAAGGACGCTGGCCCCCGGCAGGGCTGCCGGGGCGGGGTGGTCCTAGTTTCAGTCTACGCTTCTTGCTCGCTCTGGGCGAACACTCCCCCAGCTATGCTCACTCCGTGACCACCGGCGTCCTTTTAGAACAAATATTCGAAACTGTGTTAAAGTGGTGCTTTCACTTCCAGAGGATTATTCATAAGGATCGCACCATCATGATGGGTTATTCCCACTCCATTAGCGCAGCAGCAGCCTGGCTAGCCCTCAACGAGGCGGGAGTCTTGGGCATTGATGACCCCACCACCCTGGCCGTCACTACCCTAGCGGCTGCCGGTGCGGGCATGCTCCCCGATATTGATCACCATAACGGCACCATCGCCCACTCGATTCCGCCGGTCAGTCGCTGGGTTGCCCTGTTGGTGGGGCGGCTCTCGGGCGGCCACCGCAAGGGAACCCATTCTCTGGTTGGCCTAGCAGCCTTTTGGGCCCTGGCCTTTTTTGCCGACCGCCTGACCTACGCGGGTATCCCCGTCCTAGCTCTGGCTCTAGCCGGTTTTGCTGGCGGCCTGGCCCTGCGCACCTTCAAGGCACCGGGGGGCTGGCTGGGGGCGCTCGCGGTTATTGCCGGAACCATCTATACCGATTCACTGGCTCTGATGCCCTGGGCGGTTCTTACCGGGGCGACCGCCCACATTCTGGGTGATGCCCTGACCACCCGCGGGGTTAACCCCTTCTGGCCCGTCACCATCAAGCCCGTTGTGCCCAGCAAGCTCTGGCGCAAGAGCGGCTACATGGCCCTACCTATCCTGGGTGATGCTGGCTCAGCCCGCGAGAACTTCCTCACCGCAGCCCTAACCGTCTATATCGGGGCCTACACCCTGGCCTTTTTCGGTTTCCTCACCAGCTTTCCAGCCCAGCTGATCAGCGGCTTCTTCACAGGAGCCTAAGACTTCAGGCAACAACAGGGGCCCGGCACCGTATGGTGCCGGGCCCCTGTCTTTCACCCGTGTATCACTTCTATGTAGTCACTCATGAGGTGGGGTGGGAAGGAAAACAAAAATATATCTGTGCCGCTGAGGCGAACGATGTTTAGTCTTCGGTCCAGAAAACGTCGACCTCTACGCCCTCTTCAGCGATTTCGGGGTAACGTACGTCGTGTGATTCCAGCATTGAATCATCCTTTCAAGGTTCGGCCCAACGTCGGTGTTGGATTTGTGTGCCGCCTCATCGGTGAGGCAGTGTTCTTGAGGTGCAGCTGGGGAAGATTGGCTTCCGAAGCTGGTATTTACTCTACGCCGCCCGGCCCGCCCTGCACTAGCGAAATAGGCCCGTTATCATTTCGTGACCTTTGTTTGGCGAAGAAAAACCCACGAAACACACAGGTCTTTTTCGTAGAGTGTGGTGGCCCCAACAGTGGGCTTGTGTAAGAAACAGACACACAAGCCTATTTGTACGGACCAAAGAAGGGGGCTGATACAAGACCGCCCCGCCCGGTCAGCTACCGGGCGGGGCGGGCGTCCGCTCATTCCTGCCTAAGCCAGGGAGATGAGGTCCTGGTATTCCTTGCTCCACAGGTCTTCTACCGCATCGGGCAGCAGTAGCACGCGCTCGGGGTCAAGGGCCTCAACTGCCCCCTCATCGTGAGAGACCATTACAATGGCCCCCCGATAGTTTTTCAGGGCGTTCAAAATCTCTTCGCGCGAGGCCGGGTCGAGGTTGTTAGTGGGCTCATCGAGCAGCAGAACATTGGCGGACGAGGCCACCAAGGTTGCCAGCGACAGGCGGGTCTTCTCACCGCCGGAGAGCACACCGGCGGGCTTATCGACATCATCCCCCGAGAAGAGGAAGGAGCCGAGAATAGTGCGGACGCGGGTGTCATCGAGGTCGGGGGCCGCTGACTTCATGTTCTCAAAGACGGTGCGGTCGTGATCCAGAATCTCGTGTTCCTGGGCGAAATATCCCACCTTGGCCCCGTGGCCGTAGATGACCTCGCCGGTATCGGGCTGGGTGCTCTTAGCCAGCATGCGCAGCAGGGTTGTCTTACCGGCGCCGTTAAAGCCCAGCACCACCACGCGCGAGCCGCGGTCGATGGCCAAATCAACATCGGTAAAGATCTCCAAGGAGCCGTAGCTCTTAGAAAGTCCGGTGGCAGAGAGGGGGGTCTTACCGCAGGGGGCAGGGTCGGGGAAGCGGATGGCCGCTACCCTATCGACCTGGCGCTCTTCTTCCAGGCCGCGCATGAGCTTTTCGGCTCGCTTAATCATCTGCTGGGCCGCAACCGCCTTGGTGGCCTTAGCCCGCATTTTATTCGCCTGCTCCATCAGAGCTGAGGCCTTCTTTTGGGCGTTGGCGCGCTCGCGCTTGCGGCGGGCCTCGTCCTGCTCGCGCTGCAGCAGGTAGTTCTTCCAGCCCATGTTGTAGATGTCGATGACGCAGCGGTTGGCATCCAGGTAGAAGACCTTATTGACAACTAGCTCCATGAGTTCCACGTCGTGGGAGATGACCAGGATGCCACCCTGGTAGTTCTTCAAAAACTCGCGCAGCCAGACCACCGAATCGGCATCCAGGTGGTTGGTGGGCTCATCAAGCAGCATGGTATCTGCATTGGCAAAGAGAATACGGGCCAGCTCCACGCGGCGGCGCTGACCACCTGAGAGGGTAGACAGGGGCTGATTAAGGACGCGTTCGGGTAGGTCGAGGTTGGCGGTGATGGTTGCCGCCTCGGACTCAGCGGCATAACCGCCACCGGCAATAAACTCAGCCTCTAAGCGGTCGTAGCGGCGCATGCCCTTGGTGTGCTCTGCAGGGTCTTCACTGGCCATCATTTCTTGAGCTTGGCGCATTTTGCGGGCTACCCCGTCCAGGCCGCGGGCCGAGAAGATCCGGTCCTTGGCCAGCTGGGTCATGTCATCGACTTTGGGGTCCTGGGGCAGGTAACCGATGGTGCCGCCGCGGGTGACGGTGCCGTCTGCGGGCAGGGTGAGCCCGGCCAGCACCTTGGTCATGGTGGTTTTACCAGCGCCGTTTCGGCCCACGAGGCCGACCTTATCGCCCTTATCGATGCGGAAGGTGACGTCCTCCATGAGCAGGCGAGCGCCAGCTCGCAGTTCGAGGTTGTTGACTGACAGCACGGGTCTGCTCCTTGGGTGGGGTGGGTTGGCCAGCTATCTATCTTACCGCCCCGGTGTGGTGCTGGTCAATGTTGGAAGGGCCACCGGGGCGTTGGTTCGGGCTGGCGTCACAGAAGTGGAAAGAAAGGCCGAGTTTTTGAACGGTGTTCAAAACCTGTTTATAGTAGTGGGCATGACATCATCACAGACTTCCGCGCGCCCGGCGCGCGCCGCTGCCAATCCCGGTCGCGATCTGGCTCTTATCGCTGTTTTTGCCGCTTTTATTACCGTATGCGCCCTGCTGCCCGCTATTCCGGTGGGTCCGGCCGCTGTTCCGATCACCCTCCAGACCCTGGCGATTTACATCGCAGCCCTGACCCTGGGCGGCACCCGCGCTGCCCTTGCCGTCACCCTGTATGTCGTCGCTGGCCTGATTGGCCTTCCGGTTTTCTCTGGGGGTAAGGGCGGCTTCGGCACCATTGTCTCCCCCTCCTTTGGCTACTTGCTGGGCTTCATTCCCGGTGCCCTGGTCACCGGTGGGCTTGCCTACGCAGCCCTGCGCCGCCGCATGAGCGGGGCCGGGCTGTTTGGCGCCTTTGTGGTGGCTGTATTGGCAGGTTTTGCCATCATCCAGGTCTTTGGTGTTGCCGGCATGATGATTAATGCCGACCTTGAACTGGGTGCTGCTGTTGCCGCTGCCCTGATTTACGTCCCCGGCGATCTGGTTAAGTGCCTGGTGGCCGTTCTGGTTGCCCTGGCTGTGCACCGGGCCTTCCCCGCCCTGGCCCGCCGCTAGGTACGATAGAGCCCGTGTTTTTTTCTCGCTCTTCACGCGCAAGCGCTGCAAGCCCGTCGACCCAATTTTCGGACGACGGGCTGCTTGCCACCCGCTCAGCCACCGTAACCGTTGACACCGGCACCAGCGACCGCACTCTCTTACACAACATCACCGTGGAGCTCTCTACCCCGCGTACCGCAGTGCTCGGCCTCAATGGCTCGGGCAAGTCAACCTTCCTACGACTCTTCAACGGGCTCTCCCAGCTCACCTCGGGCGAGGTCACCGTACACGGGGTGAGCGTGAGTGAGCATCTACCCGCGGTGCGCTCGCGGGTAGGTATGCTCTTTTCAGATCCCGGCGCCCAGCTGGTGATGCCGACGGGGGTTGAGGATGTCGAGCTCTCCCTTCAGCACATCAAGGGCAAGGACGCCCGCCGCGCCGCCGCCCTGGAGGCCCTTGCTGAGCGCGGGGTTGAGCACCGCGCTTTTGACTCTGTCTATAACCTCTCAGGCGGTGAAAAGCAGTTGACCGCCCTAGCTGCCGTACTTGCAGTAAATCCTAAGGTTCTACTTTTAGATGAACCCACAACGCTTTTAGACCTCAAGAATAGGTTAAGACTATTTGACCTGCTTGACTCTCTTCCCCAGCAGCAGGTCATCTCCACCCACGACCTTGACCTGGCAGCAACCTGCGATGAGGCAATCGTTATCCACGAGGGTCGCCTGCTGGCGCAGGGGCCGGCGGCAGACGTCCTGGCAGATTACCAGCACTGGTGTGCCACGGACTTCCCAGCCCCACCTGAACCTGCTGACCCCCAACGTCCCGGGGGGCAGGTGTGAACATTGCCAACCAGCTCTTTGGCATCTACCAGCCCCTTAGCACCCCGGTGCACTGGGCACCCCTGTGGGCTAAAGGCGTCTTTATTCTTCTGCTGGGCATCTCCCTGGCAGCTACCAGCCACTGGGGGTTTGGCCTTGCGGCCCTCGCGCTGGTGCTGGCTCTTGGGGCTCTGGCAAAAATTCCCTGGCGTACCTGGGTGCAGTCCCTGGCTTCCCTTTCCTGGTTGCTGGCGATTCTGTTGGTCTACTACCTGGTGAGCGGCAAGCTAGAGTCGGGGGCGGACGTCCTGCTGACCCTGCTCACCATGATTGCAGCTTCAAAGGTGCTGCTGTGGTCAACCCCTATGCCGGTCTTGATTGACGGGTTTATCTGGCTGTGCACCCCCCTGAAGTGGGTGGGCGGCTCCCCTGAGCGGGTGGGGCTGGCTCTGGCCCTGATGGTGCGCTCTATCCCGGTGATTATGGATAGCTGGCAGCTAATTCAGGCGGCGGTGGCCGCCCGCGGGATCAAGGTCGCCCAGTTCCGGCTTTTCATCCCCCTGGTGATTGCCACGGTGGCCTACGCCCAGGAAACCGGTGACGCCCTGGCCGCCCGGGGCCTTGATGCACCATAAAGCCCTCAAAGGAGCAAGGTGGTGAAAAGTACAGCCCTACCAGACTGCCGAATACTGCCTGCACCAGCGGCAGGTGGGCCATAATAGGAAGGACGAAGGTGCAGAGATGCACCTTTTTTCTTTTGACGAAAACGCCCTAGGATTCTATGAACATCACCCAATTCATTCACCGGCGAGAATGGTTACTCGTCCTGGTGGCGGTGCTGTCCATCGTGGCTCAGGTCTACCTTGACCTCAAGGTACCCGAGTACATGGAGAACATCACCCTCACCATCTCAACCCCCGGGTCCAAACTGAGGGACGTCACCTCTGACGGCACTCTCATGCTGGCAGCAGCCCTGGCCTCTATGGTCTGCGCCATTATCACCGGCTTCTGCACCGCAATTTTCGGTACCACCCTAGCCCGGCGCATGCGGGCCGGGGTCTACAACAAGACCTTTGACCTCTCCAGTGCCGAGGTGAACCACATCGGCACCGACAGCCTTATCACCCGCTCCACCAACGATGTGACCCAGGTGCAGATGTTTGTGGTCATGGGCCTGCAGATGAGCATTAAGGCCCCCATCATGGCGGTCTGGGCTAGCTCCAAAATCGCTACCCAGTCGCTGACATGGACCATCCCCACCGGAATCGCCGTCCTCGCCACCCTGCTGGTGCTGGGTGTCGCCATGGGCCTGGCCATCCCCCGCATGATGCGCATGCAGAAAATCACCGACCGTCTCAACCGGGTGACCCGCGAGCACCTGACCGGTTTGCGCGTCATTCGGGCCTACACCACCGGTGACTTCCACGAAGAGCGCTTTGAAGAGGTCAACACCGACCTGCGCAACACCACCCTCTTCGTCAACTCCACCATGGCCTTCATCATGCCCCTGCTGACTGCCATTATGACCGGCCTGTCGCTCTCCATTTATGTGCTGGGTGCTGTGCTGATTAACGGTACAGCCGACTTGACCGAGCGCGTCACCCTCTTTGGGCAGATGGTGGTTTTCTCTACCTACGCCCTGCAGGTTGTCACCAGCTTCATGATGATGACCGTTATCTTTGTGATGGGCCCGCGAGCGCTGGTTGCCTGGCGCCGTATCCGCGAGGTTCTGACAACTCAGGCGGCGATTGTGGACGGCGGGGTCAGCACAGGTGCTGCCCCGGCAGGTTCCCTGGAGTTTAGGAATGTCAGCTTCCGTTACCCCAAGGCTGACGGCGATGCCCTGCATTCGATTTCCTTTACGGCAGCCCCGGGTGAGACGGTGGCTATTATTGGTTCGACCGGCTCGGGTAAGTCGACCCTGGTGAATCTGATTCCGCGTTTTGCCGATGTTCGCGAGGGCGCGGTGCTGGTGGACGGTGTTGATGTGCGCGACTGGAACCAGAAGGACCTGCGGGCCCGCCTGGCCTATGTGCCTCAAAAGAGTGTGCTCTTCTCTGGCTCGGTGGCCTCTAACCTTGCCCTGGGTGAGGGCCTGCAGGCTGTGACCGCCGAGGACGTGGTGGCGGCAGCCCATGCAGCTGCGGCAGCTGAGTTCGTGGGCAAGAAAGAGGACGGCTACGCTTCGGCGGTTGCCCAGAACGGCAAGAACTTCTCCGGTGGTCAACGGCAGCGTCTGTCCATGGCCAGGGCCTTTGCCCGTGGTGGGGAGATCATGATTTTTGATGATTCCTTCTCGGCCCTGGACTATAAGACCGAGCGGGATATCCGCAGTCAGCTCAAGAACTCCGCCAAGGGGGCGACCATCGTAGTGGTGGCCCAGCGTATTGGTACGGTACGGGAGGCCGATAAGATTCTGGTGCTTGATAAGGGCCGACTGGTCGGTTCCGGTACTCACGAGGAACTCTTGGCCAGCAACGAGGTCTACCAGGATATTGCCCTGTCCCAGCTCTCTGAGGAGGAACTTCGCTCATGAGCCAGTCACCAGTTTTTACCCCCGAAGAGCTAGAGTCAGCCCGCAGGGGTCTTGAGTCTGCAAATCAGCTGCGCGATAGCCAATTGAAAAGCGAGAAGGGAGGGCGTCCCGGAGGTCACGGTGGCCCCGGTGGCCCGCCGCGCCACGCCCTGCCGGGGCAGGCGTCCGCCCCCTTCAAACAAACCATAGGTAAGTTGCTAGCCTACCTGCGCCCGGTGCTGCCGGGCATGGTGGTCGCTATTGTCGCTGCCGTCATCGGGGTCATTCTCACCATTGTTGCCCCGCAGTTCCTGTCGGCCATCACCGACGAGATTCAAAAGGGCTTCACCGGCCAGCTGGATATGGGCGAAATCTACCGCCTCATGTGGATCTCTATCGGCATGCTGGTGGCCTCCCTGATCCTGAGCCTGGTGGAGGGGCAGATTATGGCCCGCTCAACCGTCTGGGTATCGCGCTCCATGCGCCACGACCTAGACCGCAAAATCGACCGCCTCCCCCTGGCCTACATGGACAAGGGTTCTACCGGCGATACCCTCTCGCGCGTGACCAACGACGTCGACACCCTGCAACAGACCCTCAACAACTCCCTGGCCACCACCATCACCGGTGTGGTCACCCTGGTGGGCTCGGCCGTCATGATGTTTGTAACCGACTGGCGCATGGCCCTAGCTGCCATTGCCGCCTCCCTGCTGGGTATCGTCGCCTCAGGCTTCGTACTGGCCCGCAGCCAGAAATACTTCGTGGCCCAGCAGCAGCTCCTCGGTAAGCTCAACGGCCACATCGAAGAAACCCTGAGCGGCCACTCCATGATTCGCGCCTACAACGGTGAAACCGCCGCCCGCACCGAATTTGCCGACCGTAACACCGACCTCTATCGGGTGGCCTGGAAGTCCATGTTCTTCTCAGGCCTCATGTTCCCCCTCATGGGTTTCATCGGCAACCTGGGCTACGTGGTGGTCTGCGTGGTCGGCGCCGCCCTGGTACTGAACAACACCATCACCTTCGGCGTCATCGTCGCCTTCATCGTCTACGTCCGTCTCTTCACCAACCCCCTGGGCCAGCTCGCCCAGTCGGCTACCTCCCTGCAATCGGCGGCGGCTGCGGGCGCTCGCGTCTTTGAGTTCTTGGAGGCCGATGAGCTGGCGGACGAGTCCGCCAAGAGCACTCCCCTGCCCCAGCCCGTGCGCGGCGCTGTGGACTTTGAGGATGTACGGTTCAGCTACGAGCCGGGCAAGGAGATTATCCACG
Organism: Rothia sp. L_38; assembly: GCF_050689125.1. NCBI lineage: Bacteria > Bacillati > Actinomycetota > Actinomycetes > Micrococcales > Micrococcaceae > Rothia > Rothia sp. L_38. The sequence continues at coordinate 131,841 of NZ_JBOEQD010000007.1, read as the reverse complement.
GCTTTACCGCCTCGGTAGCTCCCGGCCAGAAGGTGGCGATTGTGGGCCCGACCGGGGCCGGTAAGACCACCCTGGTCAACCTGCTCATGCGCTTCTACGAGCTCGATTCGGGGCAGATTCGCATTGACGGGGTACCCACCACCGACCTGACCCGCGAGCAGGTTGACTCCCTCTTTGCCATGGTGCTGCAAGATACCTGGCTCTTTGAGGGCACCCTGCGAGAGAACGTAGTCTACGGGGCCGGGGAAGTCAGCCAGGAGCGCCTGGATGAGGTCATGGCCTCGGTTGGCCTGGACGAGCTGGTATCGCAGCTGCACGACGGGTACGACACGATACTGACCGACCAGACCCAGCTTTCTGCCGGGCAGAAGCAGCTTGTGACGATTGCCCGCGCCATGGTGGCCCAGAAGCCCCTGCTGATTCTGGATGAGGCTACCTCGTCGGTCGATACCCGCACCGAGCTGCTGATTGCCCGAGCCCTGGGCCAGCTGGCAGTGGGCAAGACCTCCTTCGTGATTGCCCACCGTCTCTCGACCATCCGGGATGCCGACGTCATCTTCGCTATGCGCGACGGCGACATCGTCGAATCCGGCACCCACGCTGAGCTGCTGGAGCGCGGCGGCTTCTACGCCGAGCTCTACAACTCGCAGTTCGCGGGGGCGGACGAGTAGGGAGGGCGGAGCAGGCTCCCGCTCGCTACCGCCCGCCCCCTCCAAGGGGACCTGATTTCCAAAAAGGGACCGCATATTATGCGGTCCCTTTGAGGTTTTGAGATCCCCTTTCAAGCGCTGACCAGGCTAAAATATGTGTGATTGCACCTACACCTTCTCGCACAGTCATGAGGCGCTATGTCTAACTTTGCTTTTGTTTACCAGGCCCTGCCGGAGCTCTACCAGGATTGTGCCAAGGCCGAGGGCTATCTGGTGGCGGACGCGCCCACCGCCTGCTTCTACGCCCGGCGGGCTATCGAGGGTTTGGTTGAGCACATCTACCGGGTGCGGGGCATCTACCGCCCGGAGCAGGCCACTTTGGCAACGCTGACCAGCAATGAGGCTTTCTCGGTATATCTCGACAAAGACAAGCGCCTGAAGTTCAAGACCATCCGCCATCTGGGAAACGATGCGGCCCATAACTCCCGGAGGGTCCTTTCTGAGCGGGACGCCGAGCGGGCTGTTACCGACCTGTATCACCTGATGGTCTGGGGTGTGTATAACCATTCGGCAAACCCAGCCCTAGCTCCTATGGGTAGGGCTTTTGACCGCCAGCTGATTCCCACGCTACGCCGTCAGGCGGAGCAGCGGGCCCTGACCCAGCAGCGCATGGCTGAGGCTGAGGCAGAACGCACGGCTGAGATGGAGAGGATAGCAGCTGAGCACCAGGCGCGGGTGGATGCTATGGACGCCGAGCTGGAGCGTCTTCGCGCCCAGTTGGCTGAAGCCCAGGCGGCTAAGACCCTGCCAGATACCCACGACTACAACGAGGCGGAGACCCGCGACTACTTCATCGATTTGCTCCTGGGCGAAGCTGGCTGGCCCCTTGCTCATAAGCGTGACCGCGAGTACCCGGTGACGGGGCTGCCCACTCCCAGCGGGTCGGGTCGAGTTGATTATGTGCTGTGGGGCAGGGACGGCCGCCCCCTCGGCCTGGTCGAAGCCAAGCGGGCCCGGGAGTCAGTAGATATTGGTCGCGACCAGGCCAAAGCATATGCGGACGCGCTCCAGGCGGCAACCGGCGTCCGTCCGGTTATTTTCTATACCAACGGCTATACCCACTACCTGTGGGATGACGCTGCCGGTTACCCGCCGCGTGAGGTGCAAGGGTTCCTCACCGAGGATGAGCTGGCCCTCATGATTGAGCGCAGGACCAGCCGCCAGCAGTTGAGCGGGCAGCAGGTCAACACCGAGATTGCGGGGCGCGACTATCAGTTGCGGGCTGTTGCGTCGGTGGCTGAGTCATTTGACGCCCGCCGCCGCAAGGCCCTGTTGGTTATGGCGACCGGTTCAGGTAAGACCCGCACAACCATCGCCCTGGTGGATTTGCTGTCGCGGGCTGGGTGGGTCAAGCGCGTGTTGTTCCTTGCTGACCGCACCGCCCTGGTCAACCAGGCGGTCAAGGCCTTCAAGGCTCACCTTCCCAACCTGGCTACGGTGAATCTGGTAGAAGATAAGCAGGCCAATGGCCGGGTCTATGCCAGCACCTACCCCACCATGCTAAACATCATTAACCGCACCCGGGCTGAGGGCGAAGCCACCTTGCGCGAATTCGGCCCTGGTTACTTCGATTTGATTGTGATTGATGAGGCCCACCGGTCGGTCTATGCCAAGTACAAGGCGATTTTTGAGTATTTTGACGCCCTGCTGGTGGGGCTCACCGCTACCCCTAAAGACGAGGTTGATTTCAACACCTATGCCCTCTTTGATCTAGAGGCCGGCGTGCCGACCGACGCCTATACCCTCGATCAGGCGGTGAGCGATGGTTACCTGGTTCCTGCCCGGGGCTTTAGCGTGGGTACCCGTTTCTTGCGCGAGGGCATCCGCTATGACCAGCTCAGTGAGGCTGAGCAGGAGCAGTGGGAGTCTGCCGACTGGGGCGATGCTGTGCCCGATGAGATTACCAGCGAGGCCCTGAACCGCTTTCTTTTCAACGCCGATACGGTTGATAAGGTGCTGACCACGCTCATGGAGCACGGCTACCGGGTAGCTGACGGTGAGTTACTGGGCAAGACCATCATTTTCGCCAAAAACCAGGCTCACGCTGATTTTATCTATGAACGGTTTAACGTGCTCTTCCCCGGTTACGGCGGCTCCTACGCTCAGGTGATTACCAACCGCACGTATGCGGCGGAGTCAGCGATTGAGAAGTTCTCTGAGCCGGAGTCTCTGCCCCGCATTGCTATTAGCGTGGATATGCTCGATACCGGCATTGATGTGCCCGAGATTCTGAACCTGGTCTTTTTCAAGCTGGTACGGGCGAAAACCAAGTTCTGGCAGATGCTGGGTCGCGGTACCCGCCTTGCTCTCGATGTTTTTGGCCCCGGGGCCGACAAGAAGGACTTTTTGGTCTTCGATTTCTGCCAGAACCTGGAGTATTTCAGCCAGGATCTGCCCGGCTCTGAGGGTCAGCTGGCTAAGCCTGTCTCTCAGCGGGTGTTTGAAACCCGGGTGAGGCTGGCCCGGGCCCTGGTGGGCTCTGGCACCGTGGGTGCTGGGGACGATTACGCGGTGGCGGTTCGCTCTGATCTGGCTGCCTTTGTGGGCAGGTTGGATATGGGCAATGTGCTGGTGCGCCCGCACCGGGCAGCGGTGGAGCGCTTTGCATGCGCGGACGCCTGGGCGCAGCTTTCTGAGGCAGAGGCCGAGTTGGCGCTGAGTTTGGGGGCTGTTGCCTCAACGGTGCCGGTCGAAGGAACCCTTGAAGCCAAGCAGTTTGACCTGCTCATGCTTGGGGCCCAGCTATCTGCCCTCACCGGTGATTCTGCCGCGCTGGCCCGTGCCAAAGAGGTAGCCCAGACCCTGGCCGAGGATCTGCTGACCAAGGCAGCGGTTCCTGCCATCGCGGCCGTCCTGCCCCACCTGGAGCAGCTGGCCGCAGATGACTGGTGGGTGGATGTCTCCCCTGCCCTGCTGGAGTTCATGCGCAAGAAGCTGCGCGGTGTCACCCACCTGCTTGATAAGGGCCAGAAGAAGATTGTCTACACCAATTTTCAGGACGAGCTTATCGACCCGGTAGAGGTCGAGGTAGTGCGCACCCAGGTGGGTATGAACCAGGAGCGGTTTGAGCAGAAAATGCAGGAGTACCTGCGCGAACACCTGGATGCGGTTGCCGTGCAGAAGGTTCTTCGCGGCAAGCAGCTAACGGACGAGGATTTTGCGGCTCTGGCTGATTTGATCGACGCTTCAGGTATTGGCGGGCCGGCAAATGTGCAGGTGGTACGCGAGTCCGGGGGTCTGGGTGTGTTTGTGCGCTCGCTGGTGGGTTTGAGCCAGGACGAGGCCCGGGCAGCTTTTGCGGTCTTTTTGGATGAGTCACGGTATTCGGCGACGCAGATTCGGTTTGTGCAGCGCATTGTGGATGAGCTGAGTGAGAATGGCACGGTTGACCCATCGCGTCTCTATGAGGACCCCTATGTGAGTTTGGGTGACCCGCTTGAGATGTTCGGAGACGATGACGCCTTTGAGATTGTCTCGATTCTCAACCGTATCAGGGCTACGGCCGAGGTGGCTTAAGAGTTATCTAGCCGAGCCGTAGCAACATGTACTGTTGTTTGGAGGGGGACAAGGTACTTTTCGAGGATCTCGTAAACGACTTCTTCATCAACAGCGAAGTACTCATGAATCAGAAAATTTCTTAGCCCCACGATTGCAACCCAATCTATTTCTGGGTACTGGGCAGTTACCTCTTTTGGTAGATGGTTCACGGCCTCCCCAATGATCCCGAGGTTCCGTTCGATAGCGTCCAAGGCCATGCCTGAAAATTTTGGGTCTATTAAATGGGCCGAGTACTCAAGACATGAGGAGATTGCGGCGGTGATATCTTCAAGTCGAGAAAGAGGTGAGCGGCTCATAGCGTGACTAGGTCTTTCTTAGCTTCTACTGAGATTTTCTCTCGCAAAACCGTGGGAGTAACAACATCAACCCTGACGCCTAAGAGCCGTCTGAGTGATTCTGATATACCAGCGAGTTTCATGATGGTTGCGCCTTTGGTGTCGTCAATGTCAACCATGATGTCGATGTCGCTGTGTGCATTAGCGTCCCCGCGTGCGACTGATCCGAAAAGCCTGGGGTTGGTGGCTCCATACTTGGTGAAGATTGCGCCGATAGCGTCGCTGTTATCAGCAATGAGTTTCTGTAGTCTCTGTGAATCTGCGCTGGCTGTCATGTTCCCTAGTCTACGCAAGGTTTTCTTCCCTGTGTAGGGGTGCCTTGAGGCATAACCCCATATACTTAGAGCTATGGCTATTGCAATCTCGGGCGAGACTAAATCGCGTATTGATCGTATTTGGAATGATTTTTGGTCGGGCGGTATTTCTAACCCGCTTGAGGTTATTGAGCAGCTGACGTATCTGCTGTTTATTCGTCGTTTGGATGATGCGCAGACCCGTGCTGAGAAGAAGGCTCGGTTGACTGGCCGCCCGGTGGAGAACCCGGTTTTCGGTGAGGGTCAGGGGCTGTTGCGGTGGCAGAATTTTAAGAATCAGGACCCGCAGGTCATGTTTGACCTGATGAATACTGGCATTTTCCCCTTCTTACGGAATTTGGGTAGCCAGGTGGGTGGTGAGGCGTCCACTTATTCGCAGCATATGAAGGACGCTACTTTCCGCATTCCCTCCCCTGCCTTGTTGGCTAAGGTAGTTGACCAGTTAGATGCGATAGCTCTTGATGATCTTGATACGAGTGGTGACTTGTATGAGTACATGCTCTCAAAGTTGGCAACGTCGGGCACGAATGGCCAGTTCCGCACTCCGCGTCACATTATTGAGTTGATGGTGGCGATGATGGCGCCTGATGTTGGGGACGTCATTGTGGACCCTGCCTGCGGTACGGCTGGTTTTTTGGTGGCGGCTGCTGAGTGGGTGCGTGAGAATCGGGACCCGTTTACGAGTGGGAAGCACCGGGAGCATTTCCATGGGGGTATGTTCCACGGGTATGACTTTGATTCGACCATGTTGCGTATTGGGTCGATGAATATGATGTTGCACGGGGTGAATAACCCTGATATTCGCTACCGTGATTCTTTGAGTGAGGGCGCCAGTGAGGACGCCGAGAAGTACTCTTTGATTCTGGCGAATCCGCCGTTTGCGGGGAGCTTGGATTATGAGGCGACGAGTCAGGATTTGTTGAAGGTCGCTAAGACGAAGAAGACTGAGCTGTTGTTTTTGGCTTTATTTTTGAAGTTGTTGAAGCCTGGTGGGCGGGCTGCGGTAATTGTGCCGGATGGTGTTTTGTTTGGGTCATCGAAGGCGCATAAGGACGTTCGCCGCGCCTTGGTTGAGGACCAGAAGCTGGACGCTGTGGTGAAGTTGCCTTCGGGTGTTTTTAAGCCTTATGCGGGTGTGTCAACTGCGATTTTGTTCTTTACGAAGACGAACTCGGGTGGCACGGATGAGGTGTGGTTCTTTGATGTTGAAGCTGATGGGTTCAGTCTGGATGATAAGCGGAACCCGGTTGAGGCTAATGACCTGCCGGAGGTTTTGAAGCGCTGGGCTGACCGTGATGGAGCTGAGCGTGAGCGGGCCCGCACGGAGAAGTCTTTTACTGTTCCTAAGAGTGAGATTGTGGAGCAGGGCTATGACCTCTCTATTAACCGCTATAAGGAGCTGGTTTTTGAAGAGGTGGCCTACCGCTCCCCTAAGGAGATTATTGCGGAGCTGGAGCAGACCCAGCGCGAAATTGGCGAGCACATCGAGCAGCTGAAGAAGGTGATGGGTCTGTGAGCGAATCAATAGTAGTTGAACTCGGAGAGCTCATACCTAAGATACCGTCAGTTAACCCGGCTAAGTTTTCTGATGAGGTTTTCGATTTGTTGAGCATCCCTGCCTATGATGCAGGTGCTCCTCAGGTAGTTTCTGGTTCTGAAATAGGCTCAAATAAGCAGCTTGTTGAACCTGGGGATGTAATGATTTCAAAGATTGTCCCTCATATCCGCCGGGTGTGGGTTGTCCCTGAGCCTTCTGAACAAGGACGTCGTCAGCTGGCTTCCAGCGAATGGATAGTTTTTCGTACCGACAGAGTGCTAAACCGTTGGCTTCGTTTCTATTTGCTCAGCGATTCCTTTCACGCCCAGTTTATGAATACTGTTGCTGGTGTGGGTGGTTCCTTACTGCGTGCCCGCCCTCAGTTCGTCAAGAAAATCAAGCTGACTATTCCGCCCGTAGCTCAGCAGAAAAAAGAAGCTGAAATTGAAGAACTAAAAAATACTATTCAGCAAAAGCGTGAGCACCAGCAGGAGCTTTTTGATGAGTTTCAGATTGCGCTGTTTCATGAGATGTTTACAGGTAAAGATTGGCCTACGAAGCCTTTAGGCGAGGTTGCCACGGTCGTGTCTGGTGCTACACCAAAAACCTCAAATGAAGAGTTCTGGGGTGGCGATATTAATTGGATTACTCCTGCTGAGGTAAGCAAGCTTGATGGAATTTATATCGGGAAAACCGAGAGGACTTTGACTGAGGCAGGACTTGCTTCTTGCTCAGCTCAGATTCTCCCTGCTGGGAGCGTCTTACTATCGTCACGAGCCCCTATCGGACTTGTCGCTATCAATACAGTACCGCTGGCTACTAACCAGGGTTTCAAAAGTTTGATTCCTGGCCCAGAACTTGACCCACTGTATCTCTATTTTTGGCTAAAACTTAACAAAAAGATGCTCCAAAACTTAGGTGTGGGAGCAACATTTAAAGAATTATCAAAGAAACATGTTGAAGCATTGAAAATCAAACTCCCACCAATAAGAACACAAAAATTGTTTTCAAATATACTGATAGCCATTCGCCACAAATAGTCTTATTTAATTAGGCAAATAAATCCAAAAGTAAACACTAGGATTATTAAATTCGTATCATACTAAGCTAACTTCAACAAAATGAATGGAGCATATTAAATAGATGGCATTTTTTAGTATTTACCTACTTAATCAACAGGTAGAAGACATTCTCACAAAATTTAATCATTTCATAAGGCCAGAAATAGACCTTGTCACCCTGAATGAATCGGTTGCTAATTCCATAAATGATGCCGATGATACCGATGATGAAGAAGACCCATCAGATTCAGTTAGAATTTGCCATATAACAGCTTGGAGATCTCTAGTCCAAGACGGTTCAACCTGGCTTGAAGATTTTAATAAAATCACAGAATTCAATCTGAACACAAATACAAATGAACGCACATCGGCATTTCTCTTAATTAATGTAAAATATTCAGAAGCAGACTATCTGTATGCCATCTCATGGGGCGAAGCTTTTAGATTTTTTGAAAAGATATGCGTAAAAAATTTTGGTCTAACAGTTGCAAAGAAAACTATAAATCATGACGAAATAACAGGCGCATCAGTAATCGGCCAGTTTGCCTCAGCCAGAAGTGCAAGTGCAACTAGCCATAGACCTTCTTCTATCGCCGCATTACGCATGTTTGAATTCGAAGAAAAATTTATTAAGATATCTGGAAAGTTAGATGAAGAGTCAATTTCGACCTCAAGAATATCTGGCAAAAATTCACTAGTTATTTCTCAGCCTAGTGATACAAATTTATTATTTTCCGCGCTTAGGAATATAACAGAAATATATGTAAATAAGCAACTCAATCCTAATCTCAACATTTTGGAACATTTTACCGATGTTTCAGATTTGGAACTCGAAAATACATTACATGCTCTGCAAAAAGCAGTCAATGATGGAAAATTCCAGTTATCTTTTTCCGAAAAATTGGTAAAAATTATGAACTCGGCAGCGCATACACTTATTCTGAAGTTCATGAGTGCTGGGGGTTCCATCAAACAACTCCGACTCATATCTTTTTCTTCCCAGGAAGAACTATATTCAAAACTGAACACATTTTTGAAGAAAAATAAGTTTAGCTTGAAGAAGATAAATGAATATATTATCGAATCTAGAAATGACCCTGAAATACACTTCCCCCTAGAGAGCACCTTAAATATTTTTATTGAAGAAGATATTACTGATAACGGTAAATCCTATACCTACACATTCTCAGGTTCCACCTGGACAAAATTTAGCTCAGAGTTTAATGAATCTGTTAACGAAAAACTTCAACACATAAAATTTTATGACCACAAGCGTATCGTCTGGGACACAAAAACTGTCTGCTGTGAGGCAGGCTTTAATGAAAAGTTTGCAAACAAACACGATGGGCTCTTAATCGATGCTAAATTACCAAAAATTAACGGTCTTAAAAGCTCATTTGAATTAGCAGATATAGCGCTTGAAGACGAGGATACCAATAGATATATTGCAACAAAGCGCGTTAAAGATAGCTCTGATATAAGTTATCTTTTTAACCAAGGCTTAGTTTCTTCTTCCGGAGCTAGAAAATTAATAAGGAATGTAAAGGATTCAGAATCTGAAATCAAATCTTTCTTAACTGAGGAGATCAAATCTTTCTTAACTGAGGAGTCTGGCTGGTATAGGAACAATCAATTTCTGCATAATTCCGATAAAACCACAACTTTTTCATATCTCGTGGTAATAGATCCGCATAAATATGGAGCCACCCCTCATGATTTATACGCAATTCAGAGGGAGATTCTCACTCAATTACCCATCTTTTACAAAACAACAATTTTAAATACGTTAGAGTTTCATAAAAATTATGAAATAAATATGGAAATATCATTTATTCCATATATGGATAATGGTAAAATGTCGCGCAAAGAAGATCTTTGCCGAAAATGCTCTGTTGCGGGTGAACAGTTTAAAAATAGTTTAGAGAACGCTTTACTAGACACTCAAGTTAATGTGGTCGACTTGAAGTTTATGTTTAATTCCGAAGGTAAAATCAAAAAAAATTTAGAAACCTGCCAGAAGACAAAAATATTTATTCTAGATTTACTGGAGAGTTCTAAGGACTATATGTCTGGCCCGAGAACTGTCGTAGAAAATCTAAATAAGATGAGCATAAAGGAAATAAAAAATTTATCTACCAATCAAGCACCTATTGACTTTATTCGGGGACTAGGGTTGGGGCGTAAAAAAAATATTTCTCGTAAGCGCTGGAAGAATGTGAAGTAAAATCACCAAAGGAATTAATTATTATTTCCACTGGTAAGCCTCCGGGGAAATAGTTGCTTGGCAGAAATAATCATAGGGCTTTTAGTAAACTAAACCTGAGTACCAACCAAAGGGCCAGGCACAGCAGCCTTTAAATCCCCCAGCCTTTCTGGGCGTGAGTACTCGCGTAGACAATTCCATACTCCAACTTACGCAGCGGCCGCTCCACCCGAGACGTTTTTGCCATTAAGGTGCCTCCGCTGGTACAGGTTCAACCAGCCACTCTACCTCTACCTGATCCAGCCCAGCAGCTAGCGCAGTTGCAGACTCAAACCAGCTCGTTACCCCTACCAGCAAAGTCTTTGGCTGGTTGGTAGCAAAAGCAGCTCGGGCCGTATCTATTAGTTCACGGGCACATAGCTCACGGTCCTCAGCATTGAGCGCTAACATCCAGGGGAAAACAGTGGTCATACGCTCAGCCAGTGAACCTCCCTCAAGTGTTGTTGCAGCAATAATCTGAGCTGCAATTGCAAACATGTCGCGGCGCTCGTCTGCCTCGTGCTCAGTCATTACAACCAGGTTTTCACCATCACGTCGAGTCACGAGAACAGGCTGCGACTCAACCGCTTCAAAAACAGGTTTGGGGTTGCGGCTCAGCTCTGAGGAATTGAAGGTTCGAGCGTAGGTACGAGTAGACATACAAATAACTTATTCAGAAATAGTTCTGAAAACAGGAGGTTCTTAAGTGTTGTACTTTTGCCCGGCAGTACTGGAGGCTGGTATACCGAAATCACCCGTGAAATCGGGCAATACTCAGCAACCAAACCGCACCGTGGACTGACCGGCAATATCGAAGATATCTACTAAAGATCAAAACGCTGATATCCCTTCGATTTTCTGTTCTAATTTGGCTTAATAGGTACATGGGATTTAGAGACAACAAAACTGCTGAACAGCTTTTCGACGGTATTACCCTCATGCACCGCAACCTAAAAGATGGTGCAGAAACAAGCCCCGCTGAGGACTCCCCCGCCCGTCTGGGATATTCGGAAGTTCCCCCGTGGCTGTGGAACGGAATCTCTGACGCCATGACCTTCCTGTCTGACGTCATGGGTGTTGGCTCCGAGCCTTACAGTAATTGGCTGAAGAACCACCAGCACCCCGCCCCCATTGAGGAATGCGGCCTGGCTGACCTCACCCTCTATTTCTTCATGGCAGGACGCGGCGAGCGGTTCAGTGAAGGAACCATCGCTGGCTTCGTTAAAACAGGCAAAATGCTCGCCATGACTGAGCGTTTCTTCGAGCTAGTCCCCGCCCTGCCAGACAAGGACCTTCGGCAGAAATAGCGCCGTCAGTTACCCCGGCAAGACAACAACCGAAATTGCACACACACCGTAACTTTTAACAAATCGGGTTCAACTTAACGCACCACGCGCAGGGCCGGGCGTCCGCTCTCACTATGCTTTTCGGCCTTACCCTCTCCCTGCACAAGTCGCAGACGAGTACTAAACGTCAAAGTCAGCACATCATCAACCGGTACCGCAAGATCAGCAGCAATACGCTCAGCCGTCACAGCACCGCCCTTATCAGCAGCGAACACCTGCGGGAAAAGCCTGGACTGCTCAAACGCTCCCATGCCCTCAGGCTCGCCATCCCTGTACCCCCGGCGTGTTAGCTCAATACACACCTTGCGGTAAATCCAATCAGTCATCCGCCCGCTCTTATGCAAAGAGGTTGCCAAGGCAAAGGCAGATACCTGAAAAATGTACTTAGCTTCTACAAGATCGTCCACTGAAGCATTCTGGGGGAGATATTCGGCCAACAGCGACTCAGGCATTAACAGGGCAGACGCGAACTCATCCGCCTCGCGCTCCTGCACAGCCGAAGAATCATCAACAGGAGCAAACCGGTGCAGCACAAGATGCCCCAGCTCATGAGCAATATCAAACCTAGCCCGCTCGGGCGTCTTCTGCCGAGCAATAAAAATAAAAGGCTTACCCTCATACCAGAGCGAGAAAGCATCAACCTGCATGGCAGCATCTGGAAGCGCCATCACACTAATACCCCGCGACTCGCACAACTGCACCAAATTCGGTAGAGGCTTAGTACCTAGCCCCCACTCCTCACGAAGCAACTGAGCAGCTACCCTTGGAGCTATTCCCTCGAATGAGGGCACGACAATTGAAGGTAGGGTGAACTTATCCTCCACCCACTGCATGACCTCAATACCGGTAACGCCTGCTGCAACGGCAGAATCACGCGCACTGCGAGTGGCAGCACGGCCAGCCCTAAAATTAACACCGTCAACCTCAACCGCAACCTGCGGCTGGCGTGAAAAATACTCAACCGGGTATCCAAGAACTTGAGCTAACTGACTGACTGCAGAATCTGGCGCACCCTCTTTTTCATATTTTTGAGTAGTACGGTCAGTTACCCCTAGCACCTGTGCCAAAGACACACGGGTATGCCCCCGCCTCTTACGGGCGAGGGCAACACGCTCAGGGTAACTGCTATGCAATCTTGAACTCAACGTCTCCGCCACCAATATCAGGAATTTTGCCACGGTCAATAGCCGATTTATCTATAGAGGGAAGAATAACCCGGTACTGCCACCTATGGAACTGACCACCGTCGAATTCAGGGTAAGGCAGGGAAATCTCGCAACGAATTTCCTCTACGTCCCGATAATAGAGCAAGAACCAATGCCCCTCCGAAGGAACTCCAGCGACGAGTTCCCGCACCATTTCATCCGAAGGCATATTGAGATAAAACAGTGCCGGTTGGTTAGCCTTCACCGACTCACCAGTAGCGGGCCCCTTCTTCCGATTAGCTTTCGGAACCACATCAGGGTCAAGAATACCGGTGTTAGCGTCACCGCCGAGAATACCTAGGATGTGCTTTCCTGATGGATGAATTGAAAGCGGGCGTCCCTTTGGGTTAGCAAGCTTCCAACCGTTCTTCGTGCTGAGGTGATCGCGGATTACCTCTGTCGTATCTAACCACCGGCGCGTTCCTGCCGCTGTTATAGGAGCCGATGACCGGGTATTACCTGCCGCCTGCTCCCCAGCTTCTAAGCCTTCCTGAATATCAGCAATATCAATGCCAAACTTGGCCAAAAATTCAGGAGCTTCACTAGGCTCAATAATTACAGTTGGCTTAGGGGCAAACGCGTTCAGAGACAAGACACCGCTCCTATCAGTAAGATATTGACTCCTCAAATTATTGCACAAAACCCGAAGTTAAGCGACAGCATGCAGCCGCAGTTCTCATCTTGTTTGACCCTCACGCCACGTTAGGCCCCACAATGGAAGCATGAAGGATCAAGAAACCCTCTACACAGTAGGGGAAGTAGCGCAGGCTCTCGGTGTCACGGTGCGCACCCTGCACCATTGGGAATCCCTCGGGCTCGTTGCCCCTGCTGAGCGTACCTGGTCGAATTATCGGCTGTACACTCACGACGATATTGCGACCCTGCAACGGATCCTTATCTACCGGGCAACCGGCATGAAACTCACCGACATTAAAGAAGCCCTGGCCAGTAGCTCAACCAGCCTGGAGCACCTCCGCAGGCAACGCCAGGCCCTCATGGAGCAGCAACAGCAGCTCTCCGCTATGGTCACTGCTATCGACACCCTCATGGAGAACGAAATGACGAACAAGAAACTCACCCTCACCGAAATCGGCGAAGTTCTCGGCGACGCCAACTTTGCCGATTACCAGGCAGAAGCTGAGGAACGCTACACCGGCACAGATGACTGGGCTATCAGCCAGCAGCGCACCGCCACCTGGAACCAGGAAGACTGGGCCGATTACAAGAATCGCGCCGCTGAGCTGGACGGAAAACTAGCGGATGCCGTGCGCCGCAACCTGCCGACAGACGGCACCGAGGCGGGCGAACTCGTCCACGCCCACCGTCAGCTGCTGAGCGAGTTCTTCCCCGTCACCCCCGCCAAGCATTACCTCATCTCACGCGGTTATATTACCGATGAGCGGTTCACCAGCTACTACGAGTCCCAGCAGCCGGGCCTAGCCCAGTGGCTGGCCAACGCCATCGAAGCCGAGGCCCAACGTGCCGGGGTGGACCTGACTAACCCCACCTGGGACTAACTACAGCATTTCCCCTAACCGAGCGTGCGTCATATCGCTGAGCGTGCACCGACCATGCGCACGCTCAGCGATATGACGCACGCTCGTTGTACCGCCGGTAAACTGACCCTATGAAAATGCCCTTTACAGACCCGCCCCTGACCGGCTCCGAAAAAGAGCTGGTGCTCGGTTATATCCGTTTTCAACAAGAGGTATTCCTGCGCAAACTCCAGGGCGTGGACGGCACCTGGCTGGGTGAGAGCGTCCTTGCAGCTCCCCTGCACCCCACCAGCATGAACCTAGCCGGTATGGCTGGGCACTTCTGGTTCGTTGAGGACTACTGGCGGGAAGAAATCCTGCTCGGCCGTAGCCTGCCTGAGCCGTGGGCGTCCTTCGATTGGGAGCAGGATGCGGACGCCGATTGGCATCTACTCCTTCCCCTGCCTCAGGTTCTAGAGAACCTACAGGCCAGCATGGAAGCTACCCGGGAACTGCTAGCTGAGCGCAACTGGGATGACCTCAGCGAAGGCGCCCTCAAGGACGGCACCCGCTTTAGCTACCGTTGGGTCGCCCTGCACCTCATTGAAGAGTGGGGCAGGCACCTGGGCCATGCCGACCTGCTCCGAGAGAATATCGACGGGGAAACCGGCGACTAAGTTGAAAAAATAATCTGCTCAACCATAGCCCTCACCCTGTACATAATGTACATTTAGTACATGACAACAACTACCGGAACAGCAGAATTTCGTCAGAACCTCGGCCACTACTTTGATGAAGTGCAGCGAGAGCCCGTTGCTATCGAAAGCAGAGGCCGCCGCCGAGCCGTCCTCGTCTCCCCCGTCTTTTTCGATCAAGCACTCGAAGCACTCGAAGACAAACTTGATGCTGCTAAAGCTCGCGAAGCCCGCCAAGAAGAAGACGAAATCCCCTTTGACCAGCTCATGGAAGAGCTCGGCATTAAGCTCTCATGACAGCTAACTACTCAGTTACCTTCAAACCTTCTGCAGCAAAAGAACTGCGCAAAATCAATAGAAACGATCAGACCCGCATTGCCAAGAAAATCCAAGAGCTTACCTCAACCCCATACCCGCCAGGAGTCAAGAAAATAGTTGGAGGAGACGGCGAACTCAGGCTTAGAGTTGGCAACTACAGGGTAATCTACGCTGTCGAAGAAGGCCGGCTCATTATCTTGGTTCTAACAATCGGTCACCGGCGAGAAGTCTATAAAAAATAGAAAGCGGACTCATCCAGCACGCTATCCCAACCAATAACTATTTTGGCTGATTGAAGGAATAAGACACCTTTATGGAAAACCATATGGCCCATAAGAAACCCACCCTCACCGAAATCGGCGAAGTTCTTAGCGAGGCCGAAGCCCGCTCGCGCGGGTGGGGGGCGGCTGTGGTGGCGCTAGGCTCCGCTGCGCTCTCACCGAGCGTGCGTCATATCGTTGAGCGTGCACAGGCCATGCGCACACTCAGCGATATGGCGCACGCTCGCTTGATTTCGCCGCAATGTGCAGAAAACTGGCGACTAAAAGTTTTCATTATTCATTTACCAGACATCTTCTCGCCATCTTGCCGCCATTTGCACCCTGTTCACAATAGCCTGTCATGCTACTGGGTAAGCCACACACCCCACCCACTAGCTGAAAGGCATACTCATGCTCACCGTCTTCGACCTCAACACCCGCACCATGCTTTACGAGCCAGACTTCTGGGAGCTCACGGCAGGTTACACAGAGTTTCACGGGGTCAGCTTCGTCTCCTCCTTCGCTACGATTGACCAGCTCAGCCAGAGGTTCGAGCAGGTCAAGCTGATTCTGTGCCTTGAAGAAGCCAAAACCGGCAGCCTGCTGCGGCAAATCTTCGACCCAACCCGGCGCGTCCGCGAACTAGAAACCGCCAGCGAGCCCCTGCTCGATGCCCTCGAAAGCGGCCGAGTCCACCTCAAATACAACGCCGATAAGCTCTTTCACTCCAAATACTTCATTCTCACATCGGCCGACGAGTTTGCGATTCTCACCGGGTCCATGAACCTCACCCGGCCGGCCATGACCCAAAACCACGAGCACAACACCCTCTACCGGGGTCGTTTCGATGACCCCGCCGACACCGCCTACCTGCGCGAGTACACTGAGCTCTTCACCCAAAACTTCGAGGTAGAAGCCACCGACTATCTCGACCGCAGCACCGTGAAGGAATTTCGGCAGACCAGCACCGCCGAGCAACGCACCAGCATCATCGATACCCGCATCATCAAGGACGCCAAACGCCTACCCACCGAGCACCGCGAAACCATCGGCCAGCTCCTGCGCGAGGAAAAATCCGATACAGCCACTCCCGAAAGGTGACCACAACCTACCAGCTGGGTGACCCCGTCGTCCTGCACACCCTCAAAGCCACCTACACCCCCGCCGGTAAACCGCGCACCCCCGCCGCCGCGACCAAGGCCCTGCAGACCGTGCACCTCAAACAAAGGCAGGTCACCCCGGCGGACGCCAGCCCCATCACGGGTGCGCAACCCCGCTGGGTTGCCACCGACGACGGCACCCTGCTCATCAACCACGAGGGGAAGGAACTTACCCCGCTCACCGATGCAGAGGTAACAGCCCGCGACGCCTCAACATTCGTCGATATCGTGCTCTCCTACCGAGACAACAAGATGCGCGATGAATCCCACCAGGCCCTGAGTGCCTTCCTCTTTGCCATGACGGCCCCGGTGCTCTGGCGCATCCGCCACCTGGTTATGGAAACCGGCGAAAATCCCGACAAAATCCCCGTTCTCCTGGCTATCTTGGGGTCTGGGTCATCGGGTAAAACCACCATGGTTGACGACTACCTCAAGCCCTTCATCGGTGACTACTCTCCCCTACTAGCTGAAGAACTGCTCAAAACCACCTACGGCTCTAAAACCGGGTCCATCAACTATATGAACAGCTACATGGAATCGGGCGAAGTCTCACCCCTCATCATCGACGAGGTGGGCACCCAGTTCCTGAACGGGGCAACGGTGCAGGGCAAAATTAAGCACTGGGCCAACCTGCGCTCCAACGGGTTTGAGGGCCCGCAGGGAACCATCATTCTGACCTCAAACGCCGACGGGGCTGTGCTGCAAGATGCCATCAAAAAACGCGTCTGGTACATCTCTATTACCAGCGACTACAAGCCCACTGACCAGCAGGTCTATAACTTCACCTCCCTGGCGGGGTCGGTCAACAACAACCTCTTCCGCCACGTGGTCTACACCCTCAGCCAGCGGCTCGACCACCTGACCGCCCACGAGATTCAGCGTTTTTCACGCAACTGGGTCTGGCTTACCGCCGAGATTCTGCAAGAAACCCTGGCCCGCTTTGGGCTAGAAACGGCCTTTCCTGCCAAAATGTTCACCCCCTACAGCTACCGCGACGAAATCGCCCGCGGCATCATCACCGACACCATCCACCAGGCCCACGCCAAGGACGCCCTAGCCTTCAGCGCGCACAGCCCCGAGGTGGCGTCCGTCCTGCGCTCTGCCTGGGAGGCAGCCGGCACCTTCAACAAGACCCAGAAAGAAGAGATGATTGAATTTCGCTCTATTCTGCCCGCCGACTGCGTTTTAGAGGCAACCCCTAAGGCCATCACTCTAAACATCGAGCGTACCGACGCCTATCTGGGCGAGCCCCTGCTAGCCGGCTACCGCGAGCGCAGTCCGCTCAATGTGGTGACCAAGAGCGAGCATGCCCTCGCCCTGCTCGAAGCGCAGCGGGAGAGGTCTGAGCGGGAGAAGGCCGAGCTGAGGTTGGAGTTAGAGACTGAGCGGGTTGCTTTGTTGACTCGGCAGATTCAGGACGCTGAAGCCCGCTCGCGCGGGTGGGGGCGGCTGTGGCGGCGGTAGGCTCCGCTGCGCCTGAACCGAGCGTGCACCTATCGGGCGCACGCTCGGCGATTTGGTGCACGCTCGCTCGCCTAAGCCAGCAGCGCGTTGAACACCTCAGAGGTCGAGGGGTGGGTGTAGATGCCCTCACCGACCGCAGCGGCCGGGATCTTCTGGGTCATGGCCAGGGCTACCGTGTTAATCAGCTCCTGGGAGTCAATGCACCAGAGGGTGGCACCCAGGATCTGGTTGGTTTCCTGGTCGAGAACGAACTGGGCAATACCCTCTGGCTGACCCATGATCTTGGGGCGGGGCACAATCACCAGGTCAGCGATTTTTGACTCGCGCACCTCAACCTTGTAGTCACGCCCAGCAGCCTCGGCGGTCAGCCCCACGGTGGATAGCGGCGGGTCAATAAAGGTAGTGGTGGGCAGCAAGCGACCGGTGCGGGTACGAGATCCGTCGCCCCAACGGTGCGACATCACGATGCGATGGTCGTCAAAGGACGCGTAGGTGAACTGGGGTGCGCCGGTTACATCCCCGACCGCGTAGATACCCTCAACGCTGGTGCGGCAGTGGTCATCGACCTCAATTCCCTTCTCGGTGTACTCGACCCCGGCTGCCTCAAGATTGAGCCCGGCAACTACAGGGCGGCGGCCGATCGCAACCAGAATAGCCTCATCGTCAAGCTGCTCGCTAGCCTGTTCAACTGCAATACGCTGGTCAACGATGTTTATACCCTGGTTCTCCAGGTGCTCGCGCACCGCCTGGGCAATGTGCCGGTCGAGGGCAGGTAGGAAGTCCCCTTCCCCCTTGTAGATGGTAACCCTGCTACCAAAGCCAGAGAACATGGTAGCGAACTCTAGACCAATCGGCCCGCCGCCAACTACGGCGAGAGAAGCCGGGGTGCTCTCAAGCTGCTGGATGCTGGTGGAGTCGTGCACGCGTCCGCCCACCTCAACACCCGAGCTGGCCCCGGTGTTAATAATGATGGTTGAAGCGCTCACCTGCACCTGCTCCCCCACCTGCACGGTAGAAGAATCAACAAACCGGGCAGCCCCATCGAGTAGCAGTACGCCTTTACCCTCTACCATCTTCTGGTTGGCGGCGTTGAGTCGGGCAATGAAACCATTACGGTCATCGCGAGCCTCAGTAAATTCCCGGTGTAGGTGGGTCTGCTCCAGCAGGAACTTGGTTGGAACACAGCCAATATTGATGCAGGTGCCACCGTACATGGCAGGGTCTTGCTCAACCAGCGCTACCCTATCGCCGGCAGCTGCACGCTTCATGGCAATCGTTTTACCCGCCTTACCAAAGCCCAGTACCAGCACATCGACGGTTAATTCTTCCACCAGATCTCCTTTTGTTTGAAAGTCGATTACGGATCTTACCCTGCCTACCTTACTCCTGGCAGGCGTCCGCCCCGGGCACCTGCCCAGCAATTTCGCAGAGAAAAAACTCCCCGCTAGCAGATAGAGTTCGTCTGCTCGCGGGGAGTTTTCAGGGGCTAGCGCGGTTTCAAAACCGGGGCTTAGCGCACCTCACCGATCATGTCGAAGGTGGTTGCTGCACCCTTGGTGTTGGAGTTGACCATTACCGCAATGGAGTTCTTGCCCTGCTTGAGGTCAGAAGCGGGAATCTCGATAACCAGCGGGGTGGTGCGGGCAGCCCCAAAGTCTACAGCGCGGGTGGCGGTGTAGGTGGGCAGGGCACCCCAAATCAGGTTCTGGCGGGTGTATTCCTTGCCGTTGACCCAAATCATCATTCCGTCATCCACGTAGGTGGTGAGCACCAGCTTCTGGCCCGCTGCCAGGTTGAGGTTGAGCTCCTTGCGCAGCATCATCGACACCGGCTGAGCTCTGGATGAGAACTGGTACATAGTCGCCACACGCGGCTCACCCCAACCTACAGACGAGTAGGTGGTGTACCACTTGGCGGTGTCGTACTTATAGTCGGTGGCGCGCCAGGTGGAGTCCAGCCCCTGCCAGGCGTTCAGGCCGAAAGCAATCTTCCACTCATCCCCCGATGCCAGAACCGGTTCAGAGTTTTCTGCCGGTACAGCAAAAGGTTCAATGGGAGCAGGGTTGTTGATGACGGTACCGTTGGCAGGTGCCTCAGTGGTTGCTTCGGCGGTCGGGGTAGGCTCGGCAGGCACCTCAGCGGTAGGCTCAGCGGTGGGCTGAACAGTAGGTTCGGCGGTGGGCTCCACCGGAGCTACAGGCTGCTCGGTCTTCTGTGCCAGAGCAACGGGGGTTGAGGCTGAGAAGTTGCCTGCGGCGTCCGCCGATCGCACGAAGTAGCGGGCATCGTCGGTGTGGGCCACCGAGTAGGTGGTGTCGGTGGTGGTTGCGATGACGCGGTTATCGCGCAGCACCTGGTAGATGACGTTGCGACCGGCTGAGGGCCAGGTCAGGACGTCGGTGGCACCGTCGGTGCTCACAGCCAGTGAGCGCGGGGCGGCAGGGGCAGTAACGTCGCGAGGTGCGTAGCGGGCAAAGCCCACGGTCTGCTGCATACCGTTAGCACCCTGGGAACGGTTGATGTCGCCACCCAGCCAGAGGGTGCCGGTGGAGTCAACGAACTGTTCCCAAACACCGTCACCGCGAGGGCCGCGCAGGTTGGGGGCGAACTCGCCGATCACGCGACCGGTTTCAGCGTCAAAGGCTGCTGAGAGGCGGATGGACTGCAGGTTGAAGAAGCCCTTGTTGGTCCAAGGCTGCATCCAGGTGCCGGAGCCCTCGTAGATGTAGTTGCCGCAGTGGCAGGCACCGTAGATGACCTTGTTGTTCTGGTCTTCGTAGAGGTCCTGGAAGTCGCCGCCCTCGATGGTGATAGCCGAGTAGAGACGGCTCATGGTGTTCTTGGCGTACTGGTGGATGATGTGCTCTGAACCGGCAGCCCAAACGGTAGAGCCGGCATCCTCAACGTCGTTCTGGTAGCCCTGGCGCTGAATGGTGGGGAAGGACGGTTCCCAGGTCCATGCCTTGGCAATGTTGCCGTCGGTGGTGTTGAGCTGGGCTAGCTTCCAGGTCTTGGTGCCGTTGACCTCTGAGAAGTAGCCTGCGGCAGCAACAGTTGCCCCGTCATCTGCTGCTGAGAGGCCGTTGACGGTGCCGTTGAGGTAGGGGCGCCAGTTAGCATCCGGCCCGTTCTGGCTGAAGCTGAAGCGACCCGCGTTGCGGGAGTAGCCGGTGGCCCCGGTCTTGGTGTTGACCACGTGCGAGAAGGCACCGCCCACGTAGAGGTAGTCGCCCTGCACATCGAGGGTACGGGCGCTGGTGATGGAGCCTGCACCGCGGTTTTCGATACCGAAGTTGTAGGTGCGGTCGATCTCACCGGTGACGGGGTTAAGAATGACCAGGCCGGCCACCTTTTCGCCGTTGACCTCGGTGAACTCACCGCCTACAGCCAGGGTGCCGTTAGGCAGGGCTTCAAGGGCCTTAATCTGACCGTTGAAGGTGGGCATGAAGGTGCGCACGAGCTCACCGGTGGTCACATCGTAGCCAGCGAGGAACTTCTGCTGTACCTTTTCGCCGGTGGCAGCGTTTTCTACCCAGGCGAAGTCGCCGCCGGTGAAGACGGTGTTACCCACCTGGGTGATGGCCTGCACATAGGTGTTGAGTTCGCCCAGGGTTCCGGTGCCGGTGGTGTCGCTGGTGCGCCAGGTGACCTTGGCTGAGTAGGAGTTGGGCAGGGCACGGCGGGTAGAGCCGGACGCCCCCGCGTCAGCGTAGTCGGATAGGTTCAGGTCTGCCTGAGTCAGCTTGGGGCGCAGGAACACCTGGGAGAAGGGAATGGGGTTGGAGCCGGTCTTGGACCACAGGTGGGTGGTGGCATTATCGGCGCCGCGAGCGATAGGGCCGTAGGCAAAGCCCATGCGCCAGGCCTGCTTGCTGGTACCGAGGAAATTGACCTGGTACATGGAGAGTACCGGCTTCATCATCTGCCCGGTAAGCGATGAGAAATTGCGGAAGGAGCTGGTGACGGTCGGTGAATCGCCACGGAATTTGATATCGCGCCAGGTCTGGGTACCTGAGAGGGCCCAGGTCCAGTCGGTGGCGTTGGCGCGGGTGGCGGTGACGTTCTGCCATTTGGTGCCCTCGGCGTTGGCTGCACGGCGGATGCGGAAGCCCCCGGTCAGGTCTGAGACCTTCTGGTTGCCGATGAGGGCATCGATGGTGGTGGAGGGCAGCTGCACGGGGGTGAAGGCGTCGGTACCGTCGGGGTTGTTGTACAGTTCAGAGGCCTTGCCCTTGCCGTTGTAGCTTTCCTCCCAGCCGTCGCGGCCGCGGCCGATCATAACCCAGCCGCCACCGTCAGTTTCCTGGTCGCAGTAGAACTGTTCGGGGGCTGCCATCTCTGGGGTCCAGAGCCAGTAGGTGCCGCTGGTGGCAGCGGGGTCGGTCTGCTTGGCTTCCCAGCAGCTGGCGGCTGCGGTTTCACTGGTTTTACCGTCGGGGGTGTAGCTATCCGAGGCGGTTGCGCCAGGGAGTACGGTCACGGCGGTTGCCAGGGCGAGGACGCCTACCCCGGCCTTGGTGGCAAGGTTGGGCTTTTTGAGTGAGAAGGGGGCTTTGAGCTGGGTGCGGGTAGCCGCCCAAAAATCGCGCGCTGTGGTGCGCTTCGACGGGCGCGCCGAAGTGTCTTTATGTTCCATGTGTTCCCTAGTGTGCGAGTTGTCCGCCGGTTAGTCGGCGGATCATTGTGCGTTATATATAGCTTAGGGTTTACCGCACCCACCCTGCCTATTGCGGCCTGTGGTCATTGCTGGGGCTACACACCACCAACTAGCCCACAAATAAAAACCGGTCAGGGTATATGACCACGTGAAAGCCCCTGCAGCGCCCAAGATGAGTCTTCAGCGCAATAAAGACCAAACTGTGGAACCAGCCACACCAGCTCACTTTAACTGGATACAACAAGGACGCCGCCCGGCACTCCCCTGCCCGAGGGCAAGAAAGGTGCAGGGCGGCGCCTAAGTATAAAACTACGATTTAGAGAACATTAGAACCGTTCTTGATGAGAGCTCCGTTGTTCCACATGAAAGCCACAATTTCAAGCTGTCGCCCAGCTGAAGTTCTTACCAGCGCACGGACGCCCCAGTTAGGAATGAAGTGGCGATTAGCTGCGTCAAATTGCAAAGGAGACACGTTTGCCCCATAGGATACAACCAGCGGCTGACTAAGAACAGTACTTACATGACTAAAGCAACCATCAGAAGTTGCCGACGAAGCACCTACTCCGTTGCGGTTCATGTACTCCACTGACCACATATCAGCAGATACGGTAGTCCCCTGCGACGTTAGAGTTACCGGAGTAGCCGATGACCCACCATAAAAATTCCATCCGGCGTTAGTGGTGCCTCCGGTTTCAGACTGGGCGTCACCATAGGGGTAGAAGCCAGCCGGGTTCTGAGTCAAGTCATCGTTAGAAGTAAGCGTTTGAACGTACTGAATAAGCTGGGTGCTGGTAATGGTCTCACCGTCTGCCAGACCGTTAACAGTTACGTTCAGATTGCTCAGTGACCAGCGCATGTAAGGTTCAACTTGATCACCGTTTGCGTTGGTGTTGGAGTATACCCACCGCCCGGTAGCTGAATCGAGCTTTGTATTGCCATAGTAGAAGTCATTAGTTGCCGTAAGACTTCCACTTAATTGGCATAGGTCGTTGGAAGCGGCGAAAGCAGGAATAGTAGCTGATGCGGCGACAACAGGTGCGCTCCAGGCGGCACCGCGCACCAGGCGGCACCGCGCACCAGGGTGCGGCGTGAAAGTGAGGTAGTCATGGTGTTTCCCTAAAAAGTGTACGTGAGTTTTCTCGAACTACTTTATCACCCTACAGCCCGATATTTGCGCAAAGAATTCTATCCTTTTCATCACAGCTAGCTGATTCAAAACTGAAAGTTCCCCGCGTTTCAGCAGGTCACTTCTAAGATACACTCACTTTGCCAACACAGCCGGATGGCAAAAGTTATTGAAAACACAGGGCACAAAAATGAGGACGCCGCCCCGCACTCCCCTACCCGAGGGCAAGAAAGGTGCGGGGCGGCGTCCGCCCATGTTAACCGCGTGGGTTAGATGTTGAAGCCGAGGGCGCGCATCTGGTCGCGGCCGTCCTCGGTGATGCGCTCGGGGCCCCACGGGGGCATCCAAACCCAGTTCACGTGCCACTCGTCAATCATGGTTTCCAGGTTCTGCTGAACCTGTTCCTCGATGACGTCCTGCAGGGGGCAGGCGGCGGTGGTCAGGGTCATGTCGAGCACGAGGGCGCCTTCGTCATTCCAGCGCATACCGTAAAGCAGACCCAGGTCAACGATGTTGACGCCCAGTTCGGGGTCAATCACGTTCATGAGGGCTTCTTCGATAACCTCTTGGCTGGGGGCACCAGCGGGGGCTTCTGACATAGCAGTCACCTTTCAGTTCAGCCGCTACTACTTAGCAGCCAGGTAGCGCTCGTAGCCCTCTTCTTCAAGACGGTCAGCGAGCTCGGGGCCGCCCTGATCTACCATCTTGCCGTCCACGAAAACGTGAACGAACTGGGGCTTGATGTAGCGCAGGATGCGGGTGTAGTGGGTAATCAGCATAACGCCCATGTCGTTGGCCTGGTGAGCGCGGTTAACACCCTCAGAAACGACCTTGAGAGCGTCGACGTCCAGGCCGGAGTCGGTCTCATCGAGAATACCGAACTTGGGCTTGAGCAGTTCCAGCTGCAGGATCTCGTGGCGCTTCTTTTCGCCGCCGGAGAAGCCTTCGTTGACGTTACGGGAGATGAAGGCGGGGTCGATGGAGAGGTTCTCCATGGCTGCCTTAACGTCCTTGGTCCAGGTGCGCAGGGCGGGAGCTTCACCGTCAACAGCGGTCTTGGCTGAACGCAGGAAGTTGCTCATGGTGACGCCGGGGATTTCGACGGGGTACTGCATAGCCAGGAAGAGGCCGGCGCGGGCACGCTCGTCGACGGACATCTCGGTGACGTCTTCACCGTCGAGCAGGATCTCACCGGAGTCGATCTGGTACTTGGGGTGGCCGGCGATGGTAGAAGCCAGGGTGGACTTACCGGAGCCGTTGGGGCCCATGATGGCGTGGATTTCACCGGAGTTAATGGTGAGGTTAACGCCCTTGAGGATGGGCTTGGTGTTTTCGTCGTCCAGAATAACGGAGACGTGGAGGTCCTTGATTTCAAGGGTTGCCATAGTTTGTTTCTCCTGTAAAAGGTAAAGCTTTAGTTGTTGGAAATCGCGAGTTCAGCTTCGAGGGCATCGGTGAGCTGTTCTTCAAGCTCGGGGATGCGGATCTGCTGAATAATCTCGTTGAGGAAGCCGCGGACGACCAGGCGGCGGGCTTCAGCCTCGGGAATACCGCGGGCCTGCAGGTACCAGAGGTGCTGCTCGTCGAGCTGACCGGTGGTGGATGCGTGGCCGGCGCCTTCGATGAGGCCGGTTTCGATTTCCAGGTTGGGTACGGAGTCAGCGCGGGGGCCGTCTTCGAGAATCAGGTTGCGGTTGAGCTCGTAGGTGTCGGTGCCTTCTGCGTCCTTACCGATGAGCACATCGCCTACCCATACCGAGTGTGCACCCTTGCCCTGCAGGGCACCCTTGTAGGTGACGCGGGACTTGCAGTTGGGCTCGGTGTGGGCTACGAAGAGACGGTTCTCAATGTGCTGGCCGGCATCGACGAAGTAGAGGCCGTACATCTCGGTTTCAGCGCCGGGGGCGGTGAACTTGGTGGAGGGGGTGACGCGCACCAGGTCGCCACCGAGGGAGATGTTGACGTGCTTGAACTTGGCGTCGCGACCCAGAGCAGCGTACTGGGCTGAGGCATGGATTGCGTCGTCCTCCCACTGCTGAACGGTGATGACGGTCAGGGAGGACGAGTCGCCCACCTTGAACTCTACGTTCTGGGAAAGCACAGCTGAGCCGGTGTGGCGCAGTACAACAACGGCCTTGGAGAAGGGCTTGGTCTCGATGAAGAGATGCTGCGCTGCGGCGTCCTTGCGGGTGCCCTTGACAGCAACCTCAATCTGGCCTTCCAGTTCAGCCTCGGCGGGAACAGTGATAGCGGTTGCCTCTGAGAAGGTGCTCCAGGCGTTAGCCGCTACACGGTCCTCGGGAATGCCGGCCGAGCCAATGCGGGCGTCGTCGCGGGTGATGGTTTCAACCTGGACGCCTGCGGGAGCATTGACCTCTACAGCGGGGGCAGCACCGGTGAGTTCATCGGTGTGCAGGCCACCTAGACGCTTGAGCGGGGTGAAGCGCCAGTCTTCTTCGCGGCCGGTCAGGGCTGCGAAGTCTTCGACCTTGTAGGAGGTCTTGCGCTCGGCGCGGGAGCCGTCGATCTCGACCTTGTCGGTGTTGTGCTTTGAGACGCGGATGGTGTCGTCGGTGGCTAGCTCGGTAGCGAGCTTTTCACCTTCCTGGTCCATACCGGGAATCGCGGGGTTGTTGTGACCCTGGTTTTCTGCGTTAGCCATAATTTAGCCTACGGATCCTTCCATCTGGAGTTCGATCAGGCGGTTGAGTTCAAGGGCGTATTCCATGGGTAGCTCGCGGGCGATAGGCTCCACGAAGCCGCGCACGATCATGGCCATGGCTTCGTCCTCGGGTAGGCCGCGCTGCTGCAGGTAGAAGAGCTGCTCTTCTGAGACGCGGGAGACGGTTGCCTCGTGGCCCATGGTGACATCGTCCTCGCGGATATCTACGTAGGGGTAGGTATCTGAGCGGGAGATAGTATCGACCAGCAGGGCGTCACAGACGACCGAGCTCTTGGCGTGGGATGCACCTTCGCGTACCTGAACCAGGCCACGGTAGGCGGCACGGCCACCGTTACGGGCCACAGACTTGGACACGATGGTGGATGAGGTGTTGGGGGCGATGTGGACCATCTTGGAACCGGTGTCCTGGTGCTGGCCCTCGCCGGCGAAAGCGATGGAGAGGGTTTCACCCTTGGCGTGCTCGCCGACCATGTAGACAGCGGGGTACTTCTGGGTGACCTTGGAGCCGATGTTGCCGTCAATCCATTCCATGGTGGCGCCCTCGTGGGCGATGGCGCGCTTGGTCACCAGGTTGTAGACGTTGTTGGACCAGTTCTGAATGGTGGTGTAGCGAACGCGAGCGTTCTTCTTCACAATGATCTCAACGACTGCGGAGTGCAGGGAGTCGGTCTTGTAGATGGGGGCGGTGCAGCCTTCGATGTAGTGAACGTAGGAGCCCTCGTCAGCGATGATGAGGGTACGTTCGAACTGGCCCATGTTCTCGGTGTTAATGCGGAAGTAGGCCTGCAGGGGGATCTCTACGTGAACTCCCGGGGGAACGTAGACGAATGAGCCACCTGACCATACGGCGGTGTTCAGAGCTGCGAACTTGTTATCGCCTGCGGGGATCACGGAGCCGAAGTATTCTTCGAAGAATTCGGGGTGTTCCTTGAGGGCGGTGTCGGTGTCCAGGAAGATAACACCCTGGGCTTCGAGGTCCTCACGAATCTGGTGGTAGACAACCTCTGACTCGTACTGGGCGGCAACACCGGCGACCAGACGGTTACGTTCTGCTTCGGGGATGCCGAGCTTCTCGTAGGTGTTGCGGATGTCTTCGGGCAGTTCTTCCCAGGTTTCGGCCTGGCGCTCGGTGGAGCGAACGAAGTACTTGATGTTGTCGAAGTCGATGTCCGAGAGGTCTGCACCCCAGGTGGGCATGGGCTTGCGGTCGAAGAACTTGAGGGCCTTCAGGCGAAGGTCCAGCATCCATTCGGGTTCGTTCTTCTTGGCTGAAATGTCGCGCACGACATCTTCGTCAAGACCACGCTTTGCAGCCTGGCCTGCTTCATCGGAGTCAGCCCAGCCGTACTCGTAGGTACCGATACCTTCGAGTTCGGGGTTTGCCTCCAGAATTTCTGAAATGACGGTGTTGTTGGCGGTGCGCTCAACCTGTTCAGTCATTACGGCCTTTCTTGGTGGGTTGGTTTTCACCGAGGTAAGTCGGTGAAATCTTCTTCTCAGTGGCAGAATCTGCTGGGCATGCCCTGCCGGTGGAAAGTTTTATGGGGCGGTGTCGCCTGCGGTTTCTTCGGGGTTTTGTGGGGCGGACGCCGGTGCGCGGCCGAGCGGGATGTGGGTGGTGCAGACGTGGGCACCACCTGCCATGGTGGAGAGTCTGCGCACATCGACCCCGAGAAGTTCGGAGATGATTTCGGTTTCCTGGTCGCAGAAGACAGAGAAGTCTTCGGCGAGGTCTCGCACGGGACAGTGGCCCTGGCAGAGCTGGATGGAGGCCAGCAGGTTATCGGGCAGCTTAGACCGCATGCCAACAGCCGGGGCCATTTCGTTGGCGGTAGCGACGAAGCCGTCGCGGGTCATTGCCTCTGCGAGCGCTTCGGCGCGGGCTGAGACGTCATCGCCTGCCGCTTCGACGATGGGGCGGTAGCGCTCTGCCATGTCGTGGGCGCGGGCTGAGGCGAACTGGCGCAGAGCGTCTTCCCCGACGGCGTCCTTCAGCATGGTGAGGGCGTCGCGGGCGATGTCGAGGTAGTCGTTGCCCAGTTCGCTGTGCCCCTGCGGGGCGATAACGTAGCGGCGGGCGGGACGGCCTGCTCCGGCACCGTGCTGGCGGTGGGAGGCAACCTCGATGAGGCTGTTCTTTTCAAGCGCGTCGAGGTGGCGGCGGACGGCTGCCGGGGTGAGGCTGAGCAGTTCACCCAGTTTGGCCGCAGAAACAGGGCCGTGAGTGAGAACTCCCTGGAGCACGCGGTCGCGCGTGCGTTCCTCTGTTTCTGCAGGGCGGGCAGTTTTAGTGGACACAGTTCTGCCTTTCTCTGCGGAATACACAAATAAAGTATGTCGTAATTGGGGTCCTTTAAGCTAGTAAGGACTACCTATTTAAGGCAGTACGGCAGCAGGCGTCCGCCCAGAGCCGAAACGAAAGGGCTAGAATAGACGGGTGACGACACACCACCTGCCCCCCAGCCTTAGCCCACGTGAGAGCGCATCTGATGCACCCGCGTCCGCCGCTCTCATCATTGACAACCTGGTCAAGGACTTCAACCCCTCCAAGGACTTCGCGCGCAAGCACCCCGAAGCTCTCACCAGTGAGGGGCTCAAACGAGCGGTAGACCACCTCTCCCTCACCATTGAACCGGGTCAGGTAACGGTTCTGCTGGGAGCTAACGGGGCCGGGAAAACCACCACCCTAGCCTGCGCCCAGGGCCTGCTCAAACCCACCAGCGGTAGCATCTCCCTGCTCGGTCACACCCCCTGGGGGGCCTCCCCTGAACTGCGTGCCCGCGTTGGCATCATGCTGCAGGACGGCGGCCTACCCCCGTCCGTCCGTCCGCTTCCCCTGCTGCGGCACATCGCCAGCATGTACACCAACCCCCTCGACGTTGATGCCCTAGCAGCCCGACTCGGAATCGATGCCTTTAACGGCACCACCATCCGCAGACTCTCGGGCGGGCAAAAACAGCGGGTCGCTCTGGCAGCTGCCATCATCGGTCGGCCCGACATTCTCTTTCTCGACGAACCCACCGCCGGCCTTGACCCCCAATCGCGCAGCGTCGTTTTCGACATCATCCGCGAACAGCGCGACGCCGGCGTAGCCGTTGTACTCACCACCCACCTGCTCGATGACGCCCAGCGCATCGCCGACTACGTCTACATGATTGAGCACGGCAAGGTGGTGCTCTCAGGCACCATGTCTCAGGTATTAGCTAGCGGACAGGACGACACCCGCTGCCTGACCTTCACCGCCCCACCCGGCATCACATTGGATGCTATCTGGCCGCAGGCTGACCCTTCCCTGCAGCTGGTGGAGAGCCCCGAGGGGCACTACCGGTTGAGCGGGCCGCTAACCCCCCAGCATCTGGCCGACCTCACCGCCTACTGGGCCGCCCAGGGCATCATGCCCGGCGAATTCTCCCTGGCCAACCGCACCCTAGAAGACGTCTTCCTCGAACTATCAGGCAGGGATATCCGATGAGCACCACCTCAACAGCCGCACCGACCCTCACCCGGGTGCTCGCCCAGGGCAAGTTCGAAACGATTGCCATGCTCAAAAACGGCGAGCAGCTCATGCTCAACATCGCCTTCCCAATTATGAGCCTGCTCGCCCTGGCCTACACGGGCTTTCTCGACCCCTGGGCCAACCGCTACGGGGTCAGCCGCGTCGATATAGCTGTACCCGGTGTTCTAGCCCTCTGCGTGCTCTCCACAGCCCTATCCGGTCAGGGCATCGCCACCGGCTTCGACCGCCGCTACGGGGTGCTACGCTTTATCTCCACCACCCCGCTCGGCAAGGGCGGCCTGATCGCGGGCAAGGTACTTGCAGTACTCTCTGTGCTTTTAATTCAGTACCTGCTGGTAGGGGCACTAGGCCAGCTGCTGGGCTGGACGGCCACCGTACCCGGCGTCCTCATGTCCCTACCCACCCTGCTCCTGGGGGCAGCCTGCTTCACCTCCCTGGGGCTACTCATCGCCGGGACCGTGCGTGCCGAAGCAACCCTGGCCATCGTCAACATGGCCTGGGTGCTGCTGGCTGCAGCCGGGGGAATCCTGATTCCCACCGACCGCTACCCCACCTGGCTATCCCCCATCATTGACCTGCTCCCCTCAGCAGCCCTGGGCAACGCCCTACGCGGGGACTACATCTACCACAGTTTCCTGCTGCTCCCCCACCTCATCCTGGTAATAGCAACCGTCGTTTTTGCCACCCTGGCCACCCGATTCTTCAAGTGGTCAGCCTAAGCTGACCCACACCGTCCGCAACCCTCGTGAAGGAAAGCTCCATGCCGACCACGCACACACCCACCGCAGGCACCTACCAGCCTGCTAGCCTGGGTGAAAAACTTATCCCCCGCTCCTACACCCGCTGGGTCAGACAGACCGCCTGGGCAGTAGCCATCGCCAATATCGTGCTCATTATCTCCGGCGGCGTCGTCCGCCTGACCGGCTCCGGCCTGGGCTGCGACGCCTGGCCCCGCTGCACCTCAGACGGCTCCTGGACCACCACCCCCGAAATGGGCATCCACGGCATGGTCGAATTCGGCAACCGCCTACTAATCTTCGTGCTGGTCGCCGTTACCGTCATCGCCTTCCTGGCGGTGCTGGGAGTGGTATTCCCTAAGCGCCTTTCCCCCATCTCTTTCCTGTGGGGACTTCTCGTTGGTGCCCGCCCAGAGGCCTACAAAGCTGGCGGCCTGGGCGCCTGGTTCGAAGCCCGCTGTCTCGTAGCCCCTCGGTCTCGTTACTCCGATCTCTTTAACCTGACCCTGCTGCTGCTCTGGGGTATTCCGGTGCAGGCTGTGGTCGGTGGTATCTCGGTCTGGCTGCGCCTTAACCCCTGGATGATTACCGTCCACTACATGCTTTCAGCCCTGATGATCATGATTGCCGGTATCTACCTCAACCGCGTTTACCGCTACTTTGAGGGAACCGCAGCACGCGAAGGCCTCTCCTCCACTGGCCAGTCTCGGGGTGCGGACGCCGGCACCCCCGCGTCCGCCCATCTCATGCGGGTACTCGGTTGGATCGGTGTAGTGCTGGTTGTTGCGCTGATGTTCATGGGTACCGTTACTACGGGTACCGGCCCGCACGCCGGGGACGCCGAAACCCACCGCCATGCTTTCAACCCCGTCTGGGTGACCCGTATGCACGGAACTCTTGTATGGGTCTACTGCGCATCGGTGCTGGGCTTCTTCGTGCTGTGGAAGCAGAAGGGCTGGGCACCTATTTTCGGCAAGTCTCTGGTCTTTGTGCTGGTGGTCCTGGGCTACCAGGCTGTGGTGGGCTACACCCAGTACTTTAACGGGCTGCCGATCTGGCTGGTGGAGATGCACCTAATCGGGTCGGGCATCTTTGCGCTGGCTGCGTCTTCCCTGTTTGAGCGTCAGCTGGTGCTGTCATCCCCCGCTGCGCGCGAGAAGGCGGCGGGACGCGTCCTAACGCCCTAGCCTCCTCGGTAGGTACCATCTAAATCAGAAAAACCCACGAACTAGGTGGGTTTTTCTGATTTAAATGGTCTTTTCCACAGTGCCCTGGGCTTACTTCACAATGCCGTCATAGCTGCACCAATTTTAGGTACGTCGGAGCATCTCCCTCCCGAATTCTCACTACTGGCAGTGCCCGAACCTTATCCACAATCACCTCCAGCGCTAGCCAAAAGATTTGGCCTTGGTTATGCCTAGTGTCATGAAGATGAATAAATACACCACCACGATACGTACGACCCAGCAACTCCTAGACCAGGGCTATACGCATGACAGCATCAGACGAGGGCTGGTAGACCAGCAACTTACCCGCATCAGAAAGGGTATCTACTGCCCAACTATCTGGTGGAACTCCTTGAAACCCCATGAAATCTACCGAGTACACATTGCCGCTGTGCACATATCTGACCCTACTACCACGTTCTCGCACGCAGCAGCAGCCTGCCTACACGGATTAGCTCTAGCGAAAACCCCGCCAGCAGTCGACATCGTTGGCCCACCAGATTCACGCGGACGGGCTGCCGGAACCCGCAAACATTACACCTACAAACCGATAGAGGAGCACAGGACGCTCGTGGGCGGCTTGAGAGTGACAGGTTTGCTCCAGACGGTTGTAGATTGCGCGAGGTATCTTCCCGTAAACGAGGCAACCGTCATCGCAGACAGTGCCTTGAACCAAAAACTGGTGAGTGTGGAGGAACTCTCACACGAGCTTTCTCAGATAGTTGGGTGGGGTTCTCGCAAATGCCGAAGGGTTGCACTGGGTATGAGCCCCCATGCCGAAAGCCCGGGTGAAACCTTACTTCGTCTTATCTTGATTGATGCGGGTCTGCCAGCACCGGCCGAACAGGTTGAGGTAACCGTTGGCGGGCTACGTTTCAGGCTTGATTTGGCCTACCCTGATCAGATGATTGCCCTTGAGTTTGATGGCGAGGTCAAGTATGAGAACTTCGGCCCACGACAAGATGCTGAGTGGTCTGAGCGCCGTCGGGAGTCTCTTCTCCAAAATTCGGGGTGGACAGTCCGCCGGTATCGATGGGTTGATCTTATGACACGTCGGGCAGAAATCGTTGCCGAAATCCGTTACCTCCTTAACCGCTAGCGTCCGCCAGAAAAGACCATTTAAATCAGAAAAACCCACCTAGTTGGTGGGTTTTTCTGATTTAGATGGTACCTACCTGTTTAGAGGGGGAGCACCGGGCCGCCCACGAAGGGGTCGACCGCCAGGGCAATGAACAGCACGGTCAGGTAGGTGATTGAGCCGTGGAAGACCACCATAGCTGTCCGGCTGGTTGCCTGCTCCGCCAGCGCCAGGCGGTGCAGCTTGTGGCAGTGGTAAAGGAACCAGGCACCAATCAGCACGGCGGTGGCAGTGTACACCCAGCCAGCTCCACCCAGCGGAACCAGCAACAGGGAGCACATGACCATGGCCCAGCCGTACAGCACAACCTGCACCGACACGCTCTTGGCGGAGTCAGTAGCGCCCAGCATGGGAATGCCGGCTGCACGGTAGTCCTCGGCGTACTTCATGGACAGGGGCCAGTAGTGCGGGGGCGTCCAGAGGAAAATCACCATAAAGAGCACCACAGCGGCCCAAGAAATGGTGTTCTCCACAGCAGCCCAGGCAATGAAGACCGGCATACAGCCAGCGAGGCCACCCCAGACGATGTTCTGCTTGGTGCGCTTCTTCAGCCACAGGGAGTAGAAGACAACGTAGAGGAAAATCGCGACAACGCCGAGACCAGCTGCCAGCGGGTTCACCAGGAAGTAGAGGTACACGATTGAAACAACCGACAGCACCCAGGCAAAGATAAGGGCTTCCCGATCGGTGAGCTCGCCGGTGACCAGCGGACGCTTCTCGGTGCGTTTCATCAGTCGGTCAGCTTCGCGGTCGATATAGCAGTTGAAGGCACAGGACGCGCCGGCGGCAAGTGAGCCGCCAATCATGGTGTGGAGCACCAGCCAGAGGTTGGGGAAGCCACCGGCGGCAAAAATCATGGTGGGCGCAGTGGTTACCAGAAGCAGCTCAATAATTTGAGGCTTTGTGAGGTGAATATAGGCCCTAATTTTGCGACCCAGGGAGACGCGGCCGGGTGCAGGCGCAGCGGGGGTTTGCTGGCCTTCTTCGGTACGGTCGATCACGGTGTTGATGCCATGGCCCTTCACGTATGCTGACTTCCCTTGACTGTTGTGTGTGCAGCTCTTCGGTTCCCCCGCCGGGCGATTCACTATGTGAAATAGGTGGCGGTTTTCGGCGTGTTGGGGTGCGGACGCCGTCTGCGCGCCCGGGTGCCCCTCGCACCGATTTTTTTGGGTGGTGCCCATCACTTTTAGCCAGGGTTGGCCGGTTTGTGAGCACGCCAAAAGAGCTTTTGGTCAAATTACATCGTATAACGCCTACCTACCCCCTGGCTAATAGATTAAGCGCACCCCTAAAGCGGGGGCGTCCGCTGAGAGGCAAACCAAGCCCACATATGCGCAGGTGAACTATCCTGGAAGTAGCGTCTTTTGCCGGTTTTACCGTGTGCTTGTGTGGGCTTGTCCCGCTGGGCGTCGGTGGGCGGGTAGAAGAATAAGTTTGATGAATATTTCTGGGTAGCCAGATTGAGAGAGGACGGCTGATGCCTAACCTGAATCAGAAGCTTGAATGGACCGAGAAAGACCAGCGCGCGGTTGATACCGCTCGCGTGCTTGCTGCGGACGCCGTTGAGAAGGTTGGCTCAGGCCACCCCGGTACCGCTATGAGCCTGGCTCCTGTGGCCTACCTGCTCTTCCAGAAGGTCATGCGTCAGGATCCCCGTGATGACCGCTGGGAGGGCCGCGACCGCTTTATTCTCTCCCCCGGCCACACCTCGCTGACCCTGTACAACCAGCTGTTCCTGGGTGGTTTTGGTCTGGAACTTGACGACATTAAGGCCCTGCGCACCGCTGGCGCCCTGACTCCCGGCCACCCCGAATTTGGTCATACCAAGGGCGTCGAAATCACTACCGGCCCCCTGGGCCAGGGTCTGGCGTCCGCTGTGGGCTTTGCCTACGCCCAGCGTCGCATGCGCGGCCTCTTCGACCCCGAAGCTGCCCCCGGCACCTCCCCCTTTGACCACACCGTCTTCACCATTGCCTCTGAGGGCGATGTGCAGGAGGGTGTAACCGCCGAGGCGTCCGCTCTGGCCGGCCACCAGCAGCTGGGCAACCTGGTCGTCATCTACGACCGCAACCACATCTCCATTGAAGATGACACCGACGTTGCCTTCACCGAGGACGTCGCAGCCCGCTACGAGGCCTACGGCTGGGACGTTGCCAAGGTCGATTGGACCGCTGGCGGCGACTACAAGGAAGACGTCGAGGCCCTCTACGACGCTATCGTCGCAGCAACCAAGGTCACCGACAAGCCCTCCTTCATCGAGCTGCGCACCATTATCGGCTACCCCGCCCCCACCAAGCAGAACACCGGTGGCATCCACGGCTCCAAGCTGGGTGCCGACGAAGTTGCAGCCACCAAGAAGGTACTGGGCTTCGACCCCGAACAGCACTTCGTGGTAGAGCCCGAGATTCTTGAGCACACCCGCGCCCTGGTTGAGCGCAGCGCAGCTGAGCGTGACGAGTGGCAGAAGTCCTTCGACGCCTGGGCTACTGCCAACCCCGAGCAGGCCAAGCTCTACGAGCGCCTGGTTGCTGGCGAGCTGCCCGCCGAGCTGGATGAGGCTCTGCCCACCTTTGAGGCTGGCACCTCCATCGCAACCCGTGCAGCATCGGGCAAGGTTATCAACGCAATCGCTCCGGTTCTGCCCGAGCTCTGGGGCGGTTCAGCCGACCTAGCAGGGTCAAACAACACCACCATCGATACCGAGAAGTCCTTCAACCCCGAGTCCCGCTCCACCAAGAGCTGGACCGGTCACCCCTACGGTCGTGTACTGCACTTCGGTATCCGCGAGCACGCCGCCGCGGCAATCACCAACGGTATCGCGCTCTCCTCACCCACCCGTCCTTTCTCTGGCACCTTCTTCGTCTTCACCGACTACCAGCGCCCGGCCGTCCGTCTGGCAGCGCTCATGGGTGTGCCTAACATCTTCGTCTGGACCCACGACTCTATCGGTCTGGGCGAGGACGGCCCCACCCACCAGCCCGTTGAGCACCTGACCGCTATGCGCGCAATCCCCAACCTCGATGTTGTGCGCCCCGCTGACGGCAACGAAACCGCCGTAGCCTGGCGCAAGATCCTGGACATCAAGGACCACCCCGCCGGCCTGGTGCTCTCCCGCCAGAACCTGACCAACGTGGCTCGTGAAGACCTGCATGCGGACGCCGAGGGTGAGAAGTTTGCTTCCGCTAACGGCGCTGCCCGCGGCGGTTACGTGCTAGCTGATACCGAAGGCACCCCCGACGTCATCCTCATTGCCACCGGTTCTGAGGTCGAGGTTGCCCTAGCAGCCCGCACCCAGCTGGCTGAAGAAGGCATCGCAGCCCGCGTGGTCTCCATGCCCTGCCGCGAGTGGTTCGCAGCTGAGTCGGCTGAGTACCGCGAGTCGGTGCTCCCCTCAGCCGTCAAGGCCCGCGTGACCGTTGAAGCCGGTCTGGCTATGCCCTGGCTGGACATCCTGGGTGAAGCCGGTCGTGCCGTTTCCCTGGAGCACTACGGCGCTTCAGCCTCAGCAGAAGAACTCTTCGCTGACTACGGCTTCACCGCCGAGAACGTCGCAGCCAAGGCCCGCGAGTCCATCGCCGCTGCCCGCTAACCGAACGTCAAGTTAAGGAAAACATTATGACTACCCCCACCCAGAAGCTTTCAGACGCAGGCGTCTCCATCTGGCTCGATGACCTCTCCCGCGAGCGTCTCACCAGCGGTAACCTGCAGGAGCTCATCGACACCAAGAACGTGGTCGGTGTAACCACCAACCCCTCCATCTTCGCTGCAGCTCTGTCGAACGGAGCAGCCTACGCCGAGCAGATGAAGAAGCTGGCAGCAGAGGGCACCGAAGCAGAGGCAGCTGGCTTTGCTGCCATGATTGACGACGTGCGCGACGCCTGCGACGTGTTTGCCCCCATCTACGAGGCGACCCAGGGCTTTGACGGCCGCGTCTCCATCGAGGTCTCTCCCTTGCTGGCCCGCGAATCAGCTGCAACCCTGGCCCAGGCTAAGGAGCTCTACTCAGCAGTTGGCCGAGAGAACGTCATGATCAAGATTCCCGCCACCGAAGAGGGCCTAGAACCCATTGCTGAGGCTCTGGGCGAAGGTATCTCAGTCAACGTCACCCTGATTTTCTCCCTGGAACGCTACCGCGCCGTCATCAACGCCTACCTGCTGGGTCTGGAAAAGGCTCTGGAAAACGGCAAGGACCTCTCAAAGATCCACTCCGTAGCCTCCTTCTTTGTCTCCCGCGTGGACACCGAAATCGACGCCCGCCTGGAGGCCATCGGCACCGATGAGGCCCTGGCCCTGCGCGGCAAGGCCGGTGTAGCCAACGCCCGCCTAGCTTTCGAGGTTTACGAGCAGGCCTTCTCCTCAGAGCGCTGGGCCCGACTGGAGGCAGCAGGAGCCAACCGCCAGCGTCCGCTCTGGGCATCCACCGGCGTGAAGAACCCCGCCTACCCCGACACCCTCTACGTCACCGAAATTGCAGCCCCCGGCACCGTCAACACCATGCCCGAGGCAACCCTCAACGCAACCTTCGACCACGCAGAGGTTGCGGGTAACGCTATCGAGGGCACCTACGAGGAATCCACCGAGATCCTCAACCAGCTCGAAGCTGTAGGTATCTCCTACAACGACGTGGTAGAAAAGCTGGAAACCGAAGGCGTTGAGAAGTTCGAGGTCTCCTGGAAGGAACTGCTCGAGACTGTCACCGCCGCACTGGCTGACAGCAAGTAGTACCGTTTCACGCTGAGGGTGGGGGTCGTATCCCCCACCCTCACTGCACCCGCTCACCATCACCCCAGCCCGGCGGCAAGCACCTGCCGGCCCGGTGGGCACTAGTACACTAGAACAAGAGAACCGCGGCAGCCCCCACGCCTTTCGCAGCTGCCGCCCCAACCAACCTGTGAAGGATTCACGGCGGTGGCCAACACTCACGATTCAAACCCCCTGCGCGACCCGCGCGACCGCAGACTAACCCGCGTGGCAGGCCCGTCCTCCCTGGTCTTCTTCGGCGTCACCGGCGACCTTGCGCGCAAGAAACTACTCCCCGCGGTCTACGACCTGGTTAACCGCGGCCTGCTCCCGCCCAGCTTTGGCCTGGTGGGTTTCGGACGCCGCGAGTGGAGCCACGAGGACTTCCAGCAGGAGGTGCGCGGGCACGTTGAGGCCCACGCCCGCACCCCCTTCCGAGAGGACGTCTGGAACCAGTTCGCTGCCGGCATTCGCTTTGTCACCGGCACCTTCGACTCCGATGAGTCCTTTGAAAAGCTCAAGGTGACCCTGGCAGAGCTCGACGAAACCCGAGGCACCCGCGGCAACCACGCCTTCTACCTGTCGATTCCGCCCAAGGACTTCGACCAGGTACTGCAGAAGCTAGCCGATCACGACCTGGCCAACCACAACCAGCACGAGGGTTGGCGCCGTGTGGTTATCGAAAAGCCTTTCGGCCACAATCTCGAAACCGCCCGCGAGCTCAACGCCATTGTTGAGCGGGTCTTCCCCGCCGATTCGGTCTTCCGTATCGACCACTATCTGGGCAAAGAAACCGTGCAGAATATTCTGGCCATGCGCTTTGCCAACCAGATGTTCGAGCCCCTGTGGAACGCCACCAACGTCGACCATGTGCAGATCACTATGGCCGAAGATATCGGCATCGGTACCCGCGCTGGCTACTACGACGGCGTGGGCGCTGCCCGCGACGTCATTCAGAACCACCTGCTGCAGCTGCTGGCACTCACTGCCATGGAAGAGCCCGTCAGCTTTAACGCCGAGCACCTGCGCGCCGAGAAGGCCAAGGTGCTTGAGGCAGTCCAGATTCCCGATGATATTGCCTCAGCCTTTGCCATCGGCCAGTACGCTGCCGGCAACCAGGGCGGTGAAGAGGTCAATGGCTTCTTTGACGAGAACGACATTCCCGCCGACTCCCGCACCGAAACTTTCGCCGCCCTCAAGCTGAACATCAACACCCGCCGCTGGGCGGGCGTGCCCTTCTACCTGCGCGCGGGTAAGCGTCTGGGCCGCCGCGTCACCGAAATTGCCGTGGTCTTCAAGAAGGCTCCCAACCTGCTCTTTGGCGGCAGTGCCGATAGCTCCGGCCAGAACGCTATTGTGATTCGCGTGCAGCCCGATGAGGGAATGACCCTGCGCTTTGCCTCGAAGGTGCCCGGCACCCAGATGGAAATCCGCGACGTCAACATGGACTTTGGCTACTCCCACTCTTTCACCGAAGAGTCTCCCGAGGCCTATGAGCGTCTGATTCTCGATGTGCTGCTCGGTGAGCCCCCGCTCTTCCCCCGGCATGAAGAGGTTGAGCTCTCCTGGAAGATTCTTGACCCCTTCGAAGAGTACTGGGAAGAGAACAAGATTAAACCCGAAGCCTACGCCCCCGGTTCGTGGGGCCCGGCTTCAGCCCACGAAATGCTGGAACGCGACGGCCGTGCTTGGAGGCGCCCATGATGAAGAAACTCAAAGACACCACTGTGGGCGAGGTTGCCAAGGAGCTCTCCCGCCTGCGCAGTGAGGAGGGGGCGACCACGTCCTCTCGTGTGCTCACCCTGGTCATTCTGGCCGAGAAGGGCCACTCAAAGACCGCGGTTGAGGCGGCACTGAAGGCCTCCTACGAGCACCCTTCCCGCATTATCGTCCACATTGACTACGGTCAGGACGCCGACGATCGGCTTGATGCCCGCATTTACGTAGGCGGCGACGCGGGTGCTTCAGAACTCATCATTCTGCGCGGGTACGGTTCGGCGGCTGTTGCTACCGAGTCCCTGATTTCGGGGCTGCTGCTACCCGACTCCCCTATCGTTGCCTGGTGGCCCCACTCGGTCCCCGAGAACCCGGCAGAGCACTCTATCGGCAAGATTGCCCAGCGCCGTATCACCGATTCAGCCCGCGCCTACGACCCCTTGGGTGTGCTAGAGAAGCTGGCTGCCAGCTACAAGGACGGTGACACCGACCTGGCATGGATTCGCCTGACCCTCTGGCGTATTCAGATTGCTGCTGTCTTCGACCAGATCGAGCCCTCCCCCGTCAAGCGCGTGGTGGTCTCCGGTTCGTCCATGAGCCCCTCGGTCGTTCTACTCGGTGCCTGGCTGGGTGACCGCCTGGGCGCTGAGGTACACCTGCGCACCACCGATGTACAGCGCGGCCTCTACAAGGTAGAACTTGAACGCGAAGACGGTTCCATCATCATCCACCGCCCCGGTCGCAACATTGCTACCATTTCTTCCCCCGGTGTGCCCGACCAGCAGATTTCCCTGCCTGCGCGCTCCCTGGCCGACTGCCTGGCAGAAGAGCTGCGTCGCCTTGACCCCGATGAGGTCTACGGCGAGGTGCTCAAGTCTGTTGTCGCCAGTGGCAACATCGTGGTCGATGTGAACGTAGACGATGTGCACGATGAGAGTGCCGACTATACGGAGGTCTACGATGCCTAATCCTATCGTCGTTTCCCACCTTGATAAGGCCCAGCTGCAGCTGGCCGGTGCCACCCGTATCATCAATGTGGCTGCCACCGCTGTGGCTGCCCGCGGTATTGCCCACCTGTCGCTAACCGGTGGCACCATGGGCATTGCGGTACTTGCGGGTATTGCAGAAAACCCTCTGAGCGCTACCGTGGACTGGTCCAAGGTTCATTTCTGGTGGTCAGACGAGCGGTTTGTGCCGCGCGGCCACGCTGATCGCAACGAACAGCAGGCCAAGGACGCCTGGCTCACGTCCCTGGGGCTGCCGGAGGAGAACCTGCACGTCATGGGTGCCTCAGATGTTTTTGACACCCCGGAGGCAGCAGCCGAAGCCTACACCGCTGAGCTAGCCCGCTACGCCCCCGAGGGTGAGGCGTCCCCCCTCTTTGACCTGACCCTACTGGGTATGGGACCCGATGGCCACATCGCCTCCCTCTTCCCCGACCGGGCCGAGATTCTAGAGGCTGAGGCCACCGCCCTCGCGGTGCACAACTCCCCCAAGCCCCCACCCACCCGCGTAAGCCTGACCCTG
Source organism: Rothia sp. L_38 (assembly GCF_050689125.1). Classification (NCBI taxonomy): domain Bacteria; kingdom Bacillati; phylum Actinomycetota; class Actinomycetes; order Micrococcales; family Micrococcaceae; genus Rothia; species Rothia sp. L_38. The sequence goes on along the minus strand of NZ_JBOEQD010000007.1, from coordinate 91,091 downwards.
CCGGTGATCAACTACTCAGAGCGCATCTGGTTCCTGGTTGCCGGTAGCGACAAGGCCGAGGCAACTGCCCGCCTGCGGGCGGCGTCCGCTCTGCCTGAAACCCAGCTAACCGCCGAGATTCTCACCCAGACCCCGGCAGCTGGAGCCCGCGGCCTGCTCGAAACCCTGATTCTGGCAACCGAAGACGCCCTCGGCTCAGCTTCCTAGAGTTCAGGGATTCAGAGACAAAAAATTCCCGCCTACCGGTGAACCGGTAGGCGGGATTTTTTGATGTAAGCCTAGATAACAGCAACCTCAGAGAAACGCATCACCAGGGCGTAACCGATAACCGCAAAGACCCACAGCAGAATCACTGTAACGGTCAGACGGATCAGGTTTTTAGATGCCATGCCCGAAGAGTTCAGCGAGGTGGTCATGCCACCACCGAACATATCTGAGAGGCCGCCGCCCTTACCGCGGTTCAGTAGAACCAGCAGGATGGTAAGAATGCTCGCGATAGCGATCAGGACCATCAGGATAATCTTGAGGGTTTCCACGCAGAACCTTTCAGTCGGGTTGAAGGGCGTTTCGAAGCGCCACCAATCTACTATACCCCTAGTTAGGGTATTTTTTAGGCCTTGTATCGTGCGATGTTAGCGAATTCGGTGGCGTCGAGGGATGCACCGCCCACCAGTACGCCGTCGACGTCTGCCTCTGCCATAATCTCGGGGGCTGATGCTGCCTTGACGGAACCGCCGTAGAGTACACGAACCTTATCGGCGACCTCTGCGGAGTAGAGCTTGGTCAGTTCCTCGCGGATAGCCTTGCTCATTTCCTGGGCGTCAGCTGCGGTTGCAACCTTGCCGGTACCGATAGCCCAGACGGGTTCGTAGGCTACGACCAGGGTCTCAGCCTGTTCTGCGGTCAGACCCTCGATGGAGCCGCGCAGCTGGTCCAGGGTGAAGTCAACGTGCTCACCAGCTTCACGCTTGTCGAGGCCTTCACCCACGCAGAGCACGGGGGTGAGCTCGTTGCGGTAGGCTGCCTGTACCTTGGCGGCGCAGATACCGTCGGTTTCACCGTGGATGGTGCGACGCTCTGAGTGACCAACCAGTACGTAGGTTGCGCCCAGCTTCTTGAGGAAGACGCCGGAGATGTCGCCGGTGTAGGCGCCGGAGTCCTGGTCTGAGAGGTCCTGGCCGCCGTAGACGATGTTGAGCTTGTCGCCGTCAACGAGGGTCTGTACGGAGCGGATGTCGGTAAAGGGAGGGAAGACGGCAACTTCAGCGGTGTCGTAGTCGAAGTTGGTGTCGTCCAGGGTCCAGGCCAGCTTCTGGAGCAGGGTCACACCTTCGGTGTGGTCCATGTTCATCTTCCAGTTGCCTGCGATGAGGGGCTTGCGAGTCATGGGCTCGTTCCTTTCGCGAAATCTTGAGGTGGGTGGGCAGGACGCGGCGGGTGCGGCGTCCTGCCCGTTGGTGGTTTAACCGCCGGGTGGCTTACTGCCACGTGGTGTTGTTTTAGGCGCCGAGTGCTTCGAGGCCGGGCAGGGTCTTACCTTCGATGTATTCGAGGGAAGCGCCGCCGCCGGTGGAGATGTGGCCGAACTGGTCGTCGGAGAAGCCCAGGTTGCGCACTGCTGATGCTGAGTCGCCGCCACCGATGATGGAGAATGCCTCTGACTCGACGAGGGCGTCGGCTACTGCCTTGGTGCCGCTTGCGAAGGCTTCAATTTCGAAGACGCCTACGGGGCCGTTCCAGAAGACCAGCTTAGCTTCCTTGATCTTCTGGGCGAAGAGTTCCCGGGTGGCGGGGCCGATATCGAGACCCTCTGCCTTGGCGCCTAGCTTGCCGCCGGTAAGGTCTTCGATGGGGCGGATTTCGGTGTTAGCGTCGTTGGAGAAGTCATCTGACCAGACGATGTCTGAGGCGATGATGAGTTCGGTACCCTTCTTGGGGGCTTCTTCCATGTAGCGCTTGCAGTTTTCGATCTGGTCTTCTTCCAGCAGGGACTGGCCGATCTCGTAGCCCATGGCCTTGGCGAAGGTGTAGCCCATGCCGCCGCCGATCAGCAGGGCGTCTGCCTTGCCGATGAGGTTGTCAATAACTGCCAGTTTGTCTGAGACCTTAGCGCCACCCATGACAACGACGAAGGGGCGATCGGGGTTCTTGATGACCTTCTGCAGAACGTCAACTTCGGTCTTGACCAGGTCGCCCAGGTAGGCGGGCAGTTCCTTAGCGATGTCGTACACCGAAGCGTGCTTGCGGTGCACAGCACCGAAGGCGTCATTCACGTAGGCGCCGTTCTCGCCGGTCAGGGCTGCCAGCTCTGCTGCGAATTCGGCGCGCTCGGCGTCGTCCTTGGAGGTTTCGCGGGCGTCGTAGCGTACGTTTTCAACAACGAGCAGTTCGCCGTCCTTCAGAGCCTCGGCCTTAGCCTTGGCGTCCTCGCCCACCAGGTCGGTTGCGATGATGACGGGGAAGTCTGCCAGTTCTGCCAGGCGTTCTGCGGCGGGCTTGATGGAGTACTGGGGGTCTACCTGGCCCTTGGGGCGACCCAGGTGGGCGGTGACGATGACGCGGGCACCGGCATCGGTGAGCTTCTTGAGTACGGGCAGGGAGGCGCGGACGCGGCCGTCATCGGTGACGACGCCGTCCTTGAGGGGTACGTTCAGGTCGGAGCGGACGAGAACGCGGCGGCCTGCTACGCCACCGTCAATGAGCTCTGCGAGAGTCTTAGCCATGGGAGTTTTCATCTCCATTGTTTGTGAGGGTAAATGGGGTGGGCACCAGGGTGGTGTCGGGTATAGGTAAGGGTTAGCGAACCGCGCTTGTGCGCGTCGATTCGCTAACCCTATCCTATTGCTGTCTCATGAAAGACCGGTGGATGACAGCTTAGAGAGCTGCAACTACCTTGTTGGTGAACATGACGAGGCGTGAAACGTAGCCGTATTCGTTGTCGTACCAGGCGATAACCTTGACCTGGTTGCCGATGACCTTGGTCAGGGGTGCGTCGAAGACGGTTGAAACGGGCTCACCTTCGATGTCCTTGGAGACGATGGGCTCCTCGGAGTAGGTGATGATGCCCTTCATGGCACCCTCTGCTGCTTCCTTGACGGCTGCGTTGACCTCTTCAACGGTAACTTCGCGTGAAGCGGTGAAGGTCAGGTCGGTGATGGAGCCGGTGGGGGTGGGAACGCGAACTGCGAAGCCGTCCAGCTTGCCCTTCAGTTCGGGCAGAACCAGGCCAACAGCTGCTGCTGCACCGGTTGAGGTGGGAACCATGTTCAGGGCTGCGGCGCGGGCGCGGCGCAGGTCTGAGTGGGGGGCGTCCTGCAGGCGCTGGTCAGCGGTGTAGGCGTGGATGGTGGTCATCAGACCCTTTTCGATACCGAACTTGTCGTTCAGTACCTTAGCCATGGGAGCCAGGCAGTTGGTGGTGCAGGATGCGTTTGAAACGATGTTCATGGTGGCTGAATCGTACTGGTCGTCGTTGACGCCCATGACGAAGGTGCCGTCGATGTTCTTACCGGGAGCAGAAAGGATAACCTTCTTGGCGCCAGCTTCGAGGTGAGCCTTAGCCTTCTCACCGTCGGTGAAGAAACCGGTGGATTCGAGAACAACGTCTACGCCGAGGTCTGCCCAGGGCAGGTCAGCGGGGTTGCGCTCAGCCAGAACCTTGATTTCCTTGCCGTTGACGGTCAGGCCGTTTTCTGAAACAGCAACTTCGCCGTCGAAGCGACCCATGATGGAGTCGTACTTGAGCAGGTGTGCGAGGGTCTTGACGTCGGTCAGGTCGTTGATTGCAACGATTTCGAAGCCTTCGCCGTGCTGCTGTGCGGCGCGGAAGAAGGTACGACCGATGCGGCCAAAGCCGTTAATAGCTACGCGTACAGTCACTGAAATCAAACTCCTAGATACAGTTAGTGACGTTGGTGGACGAGACGCCGGTTCTGGCGTTTCATCGCCGAACTTGGGAAAACGTGGTTCCTTCAGCTCAAGCGGGTGAGCTCTCGTCCGGTTCGTTAACCATCATACCCTGTTTATGTGAGTTTTGGTGTGTTTCTGTCGTTTTTTTAAGTGGACTTACGTGCGTTTATGGACGCTTGACCCCCGTTTTGACCTGCAAATATGGGTTTTGCCGGGTGAGAGCATGAGGAAGACCACCCAGTAAAGGGCAAACCAACAAAAACCCACACAGCCTAGTTGAGGTGGTTTGTGCCGTTCACGCCCGCTTCAGTACCCGGGATTCCACGCTCGGCGGCCCGTTTATCGGCCATGGCAATCAGGCGGCGGATACGACCGGCGATAGCATCTTTGGTCATGGGTGGTTCAGCCAGGCGGCCCAATTCGTCAAGGGATGCCTGCTTGTGGGCAACACGCAGTTCGCCGGCGTAGCGCAGGTGCTCGGGTACCTTATCGCCCAGGATTTCCAGAGCCCGTTCAACGCGGGCACCGGCGGCGACAGCGGCCTGGGCTGAACGGCGCAGGTTGGCGTCGTCGAAGTTAGCGAGGCGGTTAGCGGTCGCGCGAACCTCTTTACGGGCGCGGCGTTCCCGCCAGTTGTCGAGGGCGTCAACAGCACCCATGCGCTCTAGCAGCAGGGAGATGGTCTCACCGTCGCGCACGACCACCCGGTCTACTCCGCGTACTTCGCGGGCCTTGGCAATCACGTCGAGTCGGCGGGCGGCACCGACCAGGGCTAGGGCAGCCTCGGGGCCGGGGCAGGTAAATTCCAGGGCGGACGAACGCCCGGGCTCGGTCAGCGAACCGTGAGCCAGGAAGGCCCCGCGCATGACAGCTTCAGCATCGGCCAGGGAGCCGTTGACCACGGCAGGGGGTAGACCGCGGACGGGGCGACCGCGTCCGTCCAGCAAACCGGTCTGACGGGCTAGCGCTTCGCCGCCCTGATCAACGCGAACAACGTAGCGTCCGCCCCGGCGCAGCCCGCCACCCGAGATAGAGGTAATGGAAGCCTCATGGCCGTACATTTCGGCGATGTTATAGCGCAGGCGCTCTGCGGTAGTTTCAAGGTCAACTTCAGCCTCGACCACGATTTTGCCTTGCACAAGGTGCAGACCGTTCGTGAAGCGCAAGATTGTGGCCACCTCAGCTTTGCGCACGGATGAGCGCGTGGCTTCGTAGTGTGCCAGCTCTTCTTTGACCGATGCCGTCAGGGCCATGCGGGTCTTCCTCCAAAGTAGTGTCTGCTCTTGTAAGCGAGGGTGCCGGTGTGTGGTCGGCGTTAGCGTTTGAAGACGTGCTTGTAGGCAGCTGCTAGTTTAAGGGGGTCGTGGACGCCCGGTTGGTCGGCTTCCGCTACATCAGCCCAGAGCACCTTCGCCCCTAGCTGGGCCGCTACGTCTTCAAATGTGGTGCGCTCTCCTGCGGTCGCAGGATCAGCGATAACTGTATTAACCCTAATTTCTGGAACGTATTCACGCAAAACGAGCAGGTGGTCTGCGGCACTCATACCGCGGGTTTCTTTGCCGTCAAGTTCCAGATTCATGACCAGGCAAATCTGGGCGCTGGTGTTGAGTATGGCGTCGCGCAGGCCGGGCAGGAGCAGGTGCGGGAGCAGGGAGGTGTAAAAAGAACCCGGCCCTAGCACCACCCAATCGGCCTCGTGCACCGCGCGGATGGCGTCCGGGCAGGCTTCGGTGTTCTCGGGGAGCAGGCGGACCTTGTCCACACGCCCTGCCTTGGCGAGGGTTGCCTGGCCCTGGACAGTATCGCGGAAGGTCACCCCGTGATCGTTGGTGGTGACGATATCGCCTTCAATAATCAGGGGCGAGGTCGCCATGGGCAGCACTCGCCCGCGGGCGTTGAGTAGGGCCCCGGCCCAGTCCAGTCCAGCGATGGTATCGTCCAGGAGCTCCCAGAGGGTGACAATCAGCAGGTTACCCAGAGCGTGGTTATTGAGGGAGGTAGGGCGTTCCGGGCTTCGAGGAGTGAAGCGGTGCTGCATGACGTCGCGCCAGGTGTGCCCCCAGTCGGTATCGTCGCACAGGGCCGAAAGAGCCATGCGCAGGTCTCCGGGTGGCAGCACATCCAGCTCTTCGCGGAGCTTACCCGAGGAACCCCCGTCGTCCGCCACGGTTACCACGGCGGTGAGGGCGGTGGTGATGAGCTTGAGGGCAGAAAGGGAACCGTAGAGCCCGTGGCCGCCACCCAGGGCAGTGACGCGCACGGGCAAATCGTGCCCCTGGGTGGTGATGGGTAGCAGACCGGTTTCGGGGAAACGGCTCATACGAGTTGCCTCAGACATTATTCACGCCCCATGTCGCGGTGGTGCACGGAGATGTTTACATCTTCCATTTCGCTCAGGCGGCGGGCGACCTCTTCGCTCACGGCAACCGAGCGGTGTTTACCCCCGGTGCAGCCGATGGCAAAGGTAGCGTACAGCTTTCCTTCGCGGCGGTAGCCGGCGATAACGGGCTGTAGTGCAGCGATGTAGTTGCTGATGAACTCTTCGGTGCCGTCCTGGGCAAAAACAAAGTCGCGGACGGCGGCGTCCTGCCCGGTCTGGGCGCGTAGGCCGGGCACCCAGTGGGGGTTAGGAATAAAGCGCATATCGGCCATGTAGTGCACATCTGAGGGGGTACCGTACTTAAAGCCGAAACTCATGACGGTGATGTTAACCAGACGCTCCTTGCCCGGGGCGTAGGTTTCGCGCACCTTTTTTGCCAGCTGGTGGACGTTCATGCCGGAGGTGTCGATGATGTAGTCCGCTTCCTCCTGCAGCCCGGCAAAGATACGGCGTTCTTCGGCAATTGCCTCAGCTACAAGCCCACCCTGCTGCAGGGGGTGGGGGCGGCGCTGGGCCTCGTAGCGGGCGATGATGTCCTTATCGGCAGCGTCCATGAAGAGCATGGAGAAGTCGATATCTGAGGCACGGAGCTTATTGATAGCTTCAGGCAGGTCGGCCAGCTGGCGACGGGCACGAATATCGATACCCACAGCTACTTTGGGGAGTTTTCCCGGTGAGTCTTTGACCAGCTGGGCCAGAGAACCGAGCATCTGAGGGGGAATATTATCAACCACGTACCAGCCCTCGTCTTCGAGGGTGTTGGCTGCTGTGGATCGGCCGGCTCCCGAGATACCGGTAATCACGAGAATCTGCGGCTTGACGGTCTGCTCGCTGGAGGTAGGTGACATGGGTGGGATCTCTCGCTTCCACAAATTATTGGGGTGGTAGTTCTAGCTTAGTGCACAGCTTCATTCTTGGGGTCGCTCTCAGCACCCGGTGTGAAACGCTCCAGAATTTTCTGTGCCATGGCCGGGCCGATGCCGGGCACGGCCTGCAGCTCCTCAGCGCTCGCTTCTGAAAGCTGTTTGAGAGAGCCAAAGTGTTTGATGAGGGCTTCGCGTTTGGCGGGGCCCAGCCCGGGTACGGTGTCGAGGGCTGATTTGACCATTTCTTTACCCCGCTTAGAGCGGTGGAAGGTAATAGCGAAGCGGTGGGCCTCGTCGCGAATACGCTGAATCAGGTACAGGGCGTTAGAGGTTCTGGGCAGAATGACGGGGAAGTCGTCGCCCGGCAGCCAGAGCTCTTCGAGTCGCTTGGCGATACCGACCACGTAGATATCGGTAATTCCCAGGTCTTCGAGGGCTCTGGTGGCGGCGGCAACCTGGGGCTGGCCACCGTCCACCACGACTAGGTTGGGCGGGTAGGCGAACTTGGCCGGCTCCTTGGTGTGCAGGTCCTCGTCGCTGATTTGGCCGGATGCCCGCACCCGGGCCCCTGGGGCCTCGTCGGTGAGATAGCGGCGGAAGCGGCGGTAGATGACGTCGTACATACTGGCGGTGTCGTCGCGGGCGGCGTCCCCGGTGACGGAGAACTTGCGGTAGTCGCTTTTCTTGGGCAGGCCGTCCTCAAAGACCACCATGGAGGCAACCACATTGGTCCCCTGCACGTGGGAGATATCGTAGCACTCAATGCGCATGAGGGCCTCGGGCAGTTCCAGGGTTTCTTGGAGCTCTACCAGGGAGGCCGAGCGGGTGGTGAGGTCCCCTGCCCGGCGGGTCTTGTGCAGGGTCAGGGCCTGTTTGGCGTTCTCGGCAACGGTTGCCATCAGCTCAACCCGGTCGCCGCGCTGGGGCACGCTAATGGTCACCTTGGCTCCGCGCACACCCGAGAGCCATTCTTCGAGTTTCTCGTGGTTTTCGGGTAGAACCGGCACGTTGATATGGCGGGGTATCTCGTTGAGGTTGTGGTTGATTTCTTCCTCGGTTGACCCAGCGGCCAGGGCGGCAGCGGCCTCGCCGTAGACCTGAACCAGTAGGTGGTCGACCAGGGCTTCGGGGGTGGAGTCTTCGACCTTCTCAACGATCCAGCCTCGCTGGCCGCGAATGCGTCCGCCGCGCACATAAAACACCTGCACCGCAGCTTCTAGGTCATCTTCAACAAAGTTGAACAGGTCGGCATTCACCGAATCGGGCAGCACCACGGCGTTGCGTTCAAAAGCCTTGGTCAGGGCTTCGATGTCATCGCGCAGGCGGGCCGCCTTTTCAAAATCAAAGTCGGCGGCGGCGTCCTTCATCTGCCGAATCAGGTCGGCAATGAACTTCTCGGCTCCCCCGGCCATAAACGAGCACAGGTCCTCAGCAATTTTCTGGTGGTCTTCGCGGCTCACCCTACCCACACAGGGAGCGGCGCACTTGTCGATGTAGCCCAGCAGGCAGGGCCGGTCGGACGCCTGCGCCCGGTTGAAAACGCCGGCTGAGCAGGTGCGCACCGGGAAGACCCGCAAGAGGGCGTCAAGGGTCTCGCGGATAGCCCAGGCCTGGGAGTAGGGGCCGAAATAGCGCACCCCCTTCTTCTTTTCCCCGCGCATGACCTGGGCGCGCGGGAAGCGGTCTTTAAGGGTGACAGCCAGGTAGGGGTAGGACTTATCATCGCGGAAGGCGATGTTGAAACGGGGCTTGTATTCCTTGATCCAGGTGTACTCCAGCTGCAGCGATTCGAGCTCGCTGCCCACCACCGTCCACTCCACCGAGGCGGCCGTGTGCACCATAGCGTAGGTTTTGGGGCTCAGGGAATCTACGCGGGCAAAATAGGAGTTCAGGCGGTTGCGCAGATTCTTGGCCTTACCCACGTAGATAATACGACCCACCTCGTCGCGGAAGCGGTAGACCCCGGGGTTGGTAGGGATTTCGCCGGACGCCGGGCGGTAGGAGGCAGGATCGGCCACGTGTATCAGGTCCTTTGAGCTAGGTCAGGAGCGGCAGGAGCCTCTAGCCCGCGCTGGGTGCTGGGCTAGATTCCCCCGTCGCGTTCTGCTGACGGTGAGACGTTGTATTCATTTTTGCGGGGCTGGCCAGAGAGCTGGGCGATAGCGTCCATAATCTGGTCGGTGGTCTGGCGGCGCTGCTTGCCACTCATACGCTCCCCCAGTTTTTCGAAGGTCATGGGCTCCCCCACCCGCACCGTAAAACGGTGAGGGTAGACCATGTTGGAGCCCGGCTTTTGAATCTTATCGGTACCAATCAGGCCGATAGGCACTACGGTGGCCCCGGTCATGTGAGCCAGCCAGGCTACCCCGATTTTTCCCTTATAGAGGTAGCCATCGCGGGAGCGGGTGCCCTCGGGGTAGATACCGAAGACTCTGCCCTCGTTGAGGCGGTCGAGGGCAGTTTCGAGGGCCTTCATGGACTCTTTTTTGTCGGTGCGGTTGACCGGAATAATGTCGATGACCTGGAAGAGGGTCTTCATGGCCTTGCCCTTAAGACCCGGTGAGTTGACGTACTCAGACTTGGCGAGAAAGGCAACCCGGCGGGGCATGAGGGCTGAGATAATCACGGAGTCAAGGAAGGCCAGGTGGTTGGAGGCCACGATGACGGGGCCCTCAGCGGGGAAGTTCTCAAGGCCGGTCACGCGGGCGCGGAAGACGGTACGGAGCAGGGCTTCGACGGTCTTTTGAGTTGCCTTGTATTTGAGGGACATGAGAACTCCTTGGTGCACAGCTGGCGGGGCCTACCGTGGCAGGCACCCCACCCGGGGTATGCTTTTTGAAATTTTAGGGCTGTTTTGACCTATTTAGCATACCCCGGCGGGGTGCTGCTGCCCTAGAGCATCTCAGCTAGGAAGCGGCCGGTGTGGGATTCGGGAACGGTTGCCAGCTGCTCGGGGGTACCGGTTGCCAGCACGGTGCCACCGCCGTCGCCGCCTTCGGGGCCCATGTCGATGAGCCAGTCGGCGCTCTTGATGACGTCCAGGTTGTGCTCGATGGTAATGACGGTGTTGCCCTTATCCACCAGGCCCTGTACCACTCCAAGAAGCTTGCGGATATCTTCAAAGTGCAGACCGGTGGTGGGCTCATCGAGCACATAGATGGAGCGGCCGTTAGAACGCTTTTGCAGTTCGGTAGCCAGCTTGACGCGCTGGGCTTCACCACCGGAGAGGGTGGTCGCGGACTGGCCCAGACGCACGTAGCCGAGGCCCACGTCCACCAGGGTATCGAGGTAGCGCGAGATCTTGGTGAAGGCGGCGAAGAATTCGGCGGCTTCAGAGACCGGCATTTCAAGTACGTCGGCAATGGTCTTGCCCTTGTAATGCACTTCGAGGGTCTCGCGGTTATAACGCTTGCCCTTGCAGACCTCACAGGGCACGTAGACATCGGGCAGGAAGTTCATCTCGATCTTCAAGGTGCCGTCACCCGAGCAGGCTTCGCAGCGTCCGCCCTTGACGTTGAAGGAGAAACGACCGGGCTGGTAGCCGCGCATCTTGGCTTCCGTGGTTTCTGCAAAGAGCTTGCGGATGTGGTCGAAGACGCCGGTATAGGTCGCCGGGTTTGAACGCGGGGTGCGACCGATGGGTGACTGGTCCACGTGGATAATCTTGTCGAGGTGCTCCAGGCCGGTAATGGTCTTGTGACGGCCCGGCACCTGCTTGGCACCGTTGAGCTTATTTGCCAGGGAGGTGTAGAGAATATCGTTGACCAGGGTGGACTTGCCCGAACCGGAGACGCCGGTGACGGCGGTGAGCACGCCCAGGGGGAACTCGACATCTACGTTCTTGAGGTTGTTTTCGCGGGCCCCAATAACCTTGATGGTGCGCTTGGGGTCAACCGGACGGCGGGTGGTGGGCACCGTGATGGCGCGGCGTCCGGCCATGTAGTCACCGGTCACGGAGTTTTTATTCTCAAGGAGCTCGGCAAAGGTACCCGAGTGCACGATCTGCCCGCCGTGCTCGCCAGCGCCGGGGCCGACGTCCACAATCCAGTCGGCTTCCTTCATAGTATCTTCGTCGTGTTCCACCACGATGAGGGTGTTGCCCATGTCACGCAGCTTGGTGAGGGTTTCAATCAGTCGGCGGTTATCGCGCTGGTGCAGGCCAATGGAGGGCTCGTCCAGCACGTAGAGCACGCCCACCAGGCCGGAGCCAATCTGGGTTGCCAGGCGGATACGCTGGGCCTCGCCGCCCGAGAGGGTACCCGCTGAGCGGGCCAGGTTCAGGTAGTCCAGGCCCACATCGAGTAGGAACTGCAAGCGGGCATCAATTTCTTTGAGCACCAGCTCAGCAATCTTAGCCTCGCGCTCACTCAGGGTCAGCGAGCGCATGAAGGTGAGTGCTTCGCGCATGGGCATGTCGGTGACGTCGGCAATTGACTTGCCGCCGACGGTGACGGCCAGGATGGTGGGGTTGAGGCGGGCGCCGTTGCAGGAGGTGCAGGCGACCTTACGCATGTACTGTTCGTAACGGTCTTTTGACCAGTCTGATTCGGTTTCTTCGTACTTGCGTTTGATGTAGGCGCTGGCGCCCTCGAAGCCGGAGGTGTAGCGGCGTTCGCGGCCGAAACGGTTTTTGTAGGCGACGGTGACCTTGTAGTCCTTGCCGTTCAGAATAGCTTTTTTGACCTTGGCGGGAAGGTCTTTGAAGGGGGTGGCAAGGTCGAAGTCGAGTTCTTCGGCAAGACCGGCGAGGAGGCGCAGCCAGTATTCGCTGGTTGCCTTGCCGGTGGCCCAGGGGGCGACCGCTCCCTCGGCCAGGGAGAGGTCGGGGTTGGGCACGATCAGGTCGGTGTCTACTTCAAGTGTGGAGCCGATACCGTCGCAGGCGGCGCAGGCACCGAAGGGCGAGTTAAAGGAGAAGGCGCGGGGTTCTACCTCGGTGACGGCCAGCAGGTGGCCGTTGGGGCAGGCCAGGTTTTCGCTGAAGGAGCGGGTGCGGCCCGGGGCGTCGGCGTCCTCGTCCACGAAGTCGATGAGGACCTTGCCGTCGGCGAGCCCCAGCGCGGTTTCGACGGAGTCGGTCAGGCGCTGGTGGACGCTCTCCTTGATGGCGATACGGTCAACGACGACCTCGATGGTGTGCTTGTACTGCTTTTCGAGTTTGGGTGGGTCGGTGAGTTGGATGACCTCGCCGTCCACGCGGGCGCGGGCGTAGCCGGCGGTGGAGAGTTCTTTGAAGAGGTCGACGAACTCGCCCTTGCGGGCTGAGACCACGGGGGCGAGCACCTGCAGGCGGGTTTTCTCGGGGTAGTCCATGAGCGTATCGACGATTTGCTGGGGGGACTGCTTGGAGATTTCCTCGCCGCACTCGGGGCAGTGGGGGTGGCCCACGCGCGCCCAGAGCAGGCGCATGTAGTCGTAGATTTCGGTGATGGTGCCGACGGTTGAGCGCGGGTTCTTAGAGGTAGATTTCTGGTCGATGGAGACAGCCGGTGAGAGGCCCTCGATGAAGTCGACGTCGGGTTTGTCGACCTGGCCCAGGAACATGCGGGCGTAGGAGGAGAGGGATTCGACGTAGCGGCGCTGGCCCTCGGCGAAGATGGTATCGAAGGCGAGGGAGGATTTACCCGACCCGGAAAGGCCGGTGAAGACGACCATGGCGTCGCGGGGGATGTCGAGGTCGACGTTTTTGAGGTTGTTTTCGCGGGCGCCCTGCACACGGATATGGGTGAGGTCGTTGCCGGTGGGTTGTGTGGCTGAGCCTGCCATGAGTCACCTATCTAAGAGATTGTTTCGAAGATATATTCTATAGGGTTTGCGTGGGCGATGAAAGCGTCTACCCCTCCCGGTTTGTACCGCCTCCTGCTCATTCTGGGGTCTTAAAACGGGCAGGGCATGGTACAAAGTGGTGTGAGAGCCTAGAATGGGGCCATGAGTGACCTAGCCAATACCCTAATTTTTGAGTCCGATGCCCTGACCGTGCGGTCCATTGCGGTATCGGAGATGGAAAACAACGTCTACCTGCTGACCCACCGGGCAAGCGGTGGGCAGGTGCTGATTGATGCCGCGGACGATTTTCCCGCCATCAACGCCTTCGCTCAGCAGGCTGCCGCCGCCGACTCCCCCGCTGCCCACGGCCAGGCGGGAGGCGGCGTCCGCGCCCTGGTAACCACCCATTCCCACTGGGATCATATTCGCGCCCTGCCCGAGGCTGTTGAGGCCTGGGACCCGGTAACCTACTGCGGTGCCCCCGATGCTGAGGCTATCGCCGAGCAGGAAGGCGTAGAGGTTGAAGAACGTCTGGTGGGCGGCGAGCGTCTGACCTTAGCCGGTATTGAGCTTGAGGTGATTGCCCTGCGCGGGCATACCCCGGGTTCAATTGCCCTTGCCCTGCGGGTATCTGAGGGGGCGGACGCCGGCAAGCGGGCTCTGCTGTTCACCGGGGATTCGCTCTTCCCGGGCGGGGTGGGTAAGACTAACTCTCCCCAGGATTTTGAGCAGCTTTTTGCCGATGTTTCAGAACGTATCTTCGCCCGCTTTGACGATAGCACCCTGGTGCTGCCGGGCCACGGCGACTCCACCACCCTGGGCAGGGAACGCCCCCAGCTGCCTGCGTGGAAGGAGCGGGGCTGGTAGTAGAATCAAAGTGAAAGCACTAGCCCTCGACAGAAAGATGTGAGATGACCTCCCCAGCAAACTCAGGAGCCCATCAGCAGGCCCTCGCGGCATTCAAGGACATTGTGGGCTCTGACCATGTGCTCACCGCAGAGCACGCGACCATGCCCTACAGCAAGGGCTACCGCTTCGGCGGCGGCCCCCTGCTTGCCGTCCTCCGCCCCACCACCCTGGTGCAGATGTGGAAGGCGCTCCAGGTCTGCGTCGACCACAACCTCATGGTAATTCCCCAGGCCTCTAACACCGGTCTGACCGGCGGTTCCGGCCCCGGCTTCCAGGACTACGACCGCCCCATCGTGCTCATCTCAACCCACCTCATCAACCAGGTGCACCTGATTAACGACGCCCACGAGGCCATCTCCCTGGCGGGCGCCACCCTCACCCACCTGACCGAAGAACTGGCACCACACGGCCGCGAACCCCACTCGGTGATCGGGTCCACCTCCATCGGTGCCTCGGTCATCGGCGGTATCGCCAATAACTCCGGCGGCAGCCAGATTCGTAAGGGCCCGGCCTTCACACGCGAAGCCATCTACGCCCGCGTCACCGAAGAAGGCAAGGTCGAGCTGGTCAACCACCTGGGCATCTCCCTGGGCGACGACCCCGAGGTCGCCCTCGACCGCCTGCAGCGCGGCGCCTGGTCGGCGGACGACGTCACCCCCGCCCCTGCCGACAGCAGCGAGACCGAGTACGCCGCCCACCTGCGCAAGATGGAGCCAACCCCCGCCCGCTACAACTCCAACCCCAAGTACCTGTTTGAGGCGTCCGGATCCGCTGGCAAAATCATGGTCTTTGCCGTGCGAACCCGAACCTTCCCGCTCGAGAAGAACCCCGCCATGTTCTACATCGGCACCAACAGCCCCCGCGAGCTCGAAGAAATCCGCCGTATCTTCCTCGAAGCCGATATGCCCCTACCCATCTCTGGTGAATACATGGGTCGTAGCGCCTTCGACCTGGCAGAAAAGTATGGTAAAGACACCTTCGTCTTCCTCAAATACATGAGCTCTGCCCTGCAAACCCGTATGTTCGCCTTCAAGACCTGGGCCAACGGGTTCTTCGGTAAGGTACCGGGCATCGGCCCCACCTTTGCAGACACCGTCTCCCAGCGTTTCTTCGACCTGGTCCCCAGCCAGCTACCCAAGCGTATGCTGGAGTACCGCGACCGCTTCGAACACCACCTGCTACTCACCGTCAGCGAGGCCCAGAAGCAGGCGACCGAAACCATGCTCAAGGACTTCTTTGCGGCCCCCGAGCACGAGGGTGACTTCTTCATCTGCACAGCGGACGAGGCCCAGAGCGCCAACCTCCACCGCTTCGGCGCTGCCAGCGCCGCCACCCGCTACGCCAGTATGAAGCGCAAGGAGCTGGGCGAGCTCATTCCCATCGATGTTGCCCTGCGTCGCGATGACTGGGACTGGCTAGAGGTGCTACCCCCTGAAATCGCTAGCCAGCTGGATGTTACCGCCTACTACGGCCACTTCTTCTGCCACGTCATGCACCAGGACTACGTCGCCAAGAAGGGCGTAGACCCCCACAAGCTGCACGACGATATCCAGGAGCTGCTCGAGGCTCGTGGCGCCAAGCTGCCGGCTGAGCACAACTATGGGCGTCTCTACCACATGCCCGAGGCTATGGTGGAGCACTTTAAGGAGCTTGACCCCACCAACACCTTCAACGCCGGCATCGGTGGCACCTCCCCCAAGAAGGACTGGGCCTAGTTACCGTTTATCCGCCTGTAGGCGGGGAACAGGTTCATCCTGACGGCTGATTTCTTAAGACAGGTGTGAGACTACACTGGTTTTTACAGACACATGAAAACCATTCTCACCAGGTTCAACCTGTTGCCTGCGCGGCCCATACGCCGCGCAGGCAACAGGCTCAACCGTCGAAAGAAGACAGCCGTGACCATACTCCAGCACCAACCGGCCCGACGCCGCGCCGCCTACCTCACCACAGCCGTCCTGACCGCCAGCACCCTAGCCCTGGCAGGCTGCAGCCTCAGCGTCCCCTCCGCCCAGCAGCCGTCAGACCAGGCCCCCGCTCCCGCAGCCGACCGCGCCCACGGGGCCAGCTGGCAGCGGGAAAACTTTGAAAACTTCTACGAGCAGACCATCACCTGGGGCGAGTGCACCGCCGAGCACAGCGGCTTCTCCCCCGAGAACGAAGAACTGCTGAAAGAAACCGGCTTCGACTACGCCAACTACGAGTGTGGCACCGTCACCGCCCCGCTCAACTGGGGAGACCCGGACGATAACCGCACCCTTGAGCTGGCCGTCAGCCGCACCGTCTCCACCGGCAACGACAAGCAGGTACCCCTCTTCACTAACCCCGGCGGGCCGGGCATCGGCGGTATTCAGCACGCCATGTCGCTAGCAACCGACCCCTCTTTTGCACCCGTACTGGAAAGCCACCAGCTCTGGGGCTTTGACCCCCGCGGTATTGGGGCCTCCTCCCCCGTAGTGTGCGAGTCAGACTCTGAAGTTGCCGCCGTACAGCTTGCCGAATGCGCCGCCAGCTCAGAGGTTGCCAACTACATGGGCACCTCCCAGGTAGCCCGCGATATGGAGCTGCTCCGCTCCCTAGCCGGGGGTGAGCGCCTCGACTACCTGGGCTACTCCTACGGCACTATGTTGGGGGCCACCTACGCTACCCTCTTCCCCGAGAAGGCAGGACGCATGGTGCTCGACTCGGCTGAAAATGCCCAGTGGGGTGCCCTGACCCACAACTACGACCAGATGGTGGCAGTATCGAAAGCTGTGGGTGCCCTAGCAGAGCGCTGCTCCGACCTCACCACCTCAGAAGGTGCAGCCGTGACCTGCCCCTTCACCAGCGAGCGCGAAATGCTCGACTACCAGAAGTCCCTAACCGACAAGCCCCTGGTGGCCAGTGACGGCACCGAAATTACCGGATTGGAGCTGCGTGATTACCTGACCAGCCAGCTCTACGGGCCGGACGTCATGCAGGGGGACGGCCTGGACCTGCTGGGTAAAGCCAAGGCCGGAGACAAGGAAGCGGTAGACGCCCTGGCCCAGATGATTGCGACCAATAGCGCTGAGATTGATACGGCCGGGCAGCTGGTGGTGTGCCCCTCGAAGCCTAAGACTCCGGACGTGGAGGCCCTGCTGGCTCACATGAAGGAGGTGGGTGTTCCCGAGTTCATTGGCGGCCCTGAAATCACCGATGAGGTGCTGGCTGAGTTTACCGAGTTCGACTGTGCGGTTTTGCCCGCTACCGGCACCGATATCACGACGTCTTTCGACGCTTCGAAGGTTTCAACCGACCTGCTGGTCATTGGCATTACCGGTGACCACGCCACCCCCTACCAGCACGGTAAGGAGCTGGCCCGCCAGCTGGGGAAGGCTTCCTTCGTAACCTTGGAAGGGACTGGCCACGGGGCGTCCTTCTCCGGCCGCTCTACCTGCGTCGATGAGCTGGCGACCGCCTACCTGGTCGACGGCACCGTTCCCAAGGACGGTACCGTGTGCCAGCCGGACGCCCCAGAGGCTTATTCATAGGAGGTTCCGCAGGCTCACGCTCGCTGCCGACCCTCTCGCTGGTTCGCTTCGCTCACAAGCGATTCACGCCAGCCACCGAGCCAGCAGCTTCGCTGTGAGCCTGCTCCACCTACCCTAATAAATAAGCATCATTTTAGAAGAGGCCGACCATGGTGCCGTTCTCGTCAAAACCAATTCGCTCAGCAGCCGGGGACTTGGCCAGGCCCGGCATGGTCCGCATGGTACCGCAGATGGCGTACACATAACCGGCACCGGCAGCCAGGCGCACCTCGCGCACAGGCAGGGTCCAACCGGTCGGAGCACCCTTCAGCGAAGCGTCAGCCGAAATCGACAGGTGGGTCTTGGCAATAACAACCGGCAGCTTGCCGTAGCCCAGCTCCTCGTAGCGGGCCAGCTGCTTGGCCGCAGCGGGGGCGACCTCAATGCCGTCCGCCCCGTAGACCTTGGTGGCCACCTTCTCAATCTTGGTGGTCAGGCTGTCTTCGTCCTCGTAGGTGTAGGTCAACTCGCTCACGCCATCACACGCTACGGCGACGGCGTCCGCCAGCTCGGTCACGCCCTTACCGCCCTCGGCAACACCGCGGTGAATCGCCACGCGGGCACCCGCTTCCTCGGCAATGCGGCGAATCGTCTCGTGTTCTGACTCGAAATCAGTGGGGAAGGCGTTGATAGCAACCACCGGCTGAACGCCGAAGGAACGCACAATCTCGATGTGCTTGAGCAGGTTAGCGGCGCCTGCCTCGACGTCCTCGGTGTTCTCTGCCAGCAGGCCCTCGGGCAGGGGCTTGCCGGGCACAATCTTGTAACGGCCTGAGTGGGACTTGAGGGAGCGGACGGTGACCACCAGGACGGCGGCGTCCGGCTTGAGGCCGGAGACGCGGCACTTGACGTTGAAGAAGCGCTCCGCCCCCATGTCTGCGCCGAAGCCGGCCTCGGTAATCACATAGTCGGCGTGCTCAAGACCAACGTAGTCAGCGACGACCGAGGAGTTGCCAGTGGCGATATTACCGAAGGGGCCTGCGTGAATCAGGGCGGGGGTCTTCTCGAGGGTCTGGAGCAGGTTGGGGTTGATAGCGTCAGCCAGGATGACGGCCATAGCACCGTCGGCCTTAAGGTCGGCTGCAGTGACGGGGTCCCCGTCTACATTGAGGCCAATCACGATCTTGGCCAGGCGCTCCTGCAGGTCGGCGAAGCTGGTGGAAAGCGAGAGAATCACCATGATTTCGCTGGCTGAGGTGATGTCGAAGCCGGTTTCGCGGGGCACGCCGTCCATGCGCTCGCCCAGACCGATAACGATGTTGCGCAGGGCGCGATCGTTCATGTCGATGACGCGGCGCCAGGTGATAGCGCGGGTGTCGATGCGCAGCTCGTTGCCATGGTGCAGGTGGTTGTCAATCATGGCAGCAAGCAGGTTGTGGGCTGCGGTGACGGCGTGGAAGTCACCGGTCAGGTGCAGGTTGAGCTTCTCCATGGGGACGATCTGGGAGTAGCCGCCGCCTGCTGCGCCGCCCTTGATGCCGAAGGTGGGGCCCATGGAGGGCTGACGCAGGGTCAGCATGGCCTTGCGGCCGGTTGCTGCCATACCCTGGGCCAGGGAGACCGAGGTTGCGGTCTTACCTTCACCGAGAGGGGTGGGGGTAACGGCGGTGACCACGATGTACTTGGAGCCACGGGCCAGGGCCTTTTCTGCGGTGGTGTCGTCGGTCAGCTGCACCTTGGCAACGTACTTGCCGTAGGGCTCTAGGCGATCTTCATTGATGCCTGATGCCGCGGCAATCTCGGTAATCGGCTGCAGGGTCGCTGCCTGGGCGATTTCAAGATCAGAGGGGAAGGGCTTGCTCATAATGTGAACTTCCTTGTTAACTAGCTTATCTGCCACCACCCAGTTTAGTGCCCTGAGTCATGTTTTGCAGACCCAGCACACTCAACATATCTCAAGGAATACTCAAAATTTTAGAAGAGTTACCAGGCCCGCCATCCTAGGAGAGGTAGCACACTTCAGCCGTCGGCATGAGGTAATGTTGAGCGCATCACTACACATTGAATTTCGCCAGCAGACATACATCTCAGAGGAAAGCTTCATGTCAGTTCTTGATAGGTCAGCCATCATCGCGCCCGTCACTTTTAACCGCTGGTTCATGGCACCAGCGGCACTCGCCATTCATCTCTGCATCGGGCAGGTCTACGCCTGGTCAGTCTTCAAGACCCAGCTGGTCACCCACTTTGGCTCAACCGAAACCGCAGTTGGCTGGGTCTTCTCTCTCGCCATCGCCATGCTGGGTATCTCAGCGGCTATCGGCGGTACCTGGGTGGAACGGGTTGGTCCTCGCAAGTCGATGCTAACGGCGGGAACCTGCTGGGTTCTAGGCTTTCTCATTGCGTCTCTGGGTGTGACCACCAACCAGCTGTGGTTAGTTTTCCTGGGTTACGGTGCGCTCGGCGGCGTTGGTCTGGGTCTGGGCTATATTTCCCCGGTATCTACTCTCATGAAGTGGTTCCCTGACCGCCCGGGCATGGCAACCGGGCTTGCTATCATGGGTTTTGGCGGCGGTGCGCTCATCGCTTCTCCCGTATCAGCCCAGCTCATGGAACTCTTTTCAGGCTCAGCCGAAAAGACAGAACAGGCATCAGCGCTCGTCCCCTCATTCTTGGTTCTCGCTGCCTCCTACGCTCTTATTATTCTGCTCGGCGCCTTCGTCATCAGGGTCCCCCACCCCGACTGGAAGCCCAGCGGCTTCGACCCAGCCCAGCAGAAGCCCAACACCATGCGCACCAATAAGAACGTCACCGCAGCCCAGGCTATCCGCACGCCCCAGTTCTGGCTGCTCTGGACGGTACTATTCACCAACGTCACCGCCGGTATCGGTCTGCTGGAATCAGCCTCCCCCATGATTCAGTCCTACTTCCCCATCTCCGCCGCGGCAGCAGCCGGCTTCGTCGGTCTGCTGTCCCTGGGCAACATGGGTGGCCGCTTCATCTGGTCATCAACCTCAGATATCATCGGCCGCAAGAACATCTACGTCATGTACCTAGGTGTGGGGCTGGCCCTCTACATCATCTGGGCGCTCTTCGGTAACGTCAGTCTGGTGCTCTTCATCGCTACCGCTTTCATCATCATTTCCTTCTACGGCGGTGGCTTTGCCACTATCCCGGCCTACCTGCGCGATATGTTTGGCACCCTCCAGGTAGGGGCTATCCACGGCCGTCTGCTAACCGCCTGGTCAGCTGCGGGCATTGCTGGGCCGCTCATCGTCAACCTGGTTCAGGACACCGTACGCGGCGGCAACCCCGATGCCTCGGGTGCCGAGCTCTACCAACCCTCCCTCTTCATCATGGTGGGCGTGCTGGCTATCGGGTTCATCGCCAACCTGCTGGTCAAGCCGGTAAACGAGAAGCACCATGCCTCAGAAAAGGACATGGCCAAGCTGGCGGGCCACGGGAAGCTAGGTACCTCCGACCAGCAGATTAGGGTCAACGCCGGTGGCCCGCTGCATACCCTGGCAGCCTGGGCCCTGACCCTACTCGTCACAAGCGGCTTGGTCTATGGCCTGGCCCAGACCGTGATTCGCTCACTGGCGCTTTTTAGCTAAAGACCAGATGCCCTGCCCTGACAGCTCCCCGCGATTTCAGAGCAGGGCCTTAGTCGTCGTCGAGGTCGCCAGCTAAGGCCTTGGCGGCCAGCGATTCCTCCTGGGCGGTTTCCCATACTTCCTTGGCAGCCCCCAGGTTTAGCACCAGAATGAGGGCACCAAGTACCAGATCAGGCCAGCCGCTACCTACCCAGGCGGTGAGACCGGCTACGACGATGATAGCGAGGTTGATGAGCACATCGTTGCGAGCTGCCAAAAAGGCGGCTGCGGTGAGCGACCCGGCACCGGCACGGAAACGAGCCAGAATCAGGGTACAGATGAGGTTAACCACCACAGCGCCACCCGCAGTAACGAAGAGAGCGAGCGCATCGGGGGCGCCGGGGTCAGGGAATTTAGCCACGATCTGCCAGACAGCGGCCAGGGCCGGGAGCAGGATAATGAGGGCGGACGCCTTCCCCGCCCTCGCCTGCCAGGTCAGTGACCAGCCCAGGGCGATTGCAATGAGAGTATTGACCGCGAAGTCCTCGAAGAAATCTACGCTGTCGGCCAGCAGGCTGACCGAGCCAATGGCCAGGGCGATAGCTCCCTCGATGAAGAAGTAGGCCAGGTTGAGACCGGCAACCAGCAGGACGGCGCGGCGCAGGCGGACGGGGTCGATTAGGGGCTTAGATGAACTCACAGGTCTAGATTAGCACCGCCCCGCCCGGGGTCTCGGGCGGGGCGGCAGCTTAGCCAGGGTGAATGAAGCCCAGACGTCTTAGACCTGTGAGGTTTCTTAGGCGCGGGCAAAGATTTCTGCCGGGGCCCCCTCTGCAACCAGCTCACCGTCTTCAAGGAGCACGGCCCGGTCAGCCAGTGAGGCGATGCGGGCATCGTGGGAGATGATGATGACGGCCCGGCCCTGCATTACCGCGGCCAGGGACTGGCGGGCGTCCGCCAGTTCCAGCTGGGTGGTTGATTCATCCAGAATCACCGCGTGGGGGTTGGCAGCCACGATGCGGGCTAGACCCAGCTGCTGAATCTGGTCGCGGGTGAGCTCTGTGCTACCGCCGCCGACCCGGCTCTCCAGCCCCTCGGGCAGGTCATCGACCCAGGTCGCGCCGACCGCCCGTAAGGCGGTGAGCATCTGCTCGGTGCTAGCGTCGGGGGCTGCCACGGTCATGTTCTCGGCCAGGGAGCCGACAAAGACGTGGGCCTCCTGGGTGCAGATGAGCAGGGCGGGGCGTCCGCTGGCATCGGGCTGGGTGGGGTACAAACCGTTGCCCACTAGCTGACTGCCGACCTGCACGGTGCCGCTATCTGCGGTGAGCGACCCGGCAATCAGGCGGGCAAGGGTGGTCTTACCCGAGCCGGAGCGCCCTACCAGGGCAAGGCTCTCCCCCGCCGCCAGCTGCAGGTCAACCCCCTTAATCACGGGGGCGTCCGGGTTGTACCCGTAGGTCACGCCCTGCAGACTAATGACCGGGGCGGACGCGCCCTGCCCGGGCAGGTGCGCCGGGGCAGATACCTGCCCGGCGGCACGGCGGGCCTGCTGCTGGTTCGACAGGTCAATAACACCAAAGACACGCCCCATGGTGACGGTCATTTCGCGCAGGCGGTCGAGCCAGAAGGTGAAGATATCCGAGTTGTCGCGCATAGTGAAGAGCATGATTGAGGCGGTTGCAACGTCGCCCCAGGTAGCCCACCCCTGCTCCACGCAGTAGGCGCCCCAGGCCATGGAGAGCACCAGGGGTAGGAAGGAGTTGAAGGCGTCCACGGCCCAGAAGATGGAGCGTACCACGACCATGCGGTCGCTGACCTCAAAGGTTTTCCAGATGCGCTCATCCTGCACCCGGGCACGGGCCTCACTGATCCCCAGCTCTTCAACGGTTCCAGCACCGCGAATGTTTTCGGTTGCTACCACGGTCAGGTCGCTGACCGCCTCGGTCTTTTCCCGGGTGAGCTTGGCAATCCGGGGTAGGAAAATCGAAAGCACGATGGTCATCACGATAAACATGGGCACGGTCACCAGGCCGATGGCCGGGTTGACGGTGAAGATGGTAGCTGCGGTAATCAGCATGTAGATGCTGATATGGGCGAATTCCGGCAGGCCGGTGGCCAGTACCTGGCGCACGCTGTCGACGTCGTCGGTCAGGCGGGCTACCAGGTCGCCGGAGCCGGCATCCTCAACGGTCTGGGCGTCCAACTGCAGGGAGGCCCCGACCAGGTCAATGCCCAGGTCGCGGTTGAGACGCACACCCATTTTCTGGCCCTGGAAGGTCCAGGCGCGGGCCAGCAGGGCCCCGGCCAGCACAGCAGCACCGATAACCGCCAGCTCTGCCCAGGGGTAGCCGGTCAGCTGCCCGGTGGTAGCCCGGTCAATGAGCTGCCCCACCATGATGGGGGTAATCAGGGTTGCCACGGAACTAGCTACAAACAGCAACACCAGCAGAGCAAGCTGCCAGGGGGTCTTGAGAATGGACCGAGCCAGCAGCCGCCAGGTGGTCTTACCGTCGGTTATGGGAAGGAGGTTAGCCACGGGCCTCACCTGCTTTCAGTCGTCGCTCAACCTCCATGGTGGTTGAGACCAGGTAAATCTGGCGGATGTGTTCGAGAGGGCCGGGCTGGCCCGTATGGGTTTCGAGCTGGTTCAAGATGAACTTCTGGCTGGGTTCGTCCACCGAGTTCAGCGGTTCGGTGAGCACCAGCACAGACGCCGGCTGGGCCAGTGCCCGGGCTAGGGCAAGGCGCTGCCGCTGGCCACCAGAGAGGTTGGTGCCCTCTGAGGCCAGGGTGCTGGCCAGGTACTTTTCGGGGTCGCGGCCACCGAGTCGGAAGGCGATTTCTTCGGAGTCGGTGAGCTTCAACAGCTCAATCATGCGCTCCCGGCTCAGCCCCTCGGTGCCCATCTGCAGGTGGTCAGCCAGGGAGCCGGCAAAAATCATGGGGTTGGGTTCCGAAAGAAGCACACGCTCACCCCCGGCGAGGACGCCCGCCGCCTGCTCCCTGCCCGGGGCAGGTTGAGTTTGGCGTAGGGCTTCGGTCAGAGCTTCGGCGTAGTCCTGGGCTGGCAACCCGGCTTCGCGCGGGTTGATGTAGTGAACCGGGGTGCTGGCCCGGGGAACCTCAACCAGCGCCTGCCCTGCTGCGGCGCTGGTCGCCGGGGCGGGGGCGTCCTTACCCTCTACCTGAGAGTTACCCTCAACCTCAGCCGCAAGTCTATCTACACGCTTGAGGGCAACACGGGCATTGCGCCAGTCAAAGAGCAGCATCTCCACCGACCAGATGGGGCCGGTTAGGGTGTTAATCAGACCAACCACTGTGACCAGCTGACCCGCGGGTACCTCTGTTATCCAGGTGCCCTCAGGGGCAGCCCCACGCAGGGCCAGGGCGATTACTACCCAGGTTACGGTACCTACCAGAAAATTACGCACTGCATAAGACCAGGTCTGCACGCTCTCCAGGCGGATCTGGGAGGTGTAGACATCCTGGGCCGTTGCCCCGTAGCGGTCCATCATGCGGCGCTGGGCGCCCAAGCCCAAAATAGTGCGAATCGAAGAGGCAATATCTGAAGCCCGGGAGGTAGACACCCCCACCTTGTCACGGAAAATATCCGCGTGCTTTTCCAAGAGTTTGGAAATCCAGGTGAGGGTCAGCATGGTGAGAATCAGCCCGCCCAGAGCCACCACCGCAATCGCCGGGCTAATGCGCCAGAGCTGCCAGGTGCCCAGGGCGGTCACGCCCACCGCAGAAAAAGCCATAATCATGGGCTCCCACATCTCGGCCATTGCCCGGGCGTCCTTATTCAAAATCGCAATGAGGGCACCGGTATCGCGGTTGGGGCTGCGGGAGATTAGGTGGGCGATGTAGAGCCGCCAGTCCCTCTCGATGCGGGCTACTACCCTAAAGGTGATGCCCCAGCCCACAAATTCAACGATCGACAGGTAGACCACTACGCCCACTAACAGCCAGACCAGCCGCCAGGCAGCTACCTCATCGCCGGAGGTATGCAGGTCAATAATCGTGCCCACCAGAACCGGCAGGAAGACCAGGGCGAGGGAGGTCAGAATATCGAGGGGAAAGGGCAGAAAGAAGAGGGGTCGCCAGCGGAAACCCGGCGGGGCGATACGGAACTTAACTTTTTCTTTGGGCGTCTTTATCTCGTCAGTCATCTCAGTCATCAGGCTACTCTTTCAGCGTGCGGGTGTGCAGGTCGTGTGTGAGGGAAAAACCCGCAGGGCATAAAAATACCTACCGGGTTCGCTTGCCCCGATAGGTGTGTCTACGTCAGGTTATCGTACTCGTCTAACCGGCAGTCGGGCTAGAAGCGAGCGCACCATCGATGTGTCTACCCACGGGGAGGCTGTTGAAGGGAATAGGTCGATTATTCATTTCGCGGGCCTCCTTTCGTGAGCTAGATATGCGGTTAAGTTCTGCCCTTTACCTTAGAACACTCTAGGCAGGTTTGACAAGCGTCATACCCGCCTTTATCTTGACCGGTCTATTAAACTAGAAGAACCATGAAGATTCTTCCCTTTCTCTCCCCCTCTTTAGCCGATAACAGCAAGCCCTATTTCCGTGGCGATTTTGCCTCTAACCCGCTCACGGGCGATGAAGCCTACGAGGCCTTTCTGGCCTGGATTGAGGCTCGCGGTATGCAGCTGTACCCGGCCCAGGACGAAGCTGTGCTTGATTTGGCGGCGGGCAACAACGTCATTTTGGCGACCCCTACCGGGTCGGGCAAGTCGACCGTGGCGGTTGCGGCTCATTTTATGGGTCTGGCGACCGGCCAGCGCTCCTACTACACCGCCCCTATTAAGGCCCTGGTGTCTGAGAAGTTCTTTGATCTCTGCGAGATTTTCGGGGCTGAGAACGTGGGTATGGTGACCGGCGATTCTTCTATTAACGCCGATGCCCCCATCGTCTGTTGCACCGCCGAAATTCTTGCCAATATTGTGCTGCGTGAGGGTGAAGGGGCTGATCTGACCCAGGTGGTCATGGATGAGTTCCATTTCTACTCTGACCCCCAGCGCGGCTGGGCTTGGCAGGCTCCCCTGCTTGACCTACCCCAGGCCCAGTTCCTGCTCATGAGCGCAACCCTGGGCGATACCAGCCGTTTTGAGCGTGAGCTGACGGAGCTCACCGGGCGGCAGACCTCCCTGGTCACCAGCGAGACCCGCCCCATTCCGCTCAACTACACCTACTCCCGGGAGCCCCTGGTTGAGAAGGTAGACGAGCTAGTATCGACCCACCAGGCCCCGGTCTACATTGTGCATTTCTCTCAGCTTCAGGCCATCGATACAGCCGCTTCGCTCATGAGTCTGGCTATTGCGTCTAAGGAAGACAAGGAGCGCATCAACGAGCTGACCGCCGGCTTCCGCTACTCGGCGGGCTTCGGTAAGCAGCTACAGAAGTACATCAAGAACGGTATCGGCATTCACCATGCCGGCATGCTGCCCAAGTACCGCCGCCTGGTGGAGCAGCTAGCCCAGGCGGGCCTGCTCAAGGTCATTTGCGGTACCGATACGCTGGGTGTGGGTATTAACGTCCCTATCCGCACGGTGCTCGTAACTGCTCTTTCCAAGTTTGACGGGCAGCGCACCCGCCGCCTGAAGTCCCGCGAATTCCACCAGATTGCAGGACGCGCGGGCCGAGCTGGCTTTGATACGGCCGGTTACGTGGTGGTTCAGGCCCCCGAACACGAGATTGAGAACGACCGGCTTGAGGCCAGGGCCCGGGAGAAGTTCAACGGGGATGAGAAGAAGATGGCTCAGTCGTTGCGGGGTAAAAAGAAGAAGCCCCCGCAGGGCTTTGTGGCGTGGAGCGATAAGACTTTCGAGCAGATTATTGCCGCAGAACCCGAGCCGCTGACCTCGTCCTTCCAGATGACCCACTCCATGATGCTCAATATTCTGCAGCGTGAGGCTGACCCCTTTGAGACCGTCATGCTCTTCCTCACCGCCAACCACGAGCCGCCGATTAAGCAGCGTGCCCTCAAGCGCAAGGCGATTGGCATCTACCGGGAGCTGCTCAACGGGGGCGTGGTGGAGCGCCTGCCGGAGCCCGACGAGTTTGGCCGCACCGTGCGCCTGACCGTCTCACTGCAGGAGAACTTCGCCCTGAACCAGCCGCTCTCCCCCTTCGCGCTGGCTTCGCTGTCTCTGCTTGATAAGGAGTCGGAGTCCTACGCTCTCGATGCGGTCTCGGTGATTGAGTCCACCCTGGAAAAGCCCCGCCAGGTGCTGATTGGCCAGGAGAAGAAGGCTAAGAGTGAGGCCCTGGCCGAGATGAAGGCTGAGGGGCTGGACTACAACGAGCGTATGGCTGAGCTCGACAAAATCACCTACCCGCAGCCCCTGGCTGACCTGCTAGAACAGGCCTTTGAGACCTACTCGGCGGGCGCTCCCTTCATGAAGGAGTTTGAGGTAGAGCCCAAGAGCGTGGTGCGCGATATGTACGAGCGAGCCATGGGCTTTGGCGACTACATCCAGTATTACGGGCTTGAGCGCTCCGAGGGTATTCTGCTGCGCTACCTGTCGGACGCCTACAAGGCCCTGCGCCAGACCGTGCCCCTATCTGCCCTGACCGATGAGCTCACCGACGTAATCGAGTGGCTGGGTGAGGTCATCCGCCAGACCGACTCGTCCCTGGTGGACGAGTGGGAGCGCCTGGCCGCCGGTGAAGAAGGCATCCCCGTACAGGACTCTCTCGAAGAGCTCGTTGCCGAGTCTGCCCCCAAGGTGACGAGTAACGTCCGCGCCTTTAAGGTGATGGTGCGCAACGCGATGTTCCGCCGGGTGGAGCTCTTTGCGGACGAGCGCGACCGCCTGCTGGGCGAGCTGGACGGTGAGCGCTCGGGCTGGGACGCCGACCGCTGGGCTGAGGCCATGGACGACTACTTTGAGGAGTACGAGGATATCTATACGGACGCCGAAGCCCGCTCCCCGCGCCTGATTGAGATTGATGACGACACGGCTGAGCACCCCGGAGTATGGAAGGTACGCCAGGTCTTTGCTGACCCCGACGACAACCACGATTTCGGGATTGTCGCCAGGGTCGACCTGGACGCCTCAGACGAGGAAGGCGCGCCCGTGGTGCTGATTGAGAGTGTGGGGGCTTTCTAGTTTCCCAATAAGGGACCAGATTCCTACCGAAGTCCTGATGGGCATGACATACTATCGGTAGTTATCTGGTCCCTACTAGGTGGGGGTAGCGATTCTCACTTCTAAAGCGGTCACATTAGAACTTCTTACTCACCACCTCAGAGCCGGTGCAGGGAAGCTAGGGTAGCCTATCGGTAGAAGAAAGACCTTACTTGCGTGCAAAGGAGCCCCATGCCTACCCACCCCCACCTGCCCCAGCCGACCCACCGCGTCGGCGTCACCCACACCATCGACTCCCTCAAACTGGTAGACCACTGGTTCACCGTACCCCTAACCCACGGGCTCATCTACGGCAAGGGCGAAGCTGCAGCCCTGGACTCCCGTTTTGCCAATCAGACCATCACCGTCTTTGCCCGCGAAGTCATCGACACCTCTGACGCCCTGACCACTCCCGTGGACGAGCGCCCCTACATGGTCTACCTGCAGGGCGGCCCCGGAGGCAAGAGCCCCCGCCCTATCTCTGAAGGCGGCTGGGTCCACGAGCTAGCCAAGACCCACCGCCTGGTTCTGCTAGACCAGCGCGGCACCGGCAATTCCACCCCGCTCTCAGCCCGCGTCATCACCGCCCAGGGCAGCCCCGAGGTGCAGGCTGAGTTCTGCGAGCTCTTCCGCGCCGATTCCATCATTGCCGATGCCGAGGTCGTCCGTGAATTCCTGCTGGCAGACCGCACAGATAAGCGCTGGTCGACTATGGGCCAGAGCTTCGGTGGCTTCTTGACCCTCTCCTACCTTTCCTTTGCGCCCGAGTCCGTCAAGGATTCCCGCATGACTGCCGGGCTTGCCCCCATCCGCTCCCACGTGGATGACGTTTACCGCTCCACCCTCGACCGCATGAAGGAGCGCACCGAGGAATACTACGGCTGGTACCCCGAAGATAAGGAGCTGGCCGTCCGCATCTGCGAGCACCTGGCCAAGAACGAGGAATACCTGCCCACCGGCGAGCGCCTGACCCCGCACCGCTTCCAGATGCTGGGCAATATTCTGGGGGGTAACGGCCGGGCTAGGGGCCTGCACTATGTGCTAGAGTCCGCTTTTGCTGAGTCTGATAAGTGGCTCTCTGACCAGTTCCTGGCGGCTGTGGGCGAGCAGGTCAGCTTCCAGGCTTCCCCCCTCTACGGCCTGCTACATGAGACGATTTATGCGGACGGCCCCGCCCAAGAGCTGGGGGGCACTTCGCCGTCTGTTTCACCGACGAACTGGTCTGCAGCCCGCATGTACGCGGAGCGCCCGGACTTTGCCGAGGACGCCTCTCCCCTGCTGCTGACCGGTGAGCATATCTTCCCCTGGTATTACGAGGAGGACCCGGCTCTGCGTCCGCTGGCTGAGGTTGCCCAGCTGCTGGCGGAGAAGAAGGACTGGGGCCGGCTCTACGATCACGATCAGCTGGCCCGCAACGAGGTGCCACTGGTTGCAGCAGCCTACGTTCCCGATGTGTATGTAGATTACGCCCACTCCATGAAGACAGCCGAGTTTGTGGGGAACACCCGCGTGTGGACGTCCAAGACCCACCACCACGACGGCCTGGGCGCTGACGGCCCGCTGATCCTAGGCCATCTGAAGAATCTGCTGGCTGATATGCGCTAAAAGGTTTGAGCTACAACAAAAAGACCGAGGGGTGCGGGTGCACCTCTCGGCCTTTTTGTTTAATGGTGGGCGGACGGACGCCTACCGCACCTTAGGCAGTACGCTCGGCGTGCGCAGAACGGGCACGACGGACCAGGTCCTGGTACTCGTTCTCCGACTCAATCAGTTCGTCGCGGTACTTCTGCGGAATCTCGCGGGACTTAGCAACCTGCTCATCCAACTGACGCTGAATCTCAGCGCGCTCAGCCTCAGAAGCATCAGCAGGCAGGTTCAGGTACTTCTCAGACAGGGCCTGAACCTTCTGGATAGTAGCCAGGGCCTTGCCCTTGGGTGAGAGGAGGGACGCAAGCACGGTAACAATCAGGACGCCCACAATGACAGTCAGTGAGAAACCAATAGTGACTTCAACAACGTGAACGGGCTGGCCGTCGTTGATGAAGGGCAGGGTGTTCTCGTGCAGGGCGTGCAGCAGCAGCTTGACACCGATGAAGGCCAGGATGATGGACAGACCCCATGAGAGGTAGATGAGGCGGTCCAGCAGGCCGTCAATCAGGAAGTAGAGCTGGCGCAGACCCATCAGTGAGAAGGCGGTCGCGGTGAAGACGATGTAGGCTTCCTGGGTCAGACCGAAGATTGCGGGGATGGAGTCCAGGGCGAAGAGGATGTCGGTACCACCGATAGCTACCATGACCAGCAGCATGGGGGTCATGACCTTCTTGCCGTTTTCTACGGTGAAGAGCTTGTCGCCGTCGTAGTAGTCAACGGTGTTAAACATCTTCTTAGCCAGGCGAACGACGAAGTTGTTGGCTTCGTCCTCTTCTTCCTTGTCGGTGACTTCACCCTTGATGAGGTTACCGGCGGTGTAAATCAGGATCAGGCCGAAGAGGTAGAATACCCAGCTCCAGCGCTCAATAGCGGCAGCACCAATCAGGATGAAGATGGTGCGGGCAATCATCGCGAAGATAATACCGAAGAGCAGAACCTTTTGCTGGTCCTCACGCGGCACCTTGAAGGAGGCCATGATAATCAGGAAGACAAAGAGGTTATCGACGCTCAAAGCCTTCTCGGTGATGTAGCCGCCGTAGTATTCTGCGGCGAACTGGGTGCCGTCCCAGAAGAGGATGACCAGGCCAAAGAGCAGGGCGATACCCACGTAGACGGCCGACCAAATCGCGGCTTCCTTGATGGTGGGTTCGTGCGCTTTACGCACGTGGAAGAAGAAGTCATAAGCAAGCAGTGCCAGGATGAACGCAATCGTTACACCCCACTGCAACCCAGTGATATGCATTGGGAGCCTTTCTTGTGGTTGGGGTTTGCCAAAATCCACAAGTCTCTCCCACCACCTCTGTGGGTGGTTTCCTGCCCCGGTTGGGCGCCTTCGATCAACGTGCTGACGATGCAGGAATTAGTGGGATACTCCCTTGCTCGGTCTACAACTATAACCCATCTTGTTACTTTTGAACAGACGCGCGGGCGTCCTTAAGGCCGAGCACGATGGCGCAGACCAGGAGAAGGACGGCCGCGCCCGCCCAGGCTGCGGCAAAGCTGGTCGCCTGCGCGGCGGCACCGATGGCAAGAGAGCCGAGTCCGGTGCCGATGTCGAAGTGGGAGTTCCAAGCGACGGACGCCCGCTGGGTGGCGTCCGCCCCACCGGCGTCCGACAGGGCACGCACCATGGTGACCGACTGTAGGAAGCCGTAGCCGAACCCGATCAGGGTTGCACCAGCCAGGAGGAATATGACTGAAGGCAGGCTCACGCCATTGACCCAGCCGACAAAGGCGACACCCAAGGCCGTGAGGGCCAGCACCGGAGTCATGAGAAGGCGGGTGCCGAACCTGTCGGTGAGAGAGCCGCCATAGAGGCGGGTGGGGGTTGCCAGGGCGCAGAGCAGGAGCAGGGCCCCGGTCGCCAGAGTGGCAGTGGGGGCAATTTCGGTGGAGAAGGTCATGAAGGCACCGCCGACGCTGGTGACGAGTGTGAGGGTCAGCAGCGCGGGCCAGATGCGGGCAATGATGGTTGCGGTGGAAGTTACAGGGGTGGCGTCACTCCCCTGCTCACCGGCCCTTTGTTCTTCCATGAAGTGGTCAACCAGTCGGCCTAGCTGCAGGGCGAAGGGAGCTGCTATTGCTGCGATTGCCCCGGCTGAGATCACCGAGCGGTAGCCAAAGGTATCGAGCGCCCAGGGAGCGACGGGTGTGAAGAACATCTGGGCACCTGCAGCTGCCAGCCCGTAGAGCCCGACAGCCCGCCCCCGGTACTCGACGGGAATGAGGTAGGACATAGCCGATGAGCAGCAGACGGTGACAATACCGAAGCCGATACCGCGCAGACCCGAGGTAACAAGGACGTTGAGTAGGTCGGGGCTCAGAGCCTGAATGAGGGAGGGCAGCCCCATAAAGAGGGTGCCCACCGGCAACACGAGCCCCCAGGAGAAGCGGCGAGTGAGAGCGGGGACGCTGAACTGGGTGGCTACGGTGACAGCCATCAGTACCGCGTTGGTGGCACCCGCGCCCAGGGAACCTGCCCCACCTGCCAGTGCCCAAGCCGGCGAGGCAGGAAGCAGGATAGATAGGCTGCAAATGGTCAGCCCGAAGGTAAGCAGAATCTGGGGCATACCCGGCATGCGGGCAACGCTGGGACGCGCGGTTTTCTGGCTCATCGAACCTCCCAAGGTGGTGCTGACACAAACTGCACCAGTCTACACTAAGCCCACGAGCTTCTAAAGAGCCCCAGGTGTTTAGGCGTGCCCGGCTTCCTGCATAGCGCGTAGCTCCTTCTTCAGATCGGCAATTTCATCGCGCAAGCGACCTGCCAGCTCGAACTTGAGCTCTTCGGCGGCCTGCATCATCTGGGCGTGCATCTCTTCGATCAGACCCAGCAGGTCTTCGGCGGGAGCTGCAGCAAGGCCGTCCTGACGCACCCGGGCTTCTGCCTTCTTGAAGAGCTCTTCGGCTTCGGGGCTGGTCGCCGCGTACTTGGTGCCCTTCTTAACCGGAGCCAGCTTGCCCGATGCCCCCTTGCGGGCGGCTAGGAGCTCTGCGGTGTCTTCTGACTCGCGGGCCAGGGCGTCGGTGATGTCGGCAATTTTCTTGCGCAGGGGCTGGGGGTCGATACCGTGCTCGCGGTTGTAGGCCTGCTGAATCTCGCGGCGACGGTTGGTTTCATCGATAGCGGTGCGCATGGAGTCGGTGATTTTGTCGGCGTACATGTGCACCTGACCGCCCACGTTACGGGCGGCTCGGCCGATGGTCTGAATCAGGGAGGTGGTAGAGCGCAAGAAGCCCTGCTTGTCAGCGTCCAAAATAGCAACCAGGGAAACCTCGGGCAGGTCTAGACCCTCACGCAGCAGGTTGATGCCCACCAGCACATCGAAGACGCCCTGGCGCAGCTCGCTGAGCAGCTCCACACGGCGCAGGGTATCAACATCGGAGTGCAGGTACTGCACCTTAACCCCGTGTTCCAGCAGGTAGTCGGTGAGGTCCTCAGCCATACGCTTGGTCAGGGTCGTGACCAGCACGCGTTCGTCGCGCTCTACCCGCACACGGATCTCTTCGAGCAGGTCGTCAATCTGCCCCTCGGTCGGCTTGACCACGATTTCGGGGTCGACCAGGCCGGTGGGGCGAATAATCTGCTCCACCACCCCGTCGGCCTGGGCCAGCTCGTACTTGCCGGGAGTAGCTGAGAGGTAGACGGTCTGGCCGATGCGGTCGAGGAATTCCTCCCACTTGAGGGGGCGGTTATCCATGGCTGAGGGCAGGCGGAAGCCGTGCTCGACCAGGGTGCGCTTGCGGCTCATATCGCCCTCAAACATGGCACCGATCTGGGGAATGGTCACGTGGGATTCGTCGACAATGAGCAGGAAGTCATCGGGGAAGTAGTCCAGCAGGCAGTGCGGGGCTGTGCCGCGAGCGCGTCCGTCGATATGGCTGGAGTAATTCTCGATGCCGTTACAAAAACCCATCTGCTCCATCATCTCCAGATCGTATTGGGTGCGCATGCGCAGACGTTGGGCTTCAACGAGCTTGTTCTGGGATTCGAGTTCTTGCAGGCGGTCGCGCAGCTCGTCCTCGATGGAGGTAATAGCTCGGGCCATGCGTTCGGCGCCGGCAACGTAGTGGGAGGCCGGGAAAACGTACATTTCGGTTTCTTCGCGGATGACGTCGCCGGTGAGCGGGTGCAGGGTGTAAATAGCTTCGATTTCGTCGCCGAAGAATTCGATGCGGATGGCGTTTTCTTCGTACATGGGGATGATTTCGACGGTATCGCCGCGGACGCGGAAGGTGCCGCGGTGGAAGTCTAGGTCGTTGCGGGCATACTGCATGGAGACAAACCGGCGCAGCAGCTCGTCCCGGTCGATTTCTTCACCCTGGCGCAGGGTCACCATCTGGGCAACGTATTCTTCGGGGGTACCCAGGCCGTAGATGCAGGAGACGGTAGCAACCACCACAACGTCGCGGCGGGTCAGCAGGGAGTTGGTGGCGGAGTGGCGCAGGCGCTCGACTTCTTCGTTGATGGAGGAGTCTTTTTCGATGAAGGTGTCGGTCTGCGGCACGTAGGCTTCGGGCTGGTAGTAGTCGTAGTAGGAAACGAAGTACTCAACAGCGTTGTTGGGTAGCAACTCGCGCAGTTCGTTAGCTAACTGGGCAGCCAGGGTCTTGTTTTGCACCATGACCAGGGTGGGGCGCTGGACGGCCTCGATGAGCCAGGCAGACGTTGCAGATTTACCGGTGCCGGTGGCACCCATGAGCACGATGTCTTTTTCACCGTTCTGGACGCGCTCGGTCAGCTCCGCGATTGCCTTGGGCTGGTCGCCAGCCGGCTGATACTCAGAGACAACTTCAAAAGGTGCAACGACGCGGTTAATTTCTTGGGCAAGGCTCATGCCCTCTACCCTACCGAAAAACCCCCGACAAAACTAGAACATATGTACTAGTTTCATCGGGGGCTAACAAGCGGTCGCTCAGACCTTACTTCTTCGGGTCGATATCGGTAGCGGGCAGGTCACCGGTTACCACAGCGGTGTGGGTGCCCTGCTCTTCAGCCGGCTTGGAGGCTGCCTTCTTCGCGGCGGCGTCCTCAGCAATATCTTCGGCCGTTACCACAGGAATCTGACCGGTGTTGGGAACCAGACCCTCGAACTCGGGTTCGGTGCCCAGCTCGTACTCGGGGCGAATAGTGACCTCTTCAATCGACGAGAAGTCTTCCTGAGCACGGCGGTGGTATTCCTCGATGGGGATAACCTGCTTCCACTGGCGGGTGCGCATGGGAGGCAGCTCACCGGCGTCCTCGCGTAGGGCGCGCACCAGCATCCACATCTGCATGAAGCCGATAAGCCAGACCGGGAAGCCGATCACAATAATGACGTTCTGCAGGGCGGTCAGACCGTTATCGCCTGCTGCTACCAGGATGGAAGCCGATACAACGCCGATGGAGGCAGCCCAGAAAATACCCTGCTTCTTGGGGGCCGGGTCCTCATGGCCGTTAGCAATCGCGTCCATGACCAGGGCTGCTGAGTCAATGGAGGTGATGAAGAAGATGGTAATCACCACCAGGGTCACCGCAGCGACCAGCTGGTAGAGCGGGAAGTGGCCCAGGAACTCGAAGAGGGCAGCGGGAATATCGCCTTCTTCCGCCACGGTCTGCACCAGGGTGCCGTTTTCATTGCGCTCGATATTGAAAGCGCTCAGGCCAAAGACACCAACCCACATCAGGGTAAAGGTGGTGGGGGCAGCCAGTACGCCGACAACAAACTGACGGATGGTGCGGCCCTGGGAAATCTTGGCGATAAAGAGGCCAACAAAGGGCGCCCAGGTCACAGTCCAGGCCCAGTAGAAGACCGTCCAGGAGCCAATCCAACCGGTATCTGCAAAGGCGTCGTTGAAGAGCATCATCACGGGTAGCTTCTGCAGGAAGTAGCCGGCTGACTCGATGGTGCCCAGGGTGACGAAGCGGGTTGCGCCGGTCATCAGAATGAAGATCATCAGGGAAATAGCCAGCAGAATGTTGATGTAGGACAGGCGCTTAACGCCCTTATCCATACCCATCAGCACCGAGGTAATACCGGCGGCAGTAATCACAGCAACGATAGCGGCCTGAATCCAGCCACCCAGGGGCACACCGTACATGATGCCCATACCCGAGTTAATCTGCAGGGCGCCCAGACCCACCGAAACCGCAATACCGAAAACGGTAGAAACGATAGCAACCGAGTCGATGGTCTTACCGATAGGGCCGTGGATGCGCTCACCCAGCAGGGGCTGGAAGATGGATGAGACGCGCGGGGGCAGCTTGCGCTTGTAGGTAAAGTAGCCGAAAGCCAGGGCGGGAATAGTAAGAATAATCCAGACGCCCAGACCGATGTGCCAGTTAGCGATGGCGAGCGCTTCGAGCGCTGCATGATCCGACTGGGGCTCTACCCCGTCGTAGGGCGGGTTGGCGTAGTGGGTGATGGGTTCTGCCGCACCCCAGAAGAGCAGGACGGCACCAACACCAGCTGCGAAGAGCATACCGAACCAGGCAAGACCGGAGTACTCGGGTTCTGCGTCGTCGTCACCGATTTTGATGCGGCCGAAGCGGCTCATCGCCATGTAAATCAGGAAGAAAAAGAAGATGGCGATACCCAGGGTGTAGACCCAGCCCAGGTAGGTGATGATGAAGTCGGAGATGACGCCAATGCCATCTGACATGGCCGTTGGGAAGATCATCATCAGCAGGGTGAAGACGATGATAAAGAGTGCAGATGAGAAGAAAATGACGGGGTTGGTTCGCAGCCCCAGTCTGTCGTGTAGCTTGTTCAGCACAGGATTATCCCGGTGGAAGTACGTGTATGACCGTGCGGGCCCCTTGCATCCACCGCCCGCACAGCGGCTGCCCGGTCTCTGGGCAACGTATCAATAATAAGAGGGCTTGGGGTTGTTTTCCAGGGGAGATAAGCCTACTTGATTTTTACACTTTCTCCTGTTCTCACCTGTTTTCACTGGTCACAACCAGATTTTTTAGACCATACGTTCAAATAATGCTAGCTAAAAATTTATTCATGTAACGAGTCCGCTGTGATTTTGGCAAAGACCTCGCGCACCTGCGCAGCGGTGCGCTCTAAACTTCCCGAATTATCAATGACCCAGGTGGCAATAGCCCGGCGCTGCTCGTCACTGGCCTGCGCAGCAATGCGGGCGCGGGCGTCCGCCTCACTCATGCCGCGTACCTCAACCAGGCGGCGCAGCCGCTCCTGGCGCTGCGCCTCAACCACAATCACCGCATCAAAGTCTGCCGCCTGGCCGGTCTCGGCCAGCAGGGGGATGTCATCAACAATGACGGCGCCCTCCCCCAGCTTCTGCACCGCCGCCTCCCGCTGCCGCGCGGCTTCAGCCCGCACCGCCGGGTGCACGATGGCGTTCAGGCGGGCACGGGCAGACTCGTCCGCAAAGACCAGGGACGCCAGGGCAGTCCGGTCAAGCTCGCCGGTAGGGGTCAAAATGCCCTCGCCAAAGGCGCGGACGGTCTCAGCCAACACCGCCCGGCCCGGCTCCATCAGCTGACGGGAGATAGCATCGGCGTCAATCAGCACAGCCCCGCACTCCACCAGCATCTTCGCCACCGTCGACTTACCCGACCCGATACCGCCGGTCAGACCAATTCTCGCAACCACAGGCGTCCTTTCGTCTCTAAGCATCGGGCAGGTGCCCGCTCCCACCAGCCTACGCGCTCCACCGACTGCACACTAGAATAGACACCATGACTGATGAAACCCGCGCCAACCGCTACACCGTGCTCGCTACCCGCACCGAGACCCGGCACCTGTTAGAAATCAAGCGCAGTGAGTTCATCGGCTATGTTCAGCGCGTGGAAACTGAAGAAGAGGCCCGCGCTTTTATTGAGTCCAAGCGCAAGGCCTACCACGATGCCCGCCATGTCTGCTCTGCTTTTATCATCGGGGCAGACCGGCAGACCCAGCGCTCCAACGACGACGGCGAGCCCGCAGGTACCGCTGGGATTCCCATGCTCCAGGCCCTGCTGGCCCGCCGCACCGAAGGGCGCACCGGCGAAACCACCGACCTCTCCGATATCTGCGCTGTGGTGGTGCGCTATTTCGGTGGTATCAAGCTGGGTGCCGGTGGGCTGGTGCGCGCCTATACGGACGCGGTGGTCACCACCCTAGACGCCGCTCCCCTGGTGCCCCGCGAACGCCTGCGACTGGGAACAGTTACCGCCTCCCACGCCGAGGCAGGACGCTTCGAGAACGACCTGCGTGCGCTGGGCTACACGGTACTGGGTACAGATTACACAGCCAGCGGCGCCCACATCACCCTGGGTGTTTTTGATGATGCGGCAACCCGCGCCCAAACAGAAACGGCCCTGGCCGAGCTGACAGCCGGCGCAGGGCACATTTCGTGGGGTGAAACCCAGTGGGTTGATTTAGCCTAGAAGATTGCTGAAATAGCCAGCACACCTACCGAGCCGATAGCGGCTGAGATGGGCAGGGTGATGATCCAGGCAAGGGCAATGGGTCGCATGAGCTTCCAGTTAGCTGAGCGGTTGACGATACCGACGCCCAGCACTGCACCGATCAGGATGTGGGTGGACGAAACGGGCAGACCCAGAACAGATGCAGCCATAACCACACCGGCAGCGGCCAGCTCAGCGGCAAAGCCCGATGAGGGGTGCATCTTGGTCAGGCCGTGACCGACGGTAGCAATCACGTTACGGCCCACAAACCAAAGACCCACGATGAGGGCGATACCGAAGGCCACCAGAGCGGGCATAGGCACGACGGCCTCGTCGCCAATGGCACCGGTCTTGAGCACATCAAGAATTGCCACGAAGGGGCCGATAGCGTTGGCGATATCGTTGGCACCGTGGCTAAAGGCGAAGGCAGCTGCGGTGAAGACCTGCAACCAGGCAAAGATGGTAAAGGTAGCGCGGGAGAGTTCCTGCTTCTGCAGGCTGCGGGCAAAGACGGAAACACTCACCCAGGCGATAGCCGCAACCATCACCATAATCATGACGTTACCCATGGTTGAGATACCCAGCTCCAGGTTATCCAGACCCTTGAAGAGCAGCATGGCTGCAATCAGAGCCGCACCAAAGGCAGCCAGGATAGGCACATAAACCTCAAGTGCCCGGTGGGAGTCAGCGCGCTTAGCCTTCTGGTCAAGCTTGTGCACCTGGCGGTAGTACTCGCTCTCGGGGGCCGCGGGGTCAAGCTTCTTGAGCTTGAACTTCTTCTTGCGCAGCATAGCGTTGGAGTAGGCGTCCTGCTGCAGGTCGGTGATGCGCTGGAAACCGTCGTGCGGGGTGTGGGCTGCGCGCTCTTCTTCCTGGTGCTTCTTGATTTCGAGCATGGCCGCATCGACCTTCTCGTTGTAGCCCAGGATGTACTTCTTGATGAAGCCAAAGAGAACCCAGGCGAACAGACCGCCCAGGAGCGGTGAAAGAACCCAAGAAATGGCAATCTGGCCGATCTTGCTCCACTGCACCATGTCCATGCCGCCGGTGCCGGTGGTGAAGCCGATGGTTAGGGCCGCACCCACGATACCGCCGATGATGGAGTGGGTGGTAGAGACGGGCCAGCCCATCTTGGTGGCGACCAGCAGCCAGATAGCTGCGCCCAGCAGGGCTGCCATCATGATGTAGACGAACTGCATGGGGTCCAGGTCGATAGCGCCCAGGTCGACGATGCCTGAACGCACGGTGTCGGTGACCGAACCGCCAGCGATCACAGCGCCCGATACCTCGAAGACAGCCGCGATGAGCAGGGCCTGCTTGATGGTCAGGGTACCCGCGCCCACGGAGGTTCCGAAGGAGTTCGCTACGTCGTTACCGCCGATGTTGAAGGCCATGAAGAGGCCCAGAAGGACAGCTGCGATGAGGACGAGGGTGCGAGCTGACTGGTCGACGTAGTTGAGGGACCAGAGTGTAAAGAGTGTCAGTGAGACAGCCATGAGGCCGCCGAAGGCGAGGTGCCACCATTTGTCGGTGGTGTCTCGTTGCAACGCGGGGGTTGCGAGATGTGAACCCGAATTCGCGCTGGAATCCACGAGTCCCCCTTTGAGGTTGTGTTCATACGGTCTTAAGGCAAAATTTGAGCCCTGTTAATAGTCTGGGGAAAAGGTTAACGCAAGGTTAACTAACCCTAGCCTGAGCATGAACTATAGGCATGACGCCCGCCTCTACGCCCTCACACGCACGTTGCACCCTACAAACAAGGGCCCCTCCCACCCGAAGGTGGAAGGGGCCCTTGATTGCTGTGACTAATTCAGAGAATTAGTTACCGGTCAGCTTCTTACGTAGCTCAGCCAGCGCCTCATCGGAAGCCAGGGTGCCGGTTTCGGCAGGCTTCTCGGATGAGTATGAGGTGGGTGCAGCTTCGGCGGGAGCGGACGCGGGGGCAGCAGCTGCTGCTTCTGCGTCGGCTTCGAGAGCCTTGGCAACCTGTACCTTGTGAGCTTCCCAGCGAGCCTGGGCGTCAGCGTACTGCTGCTCCCATGCTGCACGCTGGGTTTCGAAGCCTTCGAGCCATTCGTTGGTCTCGGGGTCGAAGCCCTCGGGGTACTTGTAGTTGCCTTCTTCGTCGTACTCTGCAGCCATGCCGTAGAGAGCGGGGTCGAACTCGGTGGACTCGGGGTCTACACCTTCGTTGGCCTGCTTCAGTGACAGGGAGATGCGGCGACGGTCGAGGTCGATGTCGATAACCTTGACGAACAGTTCGTCACCGACGGAGACAACCTGCTCTGCCAGGTCCACGTGGCGAACGGCGAGTTCGGAGATGTGGACGAGGCCTTCGATGCCGTCTTCAACGCGAACGAATGCGCCGAAGGGTACGAGCTTGGTGACCTTACCGGGTACAACCTGACCCAGTGCGTGGGTGCGAGCGAATGCCTGCCAGGGATCTTCCTGGGTAGCCTTCAGTGACAGTGAGACGCGCTCACGGTCGTGATCAACTTCGAGGACCTCAACGGTGACTTCGTCGCCAACTTCGACAACCTCTGAGGGGTGGTCGATGTGCTTCCAGGAGAGCTCGGATACGTGGACGAGACCGTCAACGCCGCCGAGGTCAACGAAGGCACCGAAGTTAACGATGGAGGAGACAACGCCGGTACGGACCTGGCCCTTTTCGAGCTGGTTGAGGAAGGTTGAGCGGACCTCTGACTGGGTCTGCTCGAGCCATGCACGGCGTGACAGAACAACGTTGTTGCGGTTCTTGTCGAGCTCGATGATCTTGGCTTCGATTTCCTGGCCGATGTAGGGTGCCAGGTCGCGGACGCGACGCATTTCGACGAGTGAAGCGGGGAGGAAGCCACGCAGGCCGATGTCGAGGATAAGACCACCCTTGACGACCTCGATGACGGTACCGGTAACGACGCCGTCTTCTTCCTTGACCTTCTCGATGTCGCCCCAGGCGCGCTCGTACTGTGCGCGCTTCTTGGAGAGAATCAGGCGGCCTTCCTTGTCTTCCTTGGTGAGGACAAGAGCTTCAACGGTGTCACCAACAGAAACAACTTCGTCGGGATCTACGTCGTGCTTGATGGAAAGTTCACGTGAGGGGATGACGCCTTCGGTCTTGTAACCGATGTCGAGCAGTACCTCGTCGTGGTCAACCTTGACAACTTCGCCTGAAACGAGATCGCCGTCGTTGAAGTACTTGATGGTTGCGTCGACCGCTGCGAGGAATTCTTCTTCGTTGCCGATGTCGTTGATTGCAACCTGGGGAACGTTGGTGCTCATAGAGAGTAGGGCTCCAATATGGATAGTTTTCTAGGTCAATACAGGCAGGGCCTTACTGGGTCCCGCGGTGTAGCTTGTGGCTGTGGGCGGGGTAAGGTCCGCATGGTTCTCTGTATTGAGCGTTGATACGGACAATATGGTGTGCGGGTGCGGCGCACGCCAAAGCGGGCACTGTACACGCACAGATTCAAGTCTAGGGCGCGTGCGGGTGCCGGTCAATGGTTTGGTGGGCGTTTTCACCGCGTGTTCACGGGAAAGTGGGGTGATGTTGGTCTTAACCCGCGCCCGGGTATGTTACACCGGCGTCCGCGCACCTTATGCCCGCCCTGCTAGTGCCCTGCCTCGTGCCAGGAGCGGCCCCAGCCGACCTGGACATCCAGGGGGACACGCAGGGAGGCTGCCCCGCTCATTTCTTCAACCAGGATTGCCTCGGCGAGCTTTTCTTCACCCGCGGCAACTTCGAGGATCAGTTCGTCGTGTACCTGCAGGAGCATACGGCTGGCGAGGTTTTCACGGCGAAGGCGCTCGTCGATGTTGATCATGGCGATTTTAATGATGTCGGCGGCAGTTCCCTGAATGGGCGAGTTGAGGGCTGCGCGTTCGGCGGCTTCGCGGCGCTGACGGTTGGACGAGGCCAGGTCAGGCAGGGCGCGGCGGCGGCCAAACATAGTCTCGGTGTAGCCGGTCTTGTGGGCCTCACGCACGATGGAGCGCAGGAACCTGCCGACCTTACCAAAGCGCTGGAAGTAGTTGGTGCGCAGGCTGGTCGCTTCGTCCACGCTGATCCCCAGCTGCTTTGATAGGCCGAAGGGTGAGAGGCCGTAGGCAAGGCCGTAGCTCATGGCCTTGACCTTAGAGCGCATCTCGGGGGTCACATCTTCTGGCGCTACCCCGAATACCTCTGAGCCGACGAAGCGGTGCAGGTCCTCCCCCGCCTGATAAGCGGCGATGAGGTCTTCATCGTCCGACAGGTGCACCATGATGCGCATTTCAATCTGGGAGTAGTCTGCGGTCAGCAGGGTGGTGTAGTCGGTGCCGTCAACCGGTTCGGGGGCCACGACAAAGGCGTCGCGGATCTTGCGGCCTTCTTCGGTGCGAATCGGGATGTTCTGCAGGTTGGGGTCGGTTGATGAAAGGCGACCGGTAGCTGCGACGTTCTGCTGGTAGGTGGTGTGGATGCGGCCGTCCGCGGCGGTTGCCTTGCCCAGCCCCTCAACGGTCTGCTTGAGCTTGGTGTAGTCGCGGTAGGTTTGCAACTCGCCCAGGAAGGAGGCCCCCTGGCTTTCGGGGTCTACCTGGCCGAGGATTCCCGCAAGCGAGTCGGCGTCGGTGGAGTAGCCACTCTTGAGCTTGCGGGTGGTCGGTAGGCCTAGCTCGTCGAAGAGGACGCCCTGCAGCTGCTTGGGGGACGAAAGGTTGACCTCGTGACCCAGAATCTCGTAGGCCGCTTCGGTGGCGCGGGTGACGTGTTCGCCGTAGTAGCCCTTGAGTTCTGAGATGGCGCTGGCGTCGATTGCTACACCGGCAATTTCCATGCGGGCCAGGGCGGACGCAGCCGGCAGCTCAATTTCTTCGTAGAGGCCGAGCTGGTTTTTGGCGACCAGGTCAAGGTGTAGGGCGTAGGCCAGTTCTTGGACGTAGCGGGCAAGGAGCGCCTGGTGGGCGGTATCGACAGCCGGTTCCAGGGAGAAGAGTTCGCCCTGGTCCTCTTGTTCGGGTGCGGCGGGGTAGGTCTGGCCCAGGTAATCGCGGGTCAAGTCTTCAAGCATTTCGCGGTGGCCGCGGCGACGGGCGGTGGGAATGAAGCCACAGACGTAGGAGGAGAGCACCGGGTCTTCGATAACGCCTGCCAGGGGCAGGTCGTAGGCGGCTAGCGACTTAAAGTTCTGCTTAACATCGAAGGTAATTTTGGGGGCGGACGCGTCCCCCAGCCAGTCGCGCAGAGCCGCGCGGACGCCGTCCGCCTGCTTCTCAAAATCAAGGTAGGCTGCGTGGGCACCGGCAACCAGCATGAGGCCGTGCAGGGCCTGGCCGTGGGCCAGCCCCTTTTCACCGGCATGCTCATCAACCATGGGCCAGAGGGTGATGGCCTGCGCCAGGCGTTCAGGTACTTCAACCGACCGCTCAACCGCCGCGAGCGCTTCGGGGGCAGCTGCCAGGAAGGCGGTGAGGGCGCCCGCGCTGGTGATAGTTTCTACCGCTTCGATATCAATCTCAACCGCAGGTGTAGTTTGCTGCATGCCCTCAAAGAGCTCAGCGACGCGCTTGCGGATGGAGTTGAACTCTAGGTAGTCAAAGAGCTCTTCAAGCTCCTCAGCGTTAGGGCCGTAGCCCTCAGCATCATCGAGGGTGACCGGCAGGTCAAGGTCGTCCACCAGGCGGTTGAGGCGGCGATTGCGCAGCACGTCGTCGATATGCTCGCGCAGGGCCTCACCCTTCTTACCCTTGATCTTCTCGGCGTTGTCTAGCACGCCCTTGAGGTCGCCGTATTCGTTAATCCATTTGGCGGCAAAGCCCGGGCCCACGCCGGGCACGCCCGGCAGGTTGTCTGCCTGCTCGCCGGTGAGGGCAGCAAGATCGGGGTAAAGGTGAGGTGCAACCTTATACTTCTCCTCGACGGCGGCCGGGGTCATGTAGCGGATGCCCTTGGTAGGGCCGGTGGTCACCGGATAAAGCACGGTAACGGTATCGCTCACCAGTTGGAAGGCATCGCGGTCACCCGACACAATCTGCACCTCAAAGCCAGCCTCCCGCCCCTGACGGGTGTAGGTAGCGACAATATCGTCAGCCTCATAGCGCGGCAGGGTCACAGAAGGAATATTCAGGGCCGCCAGGGCCTTCTGAATCAGCTCAATCTGACCAAAGAACTCCTGCGGGGTTTCATTACGCCCACCCTTATACTCACCGT
This sequence comes from Rothia sp. L_38, assembly GCF_050689125.1. Lineage (NCBI taxonomy): Bacteria > Bacillati > Actinomycetota > Actinomycetes > Micrococcales > Micrococcaceae > Rothia > Rothia sp. L_38. The sequence continues at coordinate 46,800 of NZ_JBOEQD010000007.1, read as the reverse complement.
ATTCCTCGGTGCGGAAGGTTCCACCAGAGAGGTCAAAGGCCACAATAATGTGGCTGGGCTGCTCATTTTTAATCAGAGAAATCAGGGTTGAGAGGAAGCCATGAACCGCATTGGTGTGCTGGCCCTCAGCGTTCACAAAGACATCCACCGGGGTGCCGTAGAAAGAACGGAAAGCCAGGGAATGCCCGTCAATGAGCATGAGCTTACCGGGTGCAGGTGCAGAAGTTTCAGGTCTAGTCATCACGCCTACCATCCTACCGCCTGCCCCTGCCCTACGATTGAAGGCAGACAATCTCCCCCTATTTTCTAAGGAGCACCCATGACCGAGACCCAGGAGCAGGACGCCCGCTACCAGCAGATACTTGAACGGCTAGGCGCGGGGACCCTGGCGCAGAAGCTGGGCATCACGATTCTGGAAGCCTCCCCCGAACTGACCGTCGCCACTATGCCGGTGGAGGGCAATACCCAGCCGGTGGGTCTGCTTCACGGGGGTGCTTCTGCCGCCCTGGCAGAAACCCTGGGGTCTATCTCTGCCTTTCTTTCGGTGGCCGAGCAGAAGAAGGCTGCTGTGGGCGTTGATTTGAACATCACCCACCTGCGCTCGGTTCGTTCCGGCACCATCACCGCGACCTGCCGGGCAGTCAAGCTGGGCCGCACCGTCTGCGTCCATGCCATTGATATCACTGACGAGGCAGGCAAGCTCATTGCCACCGCCCGCATTACCAATAACATCATCGACCTACCCTAACCACCAGTGTCCGCTCCCTATCCCCGGGCGCTGCTGACGGCATCCTGATAAACTGGCAGTCCGTGCAAACGCACACAAGACCACACAACACCAAGGAACCCCATGAAGAAGATTCCTCTGCTCGTGTGGATTATCGTCGCTATCATCGGCGGTATCCTCATCGGTGCCTTCACCCCCGGCCTTATCTCCGGCATCAACGACGCCCTGGGAACCTCCATTCCCACCGACTTCGTCGTCCAGCTCTTCGTCTCCTTCTCCACTATTTTTAGTGCCTTCTTGAGCTTCGCGATTCCGCTGATCATCATCGGCTTCATCGTGCCCGGTATCGGCTCACTAGCCAAGGGCGCTGGCAAGCTGCTGGGCACCACCGTGGGGCTGGCCTACACCTCCTCCATCGCAGCGGGCTTCCTTGCAGTGACCGTGGCCCACTTCATTTACCCCATCATCCTCAAGGGCCAGCAGCTCACTGCCTTCGAGAACCCTGAAGAAGCCCTCTCTGCCGGCTACCTGGAATTCACTCTTGACCCCATCATGTCGGTCATGAGCGCCCTAATTCTGGCCTTCATCATGGGCCTGGGCATCACCGCCCTGAACAGCAAGAACATGCTGAACCTCTTCCAGGACTTCCAAACCATCATCGAAAAGCTCCTGGGCTACGTCATCATCCCCCTGCTGCCCGTCCACATCGTGGGTGTCTTTGCAAACATGACCATGGCCGGCCAGGTCGGCCAGATTCTTGCGGTCTTCGGCAAGGTCTTCATCATGGTCATCATCCTGCACTGGGTCATGCTGGCTATCCAGTACACCGTCGCCGGCGCAGCTACCAAACGCAACCCCATCACCATGCTGCGCGGCATGCTGCCCGCCTACTTCACCGCTATCGGCACCCAGTCATCGGCTGCCACCATCCCCGTGACCGTAGCCTCAGCTAAGAACGTGGGTATCAAGGGCAAGATTGTGGACTTCGCTATCCCCCTGTGCGCCACCATCCATCTCTCCGGCTCCATGATCACCATTACCTCCTGCGCGGTAGCCGTGGTGTACATGACCAGCGGCTCCCTGAGCTTCACCGCCATGATTCCCGTGGTACTGGTTCTGGGCCTGATGATGGTTGCCGCCCCCGGCGTCCCCGGTGGTGCAGTCATGACCGCTATCGGCCTGCTCCAGTCCATGCTGGGCTTCGACGAGTCCATGATTGCCCTGATGATTGCCCTCTACCTGGCTCAGGACTCCTTCGGCACCGCCACCAACGTCACTGGTGACGCCGCCATCGCCTCCCTCACCGAGCGCGTTACTAAGGCCTTCGGCGCGGACGAGGACGACCTGCCCGAGGCCGACGAGCGCGAAGGCAGCCTGGCAGCAGCCCACTAACTCTGAGTACACGAAAGGCCCACCATGACCGCAGCACGCCGTAAACTCATCGGCAACATCTTCCTGGTCCTGACCCTGATTTTCACCGTGACGGCCCTGAGTCAAGGCGGTCTCTGGTGGGCAGCTGTCACAGTGAGTGCAGCTATCACCCTCTGGGGAATCGGAACTAAGAGCGACCACAAGGACGCCCTCTAGCACCATGAAAGAAGGGGCGGACGCCTACCCCATCAGCAGGCGTCCGCCCCTCTTCTTTTTGAACCCTACGTCTAAAGACAGCAAAGCCCGCTCCAGCTTCACGGCCGGGGCGGGCCTTGCTATAGGCTGCGGGGTACTCCCCTACTGCACCTGCTTGACGATGGTTTCTGCCACCTCGCGCATGGACAGGCGGCGGTCCATGGAGGTCTTCTGAATCCAGCGGAAGGCCTCAGGCTCACTGAGCCCCATCTTGGTCATCAGCAGTGACTTAGCGCGGTCGACCAGCTTGCGGGTCTCAAATTGCTCCTTGATGCTGGTGACTTCGTCTTGGAGAGCCCGAATCTGCTCGTAGCGGCTGATGGCCACCTCGATAGCAGGGATGAGATCGTTGGGGGTGAAGGGCTTGACCACATAAGCCATGGCACCTGCCTCAGTGGCGCGATCTACCAGTTCTTTCTGGCTGAAAGCGGTGAGTAGGACGACCGGCGCCAGCTGCTTCTCGCTGATTTGGCCGGCTGCTTCGATGCCGTCCATGATGGGCATGTTGACGTCCATGAGCACCAGGTCGGGGCGGTGCTCCTCAGCCAGTTCTACAGCCTTTTTGCCGTTGTCGGTTTCGGCGATGACGTTGAAGCCCTGGTCTTTGAGGATTTCGACGATGTCGAGGCGAATCAGCGCCTCGTCTTCAGCGACGACGACGGTGCGTGCGGGCTGCTGATCGTGGTTCTCGGGCTCCTGGGTGGTCTGCTCTGACATACCCTGCTCCTTAGGTCGTTTCAGCGTTTAGTTGAGGTTCGCTATCTATTTTCGCACGCGCACAACCTTGTGGGCGTGCATGCAACGGGTGACGGTGCGTACCCTCATCGATTCCTATCTTAGTCGGGGGCGGGTTCTTTCTTCCAGGGTGAGGGCCGATTGGCTTTTAGCGGGCAAAAACGTGTATTGTAGAAGAGCTTTCGCACTTGCCCAAGTGGCGGAATTGGCAGACGCGCCGCACTCAAAATGCGGTTCTTCGGAGTGTGGGTTCGAGTCCCACCTTGGGCACCATAAAACGCCTCGTCAGAGCGATACGAACCCTCTCCCGTTGACAGGAGAGGGTTTTTTGTTGACACGAGAACCATACCTTCGCTGAGAATCCGGATATTACCCCGGCATCACCAGGTGAATAACCGCTATTTCTCACTTCGTTCCGTTTTACGTGCAGGACGTCCAGCTCCGTGTTTTTCTCGATAGGCTTTATCCCAGGTTTCAGCAGTATCTGGAAGCCAACACTCACGCCCTCCAACAGAGATAAAGTCAGCCGGTGGTAGCTCACCTCGTTTGTATAGCCCTTGCTTAGTAAGCCCTAGGAAGGTGGCTAGCTCGATGGTGCTGACGATAACGGTTTTAGCCATTGCGACCGCCTGCTTTGAGATGCAGTGCCAAAGTTGCCGCGTTAGCTGCTGCCAGCACACCCCAGAGAATTGCCATGCCGGTATTACCCTGAGCTATCTGCATGATGACCAGTGTTACTGATAGAGCTAGTATGGCAACGTTGAGGGCTATCAGTGTTTTTCTACTCTGCTTCATAGTGTTTCCTTTCTGCCTTTCCTATCCTTGCTATTGTGGCGCAAGATGAGGGCTATTCCCCGCAGCACTAGCGCCAGGGCAAAGAGCCCGATTGCAATCCCGCAGAGAACCGGGTGTCGAGGATAAAGCCAGATGGCTAGGACCAGTGCAAGGGTATAGAAAATAGCTCCATAGATTTTGGTGTGCATAATGTTTATGGTTCCTATGATGTTGCAGAACCCGGTTCCGAGATAGCTGGGATATTTCGGAGCTAGGATTTCTTCGATTTTCTTCTAAGCCCTGAGAACTAACATTATTCGGTGATTGCTTATTCGGCGAAATCTGGCTCGATGGAGTGATCAGGTGCGTCAGCACACAAGAGCGAACGGAATCCGCCGCAAGGCGGGGCATGAATCTCCCCTGTGAGCGCTAGCGAACCGGGCGGTTGCTTGTGTTCGCCCGAGGTCGCAAGCCTCAAGACCAGGAATCAAGAACCGTAAAGTAAAAACGTCTTCCTGAATGGATATAACAATATCCATTAATCATAAACAGTACACCATGACGGAAATAAAACCATCTCTTATTGCTCAGTTCTGGCAAAAATATATCCACTAAGGCAAAATAGAACCATGACCCTACCAACCTTTACCATCCTCGACCGCCTACGCAAAGCACGAGAGCACGTCGACCTTACACAAGCGGCGTTCGCAGAAAAGGTAGGCGTATCAACAGTCACATACTCCCGCTATGAATCAGGCGCTCGCAGTGTGCCCGACGAACTAATCGAAAGAGCCGCGGAAGCTACCGACATCCCCCTTGAATGGTTCTATCAGGACGACAATACCCAACCCTCTGCCGCCCCCCCATGGGTGACCTGCCCACCTCTCTCACAGTCCAGTGGACCCCCGGTGGGATTGAAGTCGCTAAGTAGATAAGATGGCAAATTCTAGATGGCGCTGGCTATACCCACTTGGAGTGACACTCTGGTTCATTGTTGCGTTCGCGATTAGTATCAACATCATTGTTTGGTTCTTCACGTCTGTTGTTGACCTGGAATCAGAGCAGTGGCGACTTATCGGTGAGATTTCAAGGAACACAAACGCTCTAGCTGTCCTTGCAGCAAGTGTTGCTGCCTGGATTGCATGGGGAACAAATAAAGCTCGAAAAGAAGAGGCAAAACGAGCTGACTTCAAAGATCGCATCCAATGGGCAGTTTCACGCTTCGACGGTAGCCCCTCATTGGAATCGATGGCTGCTGGGAAGATGATTGACCAGTTCGCGCAGGATAAAGGTTTATCTGCAAACGATACCGAGCTAGCAATAGAGTTGGCAGATCATAAGAAGTTCATAGAACAAGATGTGTGGCGAAGAGTCGAAGTTCTCCTGAACTCTATAAATTCTTCCCACGTCAAACTGAAAAAGCTATTAAATGATAATCGTATCTCAGACTTAGCTGAGACCGTTAGCCCTGCTCAACTTGCACAATTCCAACGTGAACTTGCTCAAAAGAACCTCGATTACTTGCTTAGTTCTGTAGAATCTAGAGAAACAGAATCCGTTGCAAGCTTGAAAGTGTACCAGGCTTCTTTAGATAGCTGGATTCAGCTACTTGAAGATCTCATTGCTGGGAGGTGGAAGAATGACTCAAACTGATTACAATGCTCACTCGCTTGAGGCAGCAATGAACGCCCTCAGGGAAGAGAACGCAAAAAATCTGACCTACTGGGAGGAAGCTAAGCCACGTCTGCAAGCAGAACATGAAGAGCGGATGCGTAAAAGCCAGCAGATAATTGATGATTTGAACGCTCGTTCCCAAGAGATTCAGCGATACGAGCAAATGGGGACATTGGGTAAGTTCTTTTACCGCCTGTTCCACCGGCCAGCTTGGCTCTAGATTCTATAACGTAGGAAAGCCCCGGCTCACTCATGAGAACCGGGGCATTTGTGACGTTCTTCAGGGTACTCGATGTCTATTACTCAGCATTAGGGCGGTTTGTGAAGGCTATCTTGATTACTTGCTCTTCAGAGGTAGACTGCTTGATCCCATCAAAATCTTTCCATCTGACTGAAGTGCCAAAGCCTTCTAAATTCCAAGGTAATAGGTCGTCAAATTGGTTCGTGACTTCTTGAAGGTAACGATAAAGCCTTTCTTGGAGCTCGGTATGCAGGTTCCATGTAGCTGTATCTCCGCCGCTGAGTTCAAGAGCTTCGTATGAACTAAAGTGCCCAAATGCCCTCACGCTTACGCATACTCTGTAGGAACTGCCGATTCCTGTGTTTGTAAGCTGAATCTGCCAATTTGGCACTGTGATATACATGTTAGGGACGTTTGTGCAGCGTTGCCTAGTTTCAGGATGCAAAGGTACTAAAATCCATTCTAGAGAGATGAACCCTCTCCCCAATTCCCTTTCATATGATTTGCGCGTGTAATCGTTGGCTTCACGCGATAAAGCGTTTGCCTCCTTAGAGATTTCAAGAGATTTGGCACCATACCCATTTGCGTCTTGGGCAATCCGGTTAGCTTCTTTAGCAGACTTAGCCGCAAGCTCGGCAATCTCATTGGCTTTGTTAGCAGCGCGAGTCTGTTTGAAAGCAAAAAATAGCGCCCCCAAGGCCACAATGAGCGACAGTAGAGAAAAGACGTTGGCGCTCACGCCACTGTTGAAGAAGGACAGAATTTGTTCCAAATTATCCACCAAGTAAACTCTCTGAGCGGGTTAAAGACCCCCTAAGATACCTACGCTGATAAGCTGGTCAATACGGCGAATGTCGAGCCCCTTGCGAATCTTGACCTTGATGTGCCCTACGCGGGTCCAGAGCTCAAGCTCTTCGTCGCGGTCGAAAGTGCCTGCGTTCTCTGAAGACCACATATCGATGGACTTATAAGGCAGAGAGTACATCTCAATCTTCTTGCCAGTAAGCCCCTGAGCATCACGCACAATCATGCGCTTGTTGGTGAAGGTCGCGGAGTCGCGAAAGGTCTTAAATGAGGCCACAGGTTGTTCCCCTGGGGCTAGGATTTCACCGATGTTGGCAGGGTGCGGGCATTCGCTGATAAGAGTCCAGGCAAGGATTGCGCCGGTGCTGGGGGAAAGTGCCATTGTGGCTCCTTAGATAGTGGTAGATATGACTGTCATTAAACTTACCGATTAGCTGAGCTCATTTGTTGCACATCATGAATAACGATTCCCATCAACTTGCTCGCGACGGGCTTTCCAAGGCTCATCCGATGCTCTGAGTCAACTCAGACAGCTCAGCGAGTTCGATTTAGAGAGCTTGCATGGGGCTTAGCTTTATCGGTTATCCTAATCAATTCAACGAACGACTACATTAGAAGCATAAATACTATTTATCACTTTGACACATTTTCTCAAACGCACAGCTGCGTCTTGTGCCACACGATTTTCAGGCATCATCACAACTGATTTTGTTCTCAAAGAACCAGTCTTTGAACTTGCTGAGATTTTTAACTCTGCTGTAGTCATAACGCTGATTCCCATTGATGAAAGAATTGTAAATAATTCTTTGCAACCCTTAGCATTGTATGCAGTTACAAACCCCAAAAAATCATCATCAATCATGCCAGATAAACCAGTAGAACAGTCATCATTGCTATCTCCGGTGTACATCGGGCGAAGCTCAATGACTGTATGTTGTGTGATGCTTTCACCATTCTCAGGGCGTCCCAGCTCATTCAGATAGCCCTCAATCCCTTCTTCCTTATTTCCTGATAGTGTCGCCTGCGCCTGCTCGTAAGGCATAAATACCAAAGATGGTGCGCTGAAATCTCCGATTTCTCCCAAGATTTCTGCAATTTCTACAGAAGCCGTACGTAAAGGCGAAGGGATAAACTCCCCTTGGCTGTGTGCGTGTTTCCACTTCTCATGCCCTTCGTTCCATGCACGGGCGACTTCCACGAAGGTTTGAGCGCGAGCTTCCGCAAGGATGCGTGCCGCTTCTTCATTGGCGAGCTCGATTTCATCAATGGTGGGCTGATCTCCTAGCCTCGCCAGTTGCTGTTTGAGGGCAGCATTCTCGTTAGCTAAGCCTGCAATCTCTTGTGCCATAGCTTTCATACGGGTGCTTTTGAGGGCTTTACTATTTCTACTCGTAGCCGACGCCGTCGCCATCTCGGTCTAAATGGGTTCCGTATCCGGATTGCCCTACATAGACGGGTACCGCTCCAGCGTCTTTAGCTGCAGAGCAGATAGTGTAGTAGATATCTGCTGGAGCTGGGGTTGACTCTTCAACGGACGCTATGTAGACGGCGGCACCACTCAGAGAGCACTCGCTGCATAGCGTCTTCCTCTTCTAGTCCCACCTTGGGCACATAGCACGCCCCCGACCTGGTGAAACATTCCAGGTCGGGGGCTTTTCTTTGCCCTCTCAAAAATAGTGTAAACCCCTTTTTGAACCCCATTTCATTTTTAGGCCAGCTCGCGCTGCTCATCAAGCGAAATAATCTTTACAAAAAACCCGCCCGCCCCGTGACGGGGCGGGCGGGCTGGTGAGGAGACAAGACCGAAGCCAGGCTTTGATCTTGTGGTTCCTACGGCGGTTCGATTCAAAACCAAATCTCCGGTCCTGAATCACCAGGAACCAGTCTACACCTGTCAGTCAGGTTAAAGTTCATTCATCAATCACAATAGGCAACTATGACCCCTATATGACGAATAGCTTCCCGCAGGCAACTTAGGTGAGGCGGGCGTCCTAACCCTCTGCCGCCGCCTTGAGACGGGCTAATCCGCACTCAAAATCAGCACCGATGCGCTTTTGCATATTAAAGACCTTGAACATTGCTTTCATCATCAGGTTCTGCTCACCGCTCATCGACCAGGCAACTGCGGTACCGCCCTCGGTAGGCTGCAGCTTGAAGTGGCTACGGTTCTGAGCGGCCCAGGGCTTGATGAATTCAATATCAACCTCAACCAGGTTGTCCTCCGCCGTCACTACAGTCATGCGACCCTCACCGGCCTTCTTGTTACCAGCCCAGGCCATCTTTGCGCCGACACCCCTCTCGGCACCCGAGTAGGTCTGCTGCATGGCGGGGTCTTGCTCCTGCCAGGGCGACCAGTTTTCCCAGGCGTGCAGGTCCTCAAGCAGGGAGCGGACGCGCTCAAGGGGCGCGTCGATAACGGTGGAGCGAGTGAGAAAAGTATTTGTCATATCAACCAGTCTACAGAGACAAAGGCCCCGCCACTTCAGGTCTTGAAGTGGCGGGGCCCTCAGCGTGGCTTCACGGAGCCGTTTATCCTTTAGTCACTTAGTCAGTGAAGGGACCGACGGTTTCGCGAGCTTCGGGCAGCACAGCGCCGGCGTCATCAAGGTCACCAACACGGTGGACCTTGACGGTGTTGGTGGAGCCAGCAACGCCGGGAGGTGAACCTGCTGCCATGACAATCATGTCGTTGGCTTCAGCCAGGCCATTGGCCAGCATGTAACGGTCAACCACGGCGGTCATCTCATCGGTGTCCTTAGCGGTGGGTGAAACAGCAGCTTCAACACCCCACAGCAGGGACAGGAAGGCGCGGACGGAGGGCTCAGGGGTCAGAGCCAGCACGGGCTTGGCCGGACGCAGGCGGGCCAGACGGCGGGCGGTGTCACCGGACTGGGTGAAAGTAGCGATGTACTTAACATCCAGCTGGTCAGCAATGTTCACAGCTGCGCGGGTGATAGCGCCGCCACGGGTGCGGGGTGAGGTGCCCAGTTCGGGAACACGGAAGAGGCCGCGCTCTTCGGTGGACTTGATGATGCGAGCCATGGTCTGGATGGTGATGATGGGGTACTTACCCACTGAGGTTTCACCGGAGAGCATGACGGCGTCGGCGCCATCGAGGATAGCGTTAGCGCAGTCGGAGGCCTCTGCACGGGTGGGGGTGGGGTTCTGAATCATGGTTTCCAGTACCTGGGTTGCCACGATGACGGGCTTTGCCCAGCGGCGGGCCAGCTCAATGGCGCGCTTCTGTACCAGGGGAACCTCTTCGAGGGGGAATTCCACACCCAGGTCGCCACGGGCTACCATGATGCCGTCGAACTTGTCGACGATGTCCTGCAGGTTTTCAACAGCCTGGGGCTTTTCAATCTTGGCAATGACGGCAATCTTGCGGCCCTCTTCTGCCATGATTTCGTGGACGCGCTGGATGTCGTCGCCGGAGCGGACGAAGGAGAGAGCGATAATGTCAACACCCAGGTTCAGGGCGAAACGCAGGTCGCGTTCGTCCTTTTCGGTCAGGGCGGGAATGGAGACAGCAACGCCGGGCAGGTTGATGCCCTTGTTGTTGGAGATGGGGCCACCGACGATGACGCGGGTGGTCACGGTGGTCTCGTTGACCTCGATAGCTTCGAGGCGGATCTTGCCGTCGTCAATCAGCAGGGTGTCGCCGGGCTTGACGTCGCCGGGCAGGCCCTTGAAGGTGGTGCCGCAGATTTCCTTGGTGCCTTCAACGTCTTCAGTGGTGATCTTGAAGGTGTCACCGGGTTCGATCACCTCGGCGCCGTTCTTGAAGGTTTCGAGGCGAATCTTGGGGCCCTGAAGGTCGGCGAGAATCGCGACGTTGTGACCAAGCTTTTCAGCCTGCTCGCGGATGGTTGCGTATGAGTTGGTATGAACCTCGTGGTCACCGTGGCTCATGTTCAGGCGGGCGACGTTCATGCCCGCTTCGATAGCCGCTGCAATCTTCTCGGGAGCAGAAATTGCGGGGCCAATAGTACAAACAATCTTTGCGCGTCTCATCAATCAACCTTAGGTTTGTAGGGGTCTGAGAACCTTTGGTGCGGTTTCTGTCGATAGGGAATCAACAACCAACATATTCACAGATAGTCAGCATGAAACCAACATGTCCACACCTCATTATACGTTGTTTCGTGAGGTTTTGGTGGAGGAATTGGGCACTTTTTGTGTAAATATTCGACACAAATCCCACCAAAACACACATAAACAGTCATAAACAAACAAATTGTGTCATCTGGCTTGTCAGCTTTGAGGACACACACCGGTAGCGCGGTATTCTGTATGCAGAAGCCCCGGTAAGCCACCGGCCCGCAAACAAACGAAAGAGTGCCCATGCCTACCCCCAACGTCCTGATCCTCTTCGGTTCAACCTACGGCCACACCGAACGCTACGCCCACTGGATTGCCGAAGACCTGCGCGCCCACGCGTCCGCCCCTCAGGTCTCCCTCTCCCCCGTTGCCGAAGCCACCGACGAGATGATCGAAGCAGCAGACGTTCTCATCGTCGGCGCCAGCTACCTGGGTGGCTTCCTCACCGGCGCCCCCACCCTGCGTAAGCGCCGCGAAGCCATGCTCAAGGTACCCAACCGCGTCTTCTACACCGTCTCCTTCAACGGCACCGAGGTTTACCCCCGCTCTTACCTGGACGAGCGCGTCCTGAAGAGCTACAAGGCAGACGTCGCCGGTGACCGCCCCGCCTTCCACTTCCGCGGGGGCCTCAAGATGGACGAAATATCCAAGCTCCACAAGACCGCTCTGACCGGCGTCAAGACCGCCTACAAGCTCAAGCCCAAGCAGAACGAATACGACAAGCAGCTCATCGAGGCCTTCGAAAACGGCGGCGCCGACCACACCAACCGCGAATGGACCAGGCCCCTGATCGCCGAGGTTGAAACCTACCTGACCGACATCGCAGCCGCCTAGCAATGAAAACACTACTAATTGCCTACGGTAGCCAGTACGGCTACACCGAGCAGTACGCCCGCTGGATCAGCCAGCACCTAGAGGGGCGCTTTACCACCCAGCTACTCCCCGTAGACCAGCTAACCGAACGCGCTGTAGCCGACGCGGACGTCCTGGTGGCGGGCCTGAGCGACTACGGCGGGTTCCTCACCGGCGCCCAGGAGCTCAAAAAGTACGAGCAGGAGCTGAGGGTCAAGCCCTTTGCCCTCTTCACCGTCTCGTTCAGTGGCTTGGCGGGGGCAAGCCAGCAGAAGCTCGATGCCCTGCTGGCCAAGAACCTGGGTGAGACCCTGGTTCAGGACGCCCTCGGCACCTTTCACCTGCGCGGCGGCCTCGACCACACCCGGCTTTCTTTCAAGCACAAAACCGTGATGGTGGGCATCCGCTCCGCTATCGCCGCCCTGCCCAAGAAAACTGAAGCTAACCAGCAGATGCTCGACAGCTTCACCCGCAAAACCGTTGACTACTCCAGTCAAGAGCAGGTTGAACCGCTGGTCGAGGCAATAGCCGCTCTCGCCTAAGGGAAGTTCTAAGACACCCACAGAAAACCGGCCCCGCCCCAGAGATTCTGAGGCGGGGCCGGTTTCTTTACTAGAGCGCCAAATCAATCGCCCGGTCGCTGGGAGCTACCGGTGAGGGCAGTTCTGTGGAGCCGGTCAGGTGCTTTTCGACGGCTGCGGCGCAGGCCCGTCCTTCGGCGATAGCCCAGACCACCAGGGACTGCCCGCGTCCGGCGTCGCCGCAGGAGAAGACGCCGGGGACGTTGGTCATGTAGTTCTCGTCGCGGGCCACGTTGGTGCGGCGGTCGAGTTCAGCGCCGACCTGGGTGGTGATGGCGTCGTTTTCCTGGCCGGTGAAGCCCAGAGCCAGGAAGACCAGGTCTGCGGGGATTACGTGTTCGGTGCCTGCCTTGGGCACTCGGCGGCCGTCGGGTAGGTATTCGGTTTCTGCGACCTTGAGGCCGGTGAGTTTACCGTTTTCGCCCACGAATTCGACGGTTGAGGCCAGGTACTTGCGTTCACCACCTTCTTCGTGTGATGAGGATACCTCGAAGACCTTGGGGAACATGGGCCAGGGCTCGTGATCGGCGCGGCCTGCCGGGGGCTGGGCGCCGATGGCCAGGGTGGTGATGGACGCAGCTCCCTGGCGGACGGCGGTGCCGATGCAGTCTGAGCCAGTGTCGCCGCCACCGAGTACGATTACGTGCTTACCCGCTGCGTCGATGGTGGGGGCGGCGAGGTCGCCGGCTACCACGCGGTTGGCTTCGGTCAGGTAGGGCATGGCGTAGTGGACGCCGTCCAGGTCGGCCCCGGGGATGGGCAGGGCGCGGGGGCGGTTGCGCCGGTGGCAACGATGACGGCGTCGTAGCGGCGCTTGAGGTCATCCCAGGTGATGTCCTTGCCGATTTCAACGCCGGTGCGGAAGCGGGTGCCCTCTGCCTTCATGACCTCGATACGGCGATCAACGATATCTTTTTCTAGCTTGAAGTCGGGGATGCCGTAGCGCAGCAGGCCGCCGACCTTGTCGTCGCGTTCGAAGACAGCAACGGTAAAACCTGCCTGGGTGAGCTGCTGGGCAGCGGCTAGACCGGCGGGGCCTGAACCGACTACGGCGACGGTCTTATCGAGCATGCGGTCGGGCATGATCGGCTCGATGTAGCCGCCCTCGAAAGCCTGCTCGGCGATCGAGTACTCGATCTGTTTGATGGTCACTGCGGGCTGGTTGATGCCCAGCACACAGGAGGTTTCGCAGGGAGCCGGGCAGACGCGTCCGGTGAACTCAGGGAAGTTGTTGGTCGCGTGCAGGCGTTCCACAGCCTTTTCGGTCTGCTCGCGCCAGGTCAGGTCGTTCCATTCGGGAATCAGGTTGCCCAGGGGGCAGCCGACGTGGCAGAAGGGAACGCCGCAGTCCATACAGCGGGAGGCCTGGGTCTTGAGAACCGCTGAGTTCTGGGCGACCTGCACCTCGTTCCAGTCAAGGATGCGCACGGGGACGGGGCGCTTGGGTCGGTCTTGACGGGTGGTTACTTTCAGAAAACCGCGGGGATCAGCCACGAGCGGTCACCTCCAAAATCTTGTTCCAAACCTGCATGGATTCGGTGTCTTCGCCGGCGGCTTCGGCCTCGGCACGGATAGCTTGTACGGCGGCGAAGTCGCGCGGGAGTACCTTGGTGATGCGGGCGTAGGTGCCCTCCAGGTCCTCCAGCAGGGCGGACGCCAGGGTTGAGCCGGTCTCGGTACGGTGGCGGGTCAGCAGCTGGGCAACCTCGGCGCGGTCGTCCTCGGTTAGTTCCAGGAAGCCAAGTTCGCCGGATTCACGGGACTGCTTGTTGACCTTAGCCATGTCCAGGTCGAGCACGTAGGCGGTACCGCCGCTCATGCCCGCACCGAAGTTACGGCCGGTTGAGCCCAGAATCAGGGCTTTACCACCGGTCATGTATTCGCAGCCGTGATCGCCGATGCCTTCAACAACGGCAGTGGCACCGGAGTTACGTACCAGGAATCGCTCACCGACGATACCGCGGATGAACATTTCACCGCTGGTGGCACCGTAGCCGATGACGTTACCGGCAACCACGTTCTCTTCGGCAACCAGGGGGGCTGCGGCGTCCGGAGCCACGATAATGCGGCCGCCGGAGAGACCCTTGCCTACATAGTCGTTGGAGTCACCGGTCAGGCGGATGGTGATGCCCTGCGGCAGGAAGGCGCCCAGTGACTGGCCGGCGTGGCCGGTGAGGTTGAGGGTGATGGAGTCGTGGTCCAGCACCTCAATACCGAAGGTCTTGGTGACGGTGTGGCCCAGCATGGTGCCCACGGAGCGATCGGTGTTGACCACCTGTGAGTCAATGGTGACCGGGGTGCGAGCGCTCAGGGTTTCCTGGGCAGCTGCAATGAAGGTGTTGTCGATGTGCTGGTCCAGTTCGTGGTCCTGGTCCTTGAGGTGGCGGATGCCCTGACCCTCGTAGTCGACGGCGGTTGAGGTCAGTACCTTGGTCAGGTCGAGCCCGTCTGCCTTCCAGTGGTCAATGGCCTGGGACATGTCGAGCACCTCGGCGTGGCCGATAGCTTCGTCCAGGGTGCGGAAGCCCAGCTGGGCCAGGTATTCGCGCACCTCTTCAGCGATGAACTCAAAGAAGTTGACCACATGGTCTGCCTGGCCGGTGAAGCGGGCACGCAGGTCGGGGTTCTGGGTAGCGACGCCCACGGGGCAGGTATCCAGGTGGCACTTGCGCATCATGATGCAGCCTTCAACGACCAGCGGTGCGGTGGCGAAGCCGTATTCTTCGGCCCCCAGCAGGGCGGCGATGATGACGTCGCGGCCGGTCTTGAGCTGGCCGTCCGCCTGGACGACAACGCGGTCGCGCAGGCCGTTAATCATGAGGGTCTGCTGGGCTTCAGCCAGGCCGAGCTCCCAGGGTGCACCTGCGTGCTTGAGGGAGTTGAGCGGGGCTGCGCCGGTGCCGCCGTCGTGGCCCGAGATGAGCACGACGTCCGCTTTAGCCTTAGTGACGCCTGCGGCCACGGTGCCGATACCGATTTCAGACACCAGCTTGACGTGGACGCGGGCGGACGGGTTAGCCCGCTTGCAGTCATAGATGAGCTGGGCGAGGTCCTCGATGGAGTAGATATCGTGGTGGGGCGGGGGCGAAATCAGGGAGACACCGGGGGTGGAGCGACGGGTCTTGGCCACCCAGGGGTAGACCTTGGCAGCCATGAGCTGGCCACCCTCACCGGGCTTAGCGCCCTGGGCCATCTTGATCTGGATGTCGTCGGCATTGGTCAGGTAGAGGGAGGTCACGCCGAAACGGCCGGAGGCGACCTGCTTGATGGCGGAGCGACGCTCGGGGTCGAGCAGACGCTCGACGTCCTCGCCGCCCTCACCGGTGTTGGACTTAGCGCCCAGGCGGTTCATAGCGATTGCCAGGGTCTCGTGGGCTTCCTTGGAGATAGAGCCGTAGCTCATAGCACCGGTGGAGAAACGCTTGACAATCTCGCTGACGGGCTCGACCTCGTCGATGGAGATGGGGGTGCGGTCTTCGGTGAAGGTGAAGAGGCCGCGCAGGGTCATCAGGTCCTTGGCCTGGTCGTCAACCAGCTTGGTGTAGGACTTGAAGATGTCGTAGCGACGGGTCTTGGTCGAGTGCTGCAGACGGAAGATGGTCTGGGGGTTGAAGAGGTGGGGCGGGCCCTCACGGCGCCAGTCGTATTCGCCGCCGGTTTCCAGGGCACGGTGGGGCACGGCAACACCGTCGTCGGGGTAGGCATCGTGGTGACGCTTACGGACCTCAGCTTCGATGACGTTCAGCCCCACACCGTCCATCTGGGAGTGGGTACCGGTGAAGTACTGGTCAACCAGTCTCTGGGACAGCCCCAGGGCCTCGAAGGTTTGGGCCCCGCAGTAGGAGGAGACGGTGGAGATGCCCATCTTGGACATAATCTTCTGCAGGCCCTTACCCAGAGCCTTGATGAGGTTGTAGACCGCTTCAGACTCGGTCACACCGGTGATTTCGCCCTGGGCTACCAGCTCTTCTACTGATTCCATGGCCAGGTAGGGGTTGACTGCCGAGGCACCGTAGCCAATCAGGGTGGCAACGTGGTGTACCTCGCGCACATCGCCCGCTTCAACAATCAGAGCGACCTTGGTGCGGGTAGCTGAGCGCAGCAGGTGGTGGTGGACGGCGCTGGTCAGCAGCAGGGACGGGATGGGTGCCCAGGCGCCGTTAGAGTTACGGTCTGAAAGAATCAGGAACTGCACGCCGCGTTCAACCGCGGCAGAAACCTTTTCACAGATTTCAGCGATACGGGCGCGCAGGGCTTCTTCTCCCCCGTGAGCCGGGTAGAGGCCGCTGACCTTGAGAGCGGCGGGCATGCCGTCCTCGTCCTCGATGTGGGCAATCTTATCGAGCTCGTCGTTATTGATAACCGGGAAGTTGAGCCCTACGTGCTGGACCTTGACGCGGCCGTTGCGCAGCAGGTTGCCGTCGGCACCGATAGAGGTCTTGAGGCTGGTTACCAGCTCTTCACGGATGGAGTCCAGCGGCGGGTTGGTCACCTGGGCAAAGGACTGCACGAAGTAGTCAAAGAGCAGGCGGTGGCGGGTGGACAGCACCGCAATGGGGGTATCGGTACCCATGGCGTAGATGGGCTCAGCACCGGTCTTGGCCATCGGGGCGAGAATCTTACGCAGCTCTTCTTCGGTGTAGCCAAAGGTCTGCTGACGCTTGAGAATCGACTTACGGGAGGCACGGATGTGCTCACGCTCGGGCAGGTCAGCTAAGTCAACGATGTTCTCATCAGCCCACTGCTTCCAGGGCTGCTCGGCAGCCACCTTAGCCTTGACCTCTTCGTCGGGCACCAGGCGTCCTGCCTTGGTATCAACAAAGAACATCTTGCCGGGGGAAACGCGGCCCTTCTCAACAATCTTTTCTTCGGGCATATCGACCACGCCGACCTCAGAAGCCAGAATGACCAGGCCATCATCAGTAACCCAGTAGCGGCCGGGGCGCAAACCGTTGCGGTCCAGCACAGAACCCACGTTGTCGCCGTCCGTAAAGGCGATAGCGGCAGGGCCGTCCCAGGGCTCCATGAGGGAGGAGTGGTAGCGGTAGAAGGCGCGGCGGTCTTCGTCCATGGTCTCGTGGTTTTCCCAGGCCTCGGGAACCATCATCATGAGTACCTGGGCAGCCGAGCGACCCGAGAGCATCAGCAGTTCAGCGACCTCGTCGAAGCTCTGGGAGTCAGAGGCACCCACCGAGCAAATGGGAAAGAGCTCTTCGGGGTTGCGGCCCAGAACCGGGGACTTGAGCTGGGACTGGCGAGCGCGCATCCAGTTGCGGTTGCCCTTGACAGTATTGATTTCGCCGTTGTGGGCGATGGTGCGGAAGGGCTGGGCCAGGGGCCAGGAGGGGAAGGTGTTGGTGGAGAAACGCGAGTGGACGATCGCCAGCTTAGTGGCAAACCGCGGGTCAGAAAGATCCGGATAGAAGGGTTCCAGCTGGGCGGTGGTCAGCATGCCCTTATAGACGATGGTGCGCGAGGAGAAGGAGGGGAAGTAAACGCCAAGCTTGTGCTGTGCCCGCTTGCGCACGCGGAAGGCCTTCTGGTCCAGCTGGCGGCGCTCTGAATCTTCGTCCAGGTTAACCACGGGGATGTGACCGGTAAAGGGGGCGTTGACGGCGTCCAGATCCTCACCTGATGCTTCTGCAATGAACATTTGCACGAAGTAGGGCATGACCTCGCGGGCAGCCTTACCCACGATATCCGCATTGACGGGCACCTCGCGCCAGCCGAGCACCCGCAGGCCCTCGCGCTGGGCAATCTGGGTTAGCCCCTCCTTGAGTTCATCTGCGTTCTCGCCACCGGTGGGTAGGTAGGCGGTACCTACGGCGTATTTACCCAGTTCGGGCAGGTCAAAATCAACGACCTCGCGCAAGAAGGCATCGGGAATCTGTAGGAGAATACCGGCGCCGTCGCCGGTGCCTTCGTCCGCGCCGACCGCACCGCGGTGTTCCAGACGGCGCAGGGCGGTTAGGGCGTGGTCAACGATGTCGTGGCCGGGGGTGCCGCGCAGGGTGGCAATCATGGCCAGGCCGCAGGCGTCCTTTTCGTTCTCCGGGCTGTAGAGACCGGTTGCCTCGGGAATGGAGGCGAAAGTGGTGAAGGGTGAAGGGGCGTGCCCGAGGGTGTGGGGGTCCTGGGTGAAGGTCTTATCGGCGTGGACTGCACTGCCGAGCATGGTGTGACTCATGTGGGCCGTTCCTACTTACGTTGGGCTCTGGTGCCGGTGGAGTGGGCTAAACGGCTGGCGCGCGGGAGCTGATGGCACAGGACGCCTGCGGTTTAGCCGCTCCCTTGCAGCACAAGATGTCGGTGGTCGCCTCGCTGTGACGATGGAGCGTGTGGTGACTCAAGGACGCCCGGGTGGGGGCCTGAGCCTGCGGTTCATCTCGCATTCGGGTAGGTGCGAGAGTAATCTTCCATCAGTCTCTAGAGACTTCGTTACGTATGTGTAAATTTATACGCCCCTGCGTGTAAAGATTCAACAGGCAGCCGGGCGTTACACGGGTGGACTTGGGGCCGCTCCCCTACTAGATACGCTTTTTGTCTAGAAATTGAGCCCGTGTGACCTAGGTAAAACCAGATTAGGTCATGAATATTTTGCGTAATTATTCAAAGGGTGACGTTACGCAGCGGCGGTAAATTGAAACAGACTCGAAACTTTGAATCTTGATATATGAGATAAATATTTCATATAGAGATTAGAAAAGTGGGGCCCTGGAAAGCTCCAGAGCCCCACTCGGCCGGTAGGGATTTAGCGGGTTGCCCCCGTAAAGTCGAGCACCATGCGTCCGTTAATTAAGCCGGCGTGCATTTCGTCAAAGATTGCCTGAGCGTCTTCGACCGGGCGCAGCTGAACCACGGGCTTGACGCGCCCCTGGGCGCCAAATTCGAAGGCCTCGGCGAGATCCTGGCGGGTACCCACCAGGGAGCCCTGCACCTTGATACCGTCAAGAACCAGGCGGGGGATGTTGAGGTCCATGGACTCGGTGGGCAGACCCACGGCAACCACGGTGCCCCCGGCGCGCACAGAGTCAACGGCCTGGTTGAAGGCTGCCTTAGCCACGGCGGTGACGACAGCGACGTGGGCACCAGCGCCGCCGGTGGTGTTCTTGATTTCTTCTACAACGTCTTCAACATTCTTGGCGTTGATGACCACATCTGCACCGCTGTCTTTAGCCAGCAGTAGCTTATCTTCATTGAGGTCAACGGCAATGACCTGGGCACCAAAGACGTTCTTGGCGTACTGCACAGAAAGGTTACCCAGGCCGCCAGCACCAAAGCAGACAATCCACTGGCCGGGGCGCACCCCGCTTTCCTTCACAGCCTTGTAGGTGGTCACACCCGCACAGGTAATGGAGGTTGCCTCGACCGGGTCGAGGGCATCAGGAACCTTGACGGTGTAGTCAGCGTAGAGCAGGGTGTATTCACTCATGCCACCATCGGCGGTGTAGCCGGCATTGATGGCGGAGCGGCAGAATGTTTCACGGCCGTCCGTGCAGTATTCGCAGTGGCCGCAACCCTTGAAGAACCAGGGAACGCAGACGCGGTCGCCCACCTCAAGGTGGTCTACACCGGGGCCAACTTCGGTAATCACGCCGACGCCCTCATGTCCCAGAATGCGGCCGGGCTTTTCACCGAAATCGCTGGCGGCTACATGCAGGTCGGTGTGGCAGATGCCCGAGTATTCAATCTTGGCAAGCACCTGCCCGTGCCCTACTTCGGGTACGGGCACATCCTTGATGTCTACGGTTCCATCGAGGCGGTCAGAAACAACAACGGCTTTCATCGTGGCCATGTGATAGCTCCTTACAAAGCAAACCAATTAGAGTGTTGTGGCTCACTTAAAGACTAGGTGTTGAGTGCGGCTACGTGCCAGGACCCTAGGGTTTTTTCTGCTCTGTTACGGTGCAAACTGAACTAAGAGCGCCGAAGGTGGATGTGCCGCCATTAGCAGCGCCCGGTAGCTACACTAGAGCCATGAGTGATCAGACCGCATCCACAGAAGCCATCAGCCAACGTGCCACTTGGGCAGATCTTCCCCGTTCCGTACAGGCGTGGGTTGAGAAAGAGCTCGGCAGCCCCGTAGTAGGCGCCGAGTCGCAAAGCGGCGGGTACAGCCTGGGTACCACCGACCGCCTAGTCACTGCAAGCGGGCGCAGGGCTTTCCTCAAGGCTGTTGACGCTAGCCTCCACCCTTACACTGCTGACCTGCACCGGCAGGAGGGCCGCATCACCGCGTCCTTCCCCAGCAACACCCCGACCCCGGCCATCCTTGCTACCCGCGATTTTTCCGGGGCGGACGGCGCAGGCTGGGTTGCCCTGCTCCTGGAAGATATCGAGGGGCGGCACCCGGCAAACCCCTGGCAGAAAGAAGAACTGGCCGCCGTTTTTCGGGCCTTAGAGAGCATGAGCCGGGTTCCGGTTGACCCAAGCCTCAACCTACCGGCCACCGAAGCTGACCTGACAGAGGAACTCATTTTCTGGCACAAACTCGCTCGGGGTGTGACTCTGGAGCACCTGGTCTATGTTCAGGCCACTGATTCCTACCAGCAGCTGGTGCAGCTGCTGCCCTTTATCAACCAGAAGGCCGCCGAGTTTGCCGCCTTTGTAGACGAGCATCTGGTTGCCCATCTGGCAGGGTGCTCCTATGTGCATACCGATTTGCGCGGCGATAACATTCTGATTCGCCCCACCGGCGAGGCTGTTTTGATTGACTGGCCCTGGGCAACGGTGGGTAACATCCACATTGACTGGGCCTCGGTGGCAACTGACGCTCTGATTGCCGACCCCGAGCTGACTCTCGCTGAGATATACGAGCTGATGCCGGCGTCCGGGCGCCCTGCGCTCGAGTTCTTACAGGCTACTGTTGTCGCTTTGGCGGGCTACTATCTCTACGCTTCGATGCAGAAGCCCAGCGAATCGACCAACGCGTCACTGGTGAATATGCGGGCTCACCGCGCGTCCGCCCTGCTCACCAGACTGGTCCAGGGCAAAAACTAATCCGCACTTATTCTGATGTACCCGCAACTAGTTGCGGACTTTTCAGAATAAGTGCGGATTAGGCGCCCGGGTTAGGCGTTATCACCGCGAGCTAGGTTTCGGTTAAAACCAGCAGCGGCGAGCGGAAGCGCTGCCACGAACCCCATGAGCGCCGTGACCCAGGTGAAATCTGCGCCAGTTACTAACCCAATTACATATACAGCACCATTGACAGCACAACCATATACAAGAAGTGCCAGCACAGCTTCAACAGGGTTGCCCGGCAGCCAGGAGTCAAACATTCCACGGCACTTTGCACCATCTGCTTGCTCATGCTCAGCTTTTACCCGGTGGTGCAGGGGTAAGAACGCCAGCGCTCCACCACACCAGGCTCC
Source organism: Rothia sp. L_38 (assembly GCF_050689125.1). NCBI lineage: Bacteria > Bacillati > Actinomycetota > Actinomycetes > Micrococcales > Micrococcaceae > Rothia > Rothia sp. L_38. Next base: position 25,311 of record NZ_JBOEQD010000007.1, on the reverse strand, counting down.
GAACAAAACCGTTAGCCCAGGCTGGAAAAATCGCGAAGAAAAAACTGTTCCAAGCGAGGCAAGCAGCCCGTAACCTGCCAGCGCGTACAGGGCAGAAGACAGCAGATACGCCGGAACCGTTGTGAGATTTGGGAAAGATGAATACCTCATGTTTACTTCCTCTTTGAAGCTGACTACCTCTACCCTACCTTTTAATAAGCAAGCATATCAATTTGTTACTGGCTCAGAGCAAAAAGTAATCCGCACTTATTCTGATGTACCCGCAACTAGTTGCGGACTTTTCAGAATAAATGCGGATTAGTTTCTATGCTTGCTTTGGCGTTAGTTGCCGGAGGAGCGGACGGACGCCGGGGCGGGCTCGTCCGCGCTGGGCACGACACCGCCCTGCCTATAGGCACCTGGGAGCTCGCCGCGCCTACGCGCTCGTAGCCCCATCAGCGCAAACATGACGATACCCAGCAAGAAGATAGAACCAGAAGTCCACACATGAATGCGAACCCCCAGCAGCATCTCAGCGGTATCGATTCGCAAGAAAGTCTCAATCATGAGACGGCCAAAACCGTACCAGACAACGTAGGCCCAGAAGGTCTGGCCCAGCTGGAAGATGCCGCGACGGCCCAGGGCAATCAGCAGGGCCGCGCCGAGTAGGTTCCACAGGGACTCATAGAGAAAAGTCGGGTGAAAGAGCGTGCCCGCCGGGTACTGGTCAGGGAAGTTGGGCGATGTGGCCGAAATTTCCAGGCCCCAGGGCAGGGTGGTGGGCTTGCCAAAGAGCTCCTGGTTAAACCAGTTACCCCAGCGGCCCATAGCCTGGGCGATCATGATGCCGGGGGCGGCGGCGTCCGCAAACTTAGCCAGCGAAATTCCGTAGCGGCGACAGGCGTACCAGGCGCCCAGGCCACCGACCGAAATCGCGCCCATGATGCCGATACCGCCCTCCCAAATCTTGAAGACATCAAGCGGGTCAGCGCCCTCACCGAAGTAGGAGCCGGGGTCGGTAATCAGCACGTGGTAGAGGCGGGCACCGATAATGCCGGAGGGAATGGCCCACATGGCAACGTCCCAGACCCTCTCGGGGTCCTCGCCCCAGGCGGCCCAGCGGCGGCCGGTGAGCCACATGCACACCATAATGCCCGCCAAAATACAGAGGGCATAGAAGTGGATGGTCAGGGGGCCCAGCTCAATGGTCGAGATGGACGGCGAAGGGATAGATGCAAGAACAGTTGAAGTCACAGCCCCTACCCTACTCGCGACCGGCCAGCTGGCGGGTCAGGGCGCCCACAGCGGACGGGCCGCCCTCAGCCAGAGCCTTGACCAGGGCAGTGCCCACGATGACGCCGTCGGCGTAGGCACCGATTTCTTCAACGTGCTCACGCTTGGACACGCCCAGGCCCACACAGGCAGCGGGGGCACCGGCGGCACGCAGGTCAGACACCAGGGTCTCTGCGGCGGTGTTCACCGACGAGCGGGCACCGGTCACGCCCATGACCGAGACAGCGTAGACAAAGCCGCTCGAAGCCTTCGAAATCAGGGCTAGACGCTCAGGGCTGGACGAGATTGCTGCCAGGAAGATGCGGTCCAGGCCGTGCTTTTCGGACGCTTCAAACCAGTCAGCGGCCTCATCGGGAACCAGGTCGGGGGTAATCAGACCCGCACCACCGGCTGCAGCCAGCTCCCCAGCGAACCGGTCGACGCCGCGGCGCAGCACGGGGTTCCAGTAGGTCATCACCAGCACCACGGCATCGGTGGCGGCGGTAATCTCGCGGACCGCGCGGAAGAGATCGTCGGTGCGGAAGCCCTTCTCAATGGCCTCAACGGTGGCCCGCTGAATCACGGGGCCGTCCATGACCGGGTCTGAATAGGGCAGGCCCAGCTCGATAATGTCAACCCCGTTCCGGCCCATCTCAATCGCAGCCTCGATAGACTCATCAACGCTGGGGTAGCCTACCGGCAGATAGCCGATGAGGGCTGCTCGCCCCTCAGCCTTGCACTCGGCAAGGCGGGCGGCCAGCTTGGAGTCGGGGTTGGGGGCAGGGAAGCTACCCTTGCGCACGGAGTAGCGGGTTTCGTCCTGAAAATCGATGTGGCTCATTAGGCGCCCTTGCTTTCGTTCTGCATAGCCTTGTCGTTCTGTGCGGTGGTCTCTGCCGCCGCTTCCTTGTTGCCCACGTTCAGGCTGGTTGAGGGAATGGCCTTGCCCAGGCCGAACCACTTGAGAGCGGTTTCCATGTCCTTATCCCCTCGGCCGGAGAGGCAGACAATCATGGACTTCTCGTGAGCGGTCGCGGGGTCCGCCTCCGCCCATTCCTTAGCAACACGCAGGGCACCTGCGAGCGCGTGGGCCGATTCGAGGGCGGGGATGATGCCTTCGGTGCGGCAGAGCAGGCGCAGGGCGTCCATGGCTTCGGTGTCGGTGACAGCCTGGTAGTCTACGCGGCCGATGTCTGAGAGGTAGGCGTGTTCGGGGCCGACGCCGGGGTAGTCAAGACCCGCTGAGATGGAGTGAGACTCGATGGTTTGGCCGTCCCCATCCTGCATGAGGTAGGTGATGGCCCCGTGGAGCATACCGGGACGGCCCAGGGAAATGGTGGCGGCGTGGCGGTCGGTGTCGATTCCGTCGCCGCCTGCTTCAAAACCGAAAATCTTAACGTCGGCATCGTCCAGGAAGGCGTGGAAGAGGCCGATAGCGTTGGAACCGCCACCGACGCAGGCGGCAATGCCGGTGGGCAGGGTGCCGGTTGCTTCAAGGAATTGTTCTCGGGCTTCGGTGCCGATAGCGTCGTGGAAGTAGCGCACCATGGCGGGGAAGGGGTGGGCACCGGCTGCGGTTCCCAGCAGGTAGTGGGTGGTGTCTACGTTGGCTACCCAGTCGCGCAGGGCCTCGTTGATGGCGTCTTTGAGGGTGCGGGAGCCGGTCTGCACAGCAATGACGGTTGCGCCCAGCAGCTGCATGCGGGCAACGTTGAGGGCCTGACGTTCGGTGTCTTCTTCGCCCATGTAGACTACGCATTCCATGCCGAAGAGGGCAGCTGCGGTAGCGGTGGCAACGCCGTGCTGGCCTGCGCCGGTTTCGGCAATCAGGCGGGTCTTGCCCATGCGCTTGGCCAGCAGGGCCTGGCCGATAACGTTGTTGATTTTGTGGGAGCCGGTGTGGTTGAGGTCTTCCCGCTTAAGGAAGAAGCGCACTCCCCCGGCTTCTGCCGAGAGACGGGGCACCTCGGTCAGCAGGGAGGGGCGGTTGGAGTATTCGGCTGAAAGGCGGCGGAATTCATCGATGAAGTCGGGGTCGAGCTTGGCCTTTTCAAAGGTTTCTTCGAGCTCGTCCATGGCGGCAATCAGGGATTCTGCCATGTAGCGCCCACCGTACTGCCCAAAGTAGGGGCCGGGGGCGTTCTTGAGGCTCTGGCCTGCTGCCAGGAATTGTTCTGCCAGGGTTTCGGTCATGGGAGTTTCCCTTCGGTGGGCTGGTCGTAAAGTTTTGGGTGAGGTGCGGACGGCTGTGCCCGCTTTAGCTCACAAGAGGTGAGGACGGTCGGGGTTAGGAAGACGTAGAACCCAGCCAGGTTTGACGGGCCTGGCTACCGGCGGCGCGGAAGTCGCGCAGGGTTCCGGTGGGGGTACCTGACTTGACGAGGGCCTCGCCCACCAGCACAGCCTTGGCGCCGTGCGAGGCGTAGTCGGCGACGTCCTGGGGGCTGGCAACGCCGGATTCTGCCACGATGATGGCGTCCTCAGGCAGCATAGGGGCTAGCTTGCTGAAATTGGCGTTATCGACTTCGAGGGTCTTGAGGTTACGCACGTTAACGCCCACGATGCGGGCACCCACAGCAACAGCCCGTTCGATTTCTTCGGGGGTGTGGGTTTCGACCAGGGCGTTCATGCCCAGCTCATGCGTGAGGTCCAGGAAGCGGCGCAGGGTGGCATCGTCCAGGGCTGCAACGATGAGCAGCACCAGGTCAGCCCCGTGGGCGCGGGCTTCCCAAATCTGGTACTCGTCCACGGTGAAGTCCTTGCGGAGGACCGGGATACTGACGGCGGCGCGGACGGCATCCAGGTCAGCCAGGGTTCCCTTGAAGCGGCGTTCTTCGGTCAGTACCGAAATAGCGGCTGCTCCCCCGGCCTGGTAGGCGGCAGCCAGTTCAGCAGGGTCGGGAATGTCGGAGAGGGCGCCCTTCGAAGGGGAAGAGCGCTTGACCTCGGAAATGATTTCGACGCTTCCCTGCTCAGCCCCGCGCAGGGCTGCCAGGGCATCAAGCGCGGGAGCCTGAGCGGCGGCGCGCTTCTTGAGCTCTTCAAGTGGCAGGGCGGCGCGGCGGGTTTCGAGATCTTCGCGGACGCCTACGATGATGTCATCAAGTACGGTCATGGTGCCCCTTGGTGCTGGTGCGCGGACGGCGCAGGTTGGGTTGGTCGTGCCCCTCTAGTATCGCTCAGGTGGCTGAACGTTTGCCAGACGGGTTCACCGGGTGAGAACACGTGTGAAGAAAAGGCAAGGGGCACCTCGCGTCTGTGCGGGGTGCCCCTTGTCTCGCCTCACCCGGGTGGGTTCGGGTTTTAGTGGTGGTACTTGGTGTGCTTGCCGCCCTGGCCGTAGCCTGCTGAGCGGAGCACGATACCGGCGACAACGCCAATGGCGATGATGGCGACGCCGACCACGAAGATGGGGGTGCTTGAGATGCAGAAACCGACTGCGCCGATGATTGAGCCGACGATCATGATGATGACCATGGCCCATGAGGCGGTGGTGTTGCCGTGGTTGTTGTAGGGCAGGTCGGGGACCATCTCAACGGTCTGCTGTGCCATGTGAGTCTCCTTGTAGTGTGTGGGCGTGCGCTTGCCGGTGTATGGGGTGCCGAGCACACGGGTGCTTATCTCTATCTTAGAAGATTGGGGGCTCTTTGGCCCAGTTTAGGCACCCGTGTGCCTTTTTATTTCCTTGAGGCAGGGCACTAGGCGAGGTGTCCGGTAACGCTTTCAGCCGCCGCCAGCAGTTCGCCGCTGGCAACCAGCTGAACGGTCTGCTCGATTTCGGGTGAGAGGAAGCGGTCGGGGCCGGGGCCAGCAACGTCCTTGCGCAGGCGCTCAATCACAGCGGCGGTTGCCGGTGAGGGGGTCTGCGGGGCACGCAGGTCGATACCGCGGGCGGCTGTAAGGATTTCGATGGCAAGGACGCGGGTGAGCCCGTCCACTGCCTTGCGCAGCTTGCGTGCAGCCGACCAGCCCATAGAGACGTGGTCCTCCTGCATAGCCGAGGAAGGAATGGAGTCGGCAGAGGCGGGCACAGCCAGGCGCTTGAGCTCAGAGACAATCGCGGCCTGGGTGTACTGGGCGATCATGTGGCCCGAGTCCACACCGGGGTCGTCGGCTAGGAAGGGCGGCAGGCCGCGGTTGCGGGCAACATCGAGGAAGCGGTCGGTGCGGCGCTCCGAGATGGAGGCAGCATCGGCCACTGCGATGGCCAGGAAGTCCAGCACGTAGGCGACCGGGGCACCGTGGAAGTTACCGTTGGATTCCACACGGCCATCGAGGGTCACCACGGGGTTATCGACCGCCGATGCCAGCTCGCGCAGGGCAACAGTGCGGGCGTGCTCGATGGTGTCGCGCACTGCCCCGGCGACCTGGGGCGCGCAGCGCAGGGAGTAGGCGTCCTGCACGTAGGTGGTGACGTTCTCGGCGTGGTGCTGGATGATGCCGGAACCTTCCAGCACCTTCTTCATATTGGTAGCCGCTGCCCCCTGGCCGGGGTGGGGGCGCAGCTCGTGCAGTTCGGGAGCAAAGACGCGGTCGGTACCGGCGAGCCCCTCAACGCTCATGGCCGCAGCGACGTCGGCGAGCTTGACCAGGGCGTCCAGGTCGGTCAGGGCCATCACCAGCATGCCCAGCATGCCATCGGTGCCGTTGATGAGGGCCAGGCCCTCCTTCTCAGCCAGTTCAACAGGGGTCAGCCCAAACTTCTCGAAAGCCTCAGCGGTCTCGTAGAGCTGGCCGTCGGCGTCCCGCACCTGCCCTTCACCAATGATGGCCAGGGCGCAGTGCGACAGGGGCGCCAGGTCGCCGGAGCAGCCCAGCGAACCGTACTCGCGCACCACCGGGGTGAGGCCGGCAGAAAGCATGTCGGCGTAGGCCTGGGCGACGACGGGGCGGACGCCGGTGCGGCCGGTTGCTAGGGTTGAAAGGCGCAGGAGCATGAGGGCACGAATCACTTCGGTTTCGACCTCGGGGCCGGAGCCTGCGGCGTGGGAGCGAATCAGGCCGCGCTGCAGGGCCTTGCGCATCTCAAGGGGGATGTGCTTATTCGCCAGGGCGCCGAAGCCGGTGGAAACGCCATAGACGGGGGTGTCGGAGTTGGCGAGGTCGCGGATGCGCTGGCTAGATTTTTCGATTTCGGCCAGGGCTTCGTCGCTGATGGTGACGGCCGCGCCGTGGCGGGCAACTGCAATCAGGTCGGCAAAGCTCACGGGCCCGAGGCCGACGGTGACGGTGGTGGTCATGGTTTTCTCCTTTGAAAGTGTATGAGGTGAAGCAGGCTCACAGCGAGCGCGAGCCTGCAGAACCTATAGAGTTTTACTCCGGTAAAGGCGCGTGCCGGGTCAGAACGGTATGAATCAGGCGGGCGGCGGTTTTGGCGGTGCGTCCGTCGATATCTAGGGAGGGGTTGAGTTCGGCCACGTCGAAGGCGGCGAGCTTACCCGAGGCAGCAACCCTGCTCATGATGCGGTTGATGATGGCAGGGTCAACGCCGAGCGCGGCGGGGGCGCTGACGCCGGGGGCAACGGCCGCCGGGAGCACGTCTAGGTCCAGGGTCAGGTAGATCAGGTCGACGTGTGCGGTGAAGACCTCAACGAACTTGTCGATGGCTTGTAGGTTGCCCCAGTGGGTTTCTTCATCGAGCAGGTAGTGCACGCGGGCGCGGTCTGCGGCGTCGAAGAGTACCTGGGTATTGGCTGCCTCAGAGATGCCCACGACCGCGTAGGTCAGTTCGGTGCCCGCCCATTCTTCGTCGGCGAGCGCCTGACTGAAGGGGGTTCCGCTGGTGGGTTCGTCCGCTTGGCGCAGGTCGAAGTGGGCGTCGAGGTTGAGGATGCCGATACGTGCGGCTCTGCCCTGCCCCCGGTGGTTTTTTCTGCGGGCGGACGCCGCCAGCCCCTTGTAGGTGCCGTAGGCGACTTCGTGCCCGCCGCCGAGTACCACGGGTAGGGAGCCTTCGTCGATGGTGGCGGTGACGGCTTCTGAGAGCCTGCGGTGGCCGCCGACCAGGTCGCGGTTAGTCACAACAACATCACCGGCGTCTCCCAGGACGAGGTTGGTGCGGCGCTTGCCAGAGGCGCCTTGGGCCAGGGCCAGGGTCCCCAGGGCCGAGCGCAGGGCGGTGGGCCCTTCAGCGGCGCCGGTGCGCCCCTGGTTGCGGCGTACTCCCTCGTCGGAGGCAAAGCCGATGAAGAGGGCGTCCGGCTTCTGGGTGAGCTGGGCAAGCGGCTGCACTACCTGGAATAGTCTGCGGTGTTCGGCACCGGGGCCATCGTCGCGTCCGCTCCAGGTCGGGGCCTGCCGGTCGGTAAAAGCCTGTATCACTAGATGTCCTCCTCGTGCAGGGGTACGACGCTCTGCCCGTCCTTCCAGACGCCGGCGACCAGGGGCACGCCGGGACGGTAGGCCAGGTGCAGGTGGTTGGGGGCGTCCAGGGCAAGGACGTCGGCGCGGGCTCCCACGGTCAGGGCACCGATGTCGGTGCGCCCCAGGGCTGCCGCACCCCCGGCGGTTGCCGCCCAGACAGCTTCGTCCGGGCTCATGTGCAGATCGCGCACGGCCAGGGCAATGCAGAAGGGAATGGAGGTGGTGAAGGAGGTGCCGGGGTTGCAGTCTGCTCCCAGGGCCACGGTGGCCCCGGCATCCAGCAGGCGGCGGGCGTTAGGGTAGTCGCCCCGGGTAGAAAAGTCGGCCCCGGGGAGAACCGTAGCCACCGTAGAGCTGTTGGCCAGGGCGTCAACGTCCGCGTCCGACAGGTAGACCACGTGATCCACACTGGCGGCCCCCAGCTCCACTGCCAGCTGCACACCAGCTCCGTAGGTCAGCTGGTTACCGTGCACGCGAGCCTTCAAACCGGCAGCGATCCCTGCCTGCAGAACTGCCCGCGACTCCTCCTCACTAAAAGCCCCGCGCTCGCAGAAAACATCGATCCAGGAGGCGTAAGGGGCGCACTCGGGAATCATGGTGTCTACCACCATCTGAACGTATTCGTCCTGCTTATCCCGATACTCCGGCGGAGCCACGTGGGCAGCTAGCAGGGTGACCTCGTCGGTGCAGGCAGCGGCGACCTGCACCGACTTCAGCTCAGACTCAGCTGACTGACCGTAGCCGGTCTTTACCTCAATCGTGGTTGCCCCGGCGCGGGCGTACTCCTGCATGAGCGAGCAGGTGTTGAGTTCCAGCTCCGCTGCGCTGGCGGCCCGGGTGGCCTCGATGGTGGTGCGGATGCCACCGGCCTCGTAGGGTTTGCCCTCCATGCGGGCAGCAAACTCGTGGGAGCGATCCCCAGCAAAAACCAGGTGGGAGTGGGATTCCACAAAGCCCGGTAGCACAGCTCGCCCGCTCAGATCAACGCAGCGGTCGGACGCCGGTGCCTGGCTGGCAGGGCCAACCCAGGCGATACGGCCCTGCTCCACCACAAAGGCGGCCTGGTCCAGCACGCCCAGGGACCCGCGCTCCAAAGCGGGGTCATTGGTGACGAGCGACCCGATATTGGTAAAGAGACGGCTGGTCATGGCTAGCGGTTTTCCTGCATGGGAATACGGACCCCGCGCTCGGCGGCAACCTGCTGGGCGTACTCGTAGCCGGCGTCCGCGTGGCGAATCACGCCCATGCCGGGGTCGTTGGTCAGCACCCGCTCCAGCTTGGCAGCTGCCAGCTCAGAGCCGTCGGCGATGCAGACCTGGCCCGCGTGGATAGAGCGGCCCATACCTACGCCGCCACCGTGGTGAATGGAGACCCAGGAGGCACCCGATGAGGTATTCACCAGGGCGTTGAGCAGGGGCCAGTCGGCAACGGCGTCGGTGCCATCCTTCATACCCTCGGTCTCGCGGTAGGGGGATGCCACAGAGCCGGAATCCAGGTGGTCGCGGCCAATGGCGATGGGGGCAGAGAGCTCACCGTTTGCCACCATTTCGTTGAACTTGAGACCGGCCTTGTGGCGCTCGCCGTAGCCCAGCCAGCAGATGCGGGCGGGCAGGCCCTCGTAGGCGACCTTTTCACCGGCCATGGTGATCCAGCGCTTAAGGTGCTCGTTCTCGGGGAAGAGCTCGAGAATGGCCTGATCGGTCTTCTTGATATCCTCGGGGTCTCCGGAGAGAGCGCACCAGCGGAAGGGGCCCAGGCCCTCTTCGAAGAGGGGGCGGATGTAGGCGGGCACGAAGCCGGGGAAGTCAAAGGCGCGCTGGTAGCCTGCCTTGCGGGCCTCGTCGCGGATGGAGTTGCCGTAGTCGAAGACCTCGGCGCCGGCGTCCATAAAGCCCACCATGGCCTCAACGTGGGCTGCCATGGCCTCGCGGGAGCGCTTGGTGAAGAGCTCGGGGTCTCGGGCGGCTTCTGCCTTCCAGTCCTCGAAGGTGACCTCGGTGGGCAGGTAGCTCAGCGGATCGTGGGCACTGGTCTGGTCGGTGACGATGTCGATGGGGGCCTTGCGGCGCAGCAGCTCGGGGAAAATCTCAGCGGCGTTGCCAACCACACCGATAGAGAGGGGCTTCTTGGCGTCGCGGGCCTCGATGGCAAGCTCTAGGGCGTGGTCGAGGTCGCGGGCCTTGACGTCCAGGTACTTGTGGTCGATGCGGCGGTCAACGCGGGACTCATCAACGTCCACACAGATTGCTACGCCTTCGTTCATGGTCACGGCCAGGGGCTGGGCACCGCCCATACCGCCAAGGCCAGCGGTCAGGGTGATGGTTCCGGCCAGGGTGCCGCCAAAGCGCTTGCGGGCTACCGCGCCAAAGGTCTCGTAGGTGCCCTGCAGAATGCCCTGAGTGCCGATGTAGATCCAGGAGCCCGCGGTCATCTGGCCGTACATCATCAGCCCTTCGGCTTCAAGCTTGCGGAAGTGCTCCCAGTTGGCCCAGTCGCCAACCAGGTTGGAGTTGGCCAGCAGCACACGCGGGGCCCACTCGTTGGTGCGGAAGACGCCCACAGGCTTGCCGGACTGCACCAGCATGGTCTCATCGCTCTTGAGGGTCTTGAGGGTGGCGACGATAGCGTCAAAGGCCTCCCAGGAGCGGGCTGCGCGGCCGGTGCCGCCGTAGACCACCAGGTTATCGGGGTGCTCGGCCACCTCGGGGTCGAGGTTGTTCATGAGCATGCGCAGGGCACCTTCCTGCTGCCAGCCGAGGGTATTGAGTTCAGGGCCGCGAGGGGCGCGGACGGGGCGGGGGCCGCTGGTGGTCATGTCTACTCCTTTGTACATGATGGTCTGCTGTATCCAGCTTCTGATTCTTTACTTTTGCCTGACCGCACCGGGGCGGTACAGTGGAAAGATGAAGAAGGTCACACACCTATCTTCTTGTATATACAACCACTTGTCAATGGAGTAGGCGTGGAAAAAATCACCGACTTGTCCCAGCAGTTCGCTGACCACAAAGACAGTAAGGCCCCCGCCTACCAGCTCCTCAAAACCATCATCACCGAGCAAATCACCGGCGGGCACTGGGACGCAGGTGAAACCATCCCCTCAGAAAACGAAATAGCCAGCGCCCTGGGGCTTTCCCGCATGACGGTTAACCGCGCAATCCGCGAAATGACGCTGGAGGGTCTGCTGGTGCGCACCCGCGGCGTGGGCACCTTCGTGGCAGAGCACAAAAAATCTTCTGCCCTCTTTGAGGTGCGCAATATTGCTGATGAAATCACCGAACGCGGCCACACCCACAGCAGCAAGGTTCTCACCCTCGAAGAAATTCCGGCCACCCAGGCCCAGCGCCGCCTAGCACCCGAGCTGGGCGAGAGGGTCTTCCACAGCGTGCTGGTGCATTACGATGACGGGCTCCCGATTCAGCGTGAAGAGCGCTACGTGAACGCCCAGGCTATCCCCGACTATCTCCAGCAGGACTTCACCAGCATTACCCCTAACTTTTACCTGGGGCAGTGCTCCCCTATTACCCGGGGTACGCACACCGTTGAGGCTGTGCTACCTACCAGCGCACAGGCGTCCGACCTACACATCACCCCGGCCGATCCCTGCCTGCGCCTGCTGCGCAGCACCTGGTCAGGCGATGAACTCATCAGCCAGGTGGTGCTGCTGCACCCCGGCTCCCGCAGCAGACTCGAAGGGTCTTTTGGCAGCTAGTCTTGTGTGGGGTCCTTGCCCTCGCTTAGGGAGTCCCAGGTGTCGATTTCGTCCGTTTCTTCGGCAGAAGCCACGCGGGCTGCCCGGGCAGCTGACCGGTCGTACTTGCGCCCGGTCTTCCAGTGGGAGGTAGCAACAAAGGCCCACACACCGGCCAGGGCAACCAGCACACCGCACACGGTCGCCAGCAGGGGCATGACGGTCACAGCGTAGGAGTTAGCCGGGGCGTTAGTACCGGTCATCGCACTGACCTGGGCCATAGAGGCAGCCTGCGGGTCGGCGTTCACGCCAAAGGCAGCTACTGCCAGGCCCAGCCCCACGCCCACCAGCAAGAGAGCCAGCACCTTGCGGAGCTTAGGCCCGGCAATACGCAGGGCAACCGACGCCACCAGGGCAACCAGAGCCAAGGCAGAGACGGTGGAGCCGGCGTCCGCCCCCGAAATATCCAGGGTGGATGTCGAAACGACCGTGCTGATCTCGGCACGAATCCAGGTCGGCAAAGTGGTAAGGAAGGCGGCGGCAGAAACCGCCATAGCCCCCAGCATTACGCGGGCAGGTTTAGCCCAGCCCGGCACCGGGCGCGCGGTAGCAACCTCAGCAGGCTGGGCCTGTGACTCGCTCATCTAGTCAATCACCTCGGTCGACAGGGGCGCCAGACCCGACGCGGTGAGCACGGCGCGCAGCGGGGCGGCTGCCTTGTTCACAGATTCTTGGGCTTCAGTGACGGGCACCGAGTCCATGACGATACCGGCACCAGCCTGCACGTAGGCACGTCCGCTCTTGAGCACCGCGGTACGGATGGCAATTGCCATATCCATATTGCCCGCAAAATCGAAGTAGCCGCACACACCGGCATAGATACCGCGAGCGCTCACCTCATACTCGTCAAGTAGCTGCATGGCGCGGGGCTTGGGCGCACCCGAGAGGGTGCCTGCGGGGAAGGTTACGCGCAGTACGTCGTAGGCGTTCATGCCCTCGGCCAGCTGGGCCTGCACCTCGGATGAGATGTGCATGATGTGGCTGAAACGCTCAACTTCCATGAACTGGGTGACGCTGACACTACCGGGAACCGCGATGCGGGAGAGGTCGTTGCGGGCCAGGTCGATGAGCATGAGGTGCTCCGAGCGTTCTTTTTCGTCGGCAAGCAGCTCTTCGGCCAGGGCAAGGTCTTCTTCGCGGGTGGCGCCGCGCGGACGGGACCCGGCGATGGGGTGGGTGGTGGCGGTGCCGTTTTTGAGGGTGACCAGGGCTTCGGGGGAAGAGCCGACAATCTGGAAGGGCTCGCCGTCTTCGGTAGATTCGAAGTTGAAGAGGTACATGTAGGGCGAGGGATTGGACTGGCGTAGCACCCGATAAACGTCCAGGGCGCTGGCGCGGTTTTCTGCCTCGAAACGGCGGGAAATCACAATCTGGAAGACGTCACCGTCGATGATGTTTTTCTTGGACTTTTCAATGGCGTCCAAGAAGCCCTGTTCTGCCCAGGTGTGCTTGACCTGCGCGACCTGCGCCTCGATATCCGATGTGCCGGTGAGGGTTGAGACCGACTCGGGGGCGGGCTGGGCCAGTTTGTCCATCATGGCGTAGACGCGGGAGAGCGCGTCGGCGTAGGCGGCGTCGATGTTGTCGTCGGTGCCGTTGAAGTTGATGGCGTTGGCGATGAGGGTGACGGTGCCGTCGGAGTTATCGTGCACTGCCATGTCTGAGACGATGTTGAGGGCGAATTCGGGCAGGTTGACGTCGTCCGCTGGGCCGCCGGGTAGTTTCTCCCAGTGGCGCACAACGTCCCAGCCCATGTAGCCGACCAGACCGCTGGTGAGCGGAGGCAGGTTATCGAGGGGCTCGGTATGCAGCATTTCGAGGGTCTCGCGGATAGCCTCAACAGGGTCACCCTCGGTGGGTGCGCCGGAGGGGGTGAGCCCCTGCCAGACAATCTGCCCGTTCTTGGTGGTGAGGGTTGAGCGGCTAGAGGCACCGATAAAGGAGTAGCGTGACCACTGCTTCTGCTCGTTCGCTGATTCCAGCAGGAAGGTGCCGGGGGCGGGTGCGCCGTCGGCGGCGACCAGGGCCCGGTAGATGCCGATGGGGGTCATGGCGTCTGCGAGAACTTTGACGCGCACGGGAATGACGCGGCGGCTGGTAGCTAGTTCACGGAACTCTTCTAGGGTCGGTTCGACAATTCCCAAGTCGTGCATGGTTTCCTCTGGTTGTGGTGTGTCTGGGGAGCTATTCGGGGCGGACGCCGGTTGCGGCGGGCAGCTGCCCGCCGGCTTCGAAGCAGGTGGTGGTTCCGGTGTGGCAGGCTGCGCCTACCTGGTCGGCCTGAATAAGCAGGGCGTCGCCGTCGCAGTCGATGCTGACGCTTTTGACGTACTGGTAGTGGCCGCTGGTGTCACCCTTGCGCCAGTATTCCTGGCGGGAGCGGGACCAGAAGGTGACCCGCCCTTCGGTGAGGGTGCGGCGCAGAGCTTCGTCGTTCATCCAGCCGAGCATGAGCACATCGCGGGTGTCGTGCTGCTGAATAATTGCGGCGAATAGGCCGTGCTCATCGCGTTTGAGGCGAGCGGCGATATCGGCGGGCAGTGAAGCGCCCTCGGTGGCGCTGGGTGCTGGTGTACTCACCTTTCCATCCTAGCTGATGGTGGTAGCGGGGCTGGGGCAGCTCTCAGCATCTGGCTACGGGCTGGGGCTGGGGCTTGTAGGGCTAGTGCCTGCGCTAGGTGGAGCAACCTGCCGGTAGGTTTCTGAATGGCTGGCTACCTGGTTAGCGTAGACCACCGACCGGTTGTAGGCCAGCACTCCGCGCTGCCAGCCCTCGTCGGTGCTGGTGTCGCGCTGCCCCTGGCAGAGGTAGACGGCGGTGGTCAGAGCCGCATCGTCGATCTGGTGGGGGTCGCGCTTACCGTCGGCGTTGCCGTCCTGCCCGATGTAGTCCCAGGTGGAGGGGATGAACTGGAGCGGCCCCACCGCCCGGTCCCATTGAGTGTCGTCATCGAGTTGCCCGCCGTCGGAGTCTTCAATCGCCATCACCCCTTCGGACCCGTCGAGGGCCGGGCCGAAAATCTTGGGGGTAACCTGGCCGCCCTGATCAGTGCTAGCACCCCGGTAGGTGCCGTGCAGGGTTTCCACCGCACCGATACCTGCGATGGTGTTCCAGCCCAACCTGCACTCCGGGTAGGTCTGCGCCACCCTCAAGGACGCCCCCGCATAGGCCGCCAGCACCCGCCGGGGCATATCGGTCGCATCTGCGGTGGCATCGAGCCAGGAACTGTCGGCCAGCTCGGCGATAGGGGTCTGCTCTGTTACGCCCTGTTGCGCGGACGCCGGCAGCACCTGCTCGGGCGCGGCAGGGAGCGTGGTGGGCAGGTTCTCGCGTGATGCTCCCTGGTAGCTAGCGGAACATCCGCTCACGGTAAGAGCGGCGAGAGCCAGGAAGGGGGTCAGGCGCGCTCTAGCGGAAATCGTCATACGACCTTTCAGGGGTTGGGTCCTGGTGAAAGCCTAGCGGCTGCGGGTCAAGACGGGGTGGGCGGACGCTGGATGTTTCCTGCAAGCCGTAACCTGTCTCGATAGTTGCCCTGGCTCGCTCTCTGGCCCGGCTTCGGGTTTAGACTGGGCGTATGACTTCTTCTGCCCTTGTTACCTCAGAACGCACCGCCCTACTTGATGCTCTCGCTGCGGCGGGGCCGTCCGCACCCACCCTCTGCGAGGGCTGGGAAACCCGCCATCTCGCGGCCCACCTGCTGGTGCGCGAAAGCAAGCCTCTGATTGCAGCGGGTATGCCGGGCGGCCCGCTGGCTGCGCGCACCGAACGCTACACCGATCAGCTTGCCGATGAGCTGACCGGCCAGCGCCGCTACGAGAAAGCCCTGCGCGATTTTGAGGCGCTGCCGGGTTACCTGCACATGCGCACGCGCTTCCCGGGCCTGGACGAGGCAATGAACCTGATTGAGTATTTTGTGCATACCGAGGACGTCCGCCGCGCCTCACTCACTGACGGCGAGCAGCCTGCCCCGCGCGAGCTGGCTGAGGGCGTGCAAGAGAAGATGTGGAAGGTGCTGCGGGCGCGCGCTCGCCTGATGGCCGGGAAGAAGTACCCTCACGGGCTGGTGTTGGAAGCTCCGGGCTACTCCCCCGCTGTTCATACTGTGATTGCTCCGCCTGCTGGCCAGGTTGCGACTGTGCTGACCGGCGAGCCGGGCGAACTGGTGCTCTACCTGTTCGGACGCGAGGCCGCGGCCCGGGTTGAGGTGAGCTAAAGACCTAATAAAGGGAGGAATGAGACCGATCTTTAAGGCTGGGCAGGGTCGCGCTTGCTGCCGACCCTCTCGCTGGTTCGCTTCGCTCACAAGCGATTCACGCCAGCCGCCGAGCCAGCAGCTTCGCTGCGCCCCTGCCCAGCCTTCACCTAAGGATTTAGTCTCAAAGTTCTATGCAACTAACCATGATATTCAAGGGCTCAAAGCCAGCCTCAGCCCATACTCTGCCAGGGCAGATACGGCCTTTCACTACGAATGAAGTGCCTGTTCTGGCTCAGCTCTACTTTGATAGCTACCCGCAGGGCACGGTGGAAGATGTAGCTGAAGCTGAAGCCGATATTTCTGCTGCCCTTCGGGGAGATTACGGAACCTTTCTTCCACAAGCCAACCTGGTGTATGTGGTCGATGGGCAGATTTTGGGCTGTGTAATGACGGTTGATTCACCACCCTGGGACGATGTGAGCGATTTGTTCTTCATCATTGATGTGTTCATTCACCCCAAGGTACGGGGCACCGGCGTAGGAAGAGCTCTCATGCAAGCTGCCCTTGCTAGCCTTCCTGTGCATAGGCCTGTAGGCCTGCGCGTGGAGAGCGATAATGAGCCTGCCTATGCTCTCTACAGGTCGCTGGGGTTCATAGAAGTCACGTCGGGTAGATAGACAGGGTCGTCCAGTTGCAAGCAGCTAAGAGCCCTTGCCCTCAGACTAGGGACCAGAAAACTCTCAATAGTATGTGTGCACCACAAGGATTTTGGGAGGAATCTGGTCCCTAGTTGCTACATAGCCTCTGCGGCCAGGTAGCCCGGTAGCCACATCGCTTCCCAGGCCGGGGCCTCGGCAGCCAGCACGGTACCTGCCCGGTCGGGAGCCCGGGTCGCTAGCGACTCCGTTTACAAATCGGCCGAAGAACTAAGAACAGCAGTATTACCCCTGTGGCTATAGCCCCACAGCCAATCACCACTTGCTGAGGTTCGCCTAAGAGATACGGGGTTCCCAGCATCTTGCCTAATCCGGCTAGAAGTGTAAAGCTCACACTCACCATAGCCCATACCTGACCGGTATGTTCCTCAGGAACTTGCTCATAAACAGAAGAACGCACCCCCACGTTATGCACGGCATTACCTATCCCTCCGATTAAAAAGGCCACAGCAATCACAGGTGCATAGGGAAACATTCCTTCCACCACAATGGCCAGGGAAATAGCCAGACCGCCTACTATCAAAGATTGATAGGTAGACAGTGAAAACCAGCGCCGATTGGGTATAGCCGAACCAAGTAGAAGCCCCAATGACCAGAAGGCGGTTAGGGCAGCATAGCCTGCTGGCCCTGGATTTTCTACCATGCCAGGGAAGGCTCCGGCGATAAAGTCGCCACCCACCTGCTGGAGGTAGATAAGGCCAGGGAGGTCTTCTGCTGACGTTGCGGTCACAACCAAGTACATCACCGGAAGGTACGCTAGAAGCCCTAAACTCTTACTCAAAGCCCCCAGCCCGAGGGCAGCGTCTTTGAAACTGAGTTTCTCAAGTTGAGGAGCCTCACCCTTCGGAGCCACCTTAAGTAACAGCAGTACTGCCGGGACTTGTAATGCGAAGGCAAGCAAGAAGCAAGCGTGGGGTGCTACTGCGTAGAGCAAAGCCGCACCTGCCGGAGTGACCACCCCCAGCACAGCTCCCATCCCCACAAGGAATGAACTTGCAGAAGTCTGCGTCATACCGGGAGTCTTAGGAAGAGCCTTGAAAATAACAGTTCCACTGACCACCTCAGCAGCAGTTATACAGGCTAGGAGTACTAGCCAAAACCACGGAGTAGAAGTTAGGTGCAACCCCAGGGTCAAAAAGGCACTCGTGCTAGTAGCGCCAATCCACAAAGTTCTTAGGTCGCTCCGGTCAACCCATGCTCCTAATGGTGCAGCGCAGACTGCGCCGGTGAGCATGCTGACCAAAGCTACAGCTGTCATCCCCCAAGGGCTTGAGTCCTGGGCGAAGCGGAAAAGAAGCAGAAAATATATAGTTGCACTGGCAAAGGCATCGAGAAAGATAACCGTTTTCACGGTTGTTTTCAGTCCAAACATGGATGCCTCACCTACTTAGCTTGCCAGGTAGCCCGGCAGCCACATCGCTTCCCAGGCCGGTGCCTCGGCAGCCAGCACGGTACCTGCTCGGTCAGGCACCCGGGTCGCCAGGCGATAGGAGGATGCGTCAGCAGTTCGCACCAGGTAACCGTACTCGACCATCTCCCGACGCATAAAGGCATAGTCCTGCCAGAGGGCGGCCAGAATCTCGTTGACCTGTTTCTCGGTGTAGGTGCGACCCGGCTCAAAATAGGTCACCAGGTGCAACAGCAGGTGGGCGCGGGTGCGGCGCTTAGAGGGCCAGGAGGTCAGGCGTCCGCCCTGCAGAAAACGGTCAACGACTGTGCGGTGCTCTGCGTAGGCTTGTTCACGGGGATCGTTCAGGTCGGCGGTCGACGGCCTGGTCTCGAGGAGGGCTGCTCGGGCGGTGGTGTAGTTCTCACCGGTTTCTTCCATGCGGGCGCGCACGAGCTTTTTGAAGTTTGATTGGGCAGTCACGGGTATCGACTTTCTTCGCACTCTAGCTGCGGTATCAATCGACGGTTCGGTGGTGCCTACCCCGGTCTTGGAAGGCCGGTGCAACCCGAGAATTCTCTTCCCTTCGCGCTGATAGCCTGCTTGCTAGAGTTACAGGGGCAAAGCGCTGGGCGGTGGGTGACGCCTCACACCTTTATATCACAGTCGCTCCCGAATGTAACCGAAAATGCCATCTGCGTGTTCTTTGACCGCGCAGATGGCATTTTCGATTACATTCAATGAGCGGACGGACGCCCGCCCCGGCTTGGCGGGGCAGCACAAGCCAACAGGTGGAGTAAAGACCTAAAGACTAACCTCTCCCCTGATGAGGGTGTGGGTTCTTCCGCCAACCCAAATGTCGGGTGTGCCGGTGGGGCAGGCGTCCTGCCCTACCGTGATGGTGAGTCTGCCGTCGCGGTGCAGGCAGGTGCCCTGGCGTACGGTGTAGGTTCCGGCGACCCGGTTTTCGCGGGCGAGCCACTGGGCGACGGCGGCGTTGAGGGAGCCGGTGACCGGGTCCTCAGAAACGCCAATACCGGGTACGAAGGCGCGGATATCGTAGGCGATGTTTGAGCCTTCCGGGTACATGGCGAAGACACCGAGTTTGAGGTCTGTGCCGCGGGTGAAGTCCGGGGTGAGGGCGAGCAGTCGGTCGGGGTCTGCGATTTCGACGGCGGACCAGCCGGGCCCGTTGTCGACCCACTGGTGGGAGAGAATCTGGCTGCGCTCTACCCCTAGGGCGGTGGCAATGTCTGCCAGGGTTGCCTCTTCAAGGGCACCGGTGCGGACGGTCGCCGGGGCGGCGAAGGCGAGCTCTTGGCCGCTGCGGGTGATGTCGATGAGCCCGGCAACGCATTCTTGCACGATGACGTCGGGGCGCTGCGGCTCGCCACCGGCTTCTAGCCAGGCGTGGGCGCTGCCCAGGGTGGGGTGCCCGGCGAAGGGCAGTTCGCCGCCGGGGGTGAAGATGCGGACGGCGTAGTCGGCCCGAGCGTCAGTCGGTTGGGTGATGAAGGTGGTTTCTGAGAGGTTGGTCCAGCGGGCGAAGCTCTGCATCTGCTCGTCGGTGAGGCCGCTGCCGTCGAGCACCACGGCGAGGGGGTTGCCTTTGAGCGGAACCGAGCCGAACACATCGACCTGGGTGAAGGGGCGGGTTTTCATGGGCGGTCCTTTCGCCTGCGCTTCTATGGGGTTTACTTCTACCCTACCGGGCAGCTGGCTAGCTCACCGCCCAGCCCTGGTGAGCAGGTGAGACACAAGAGCTGCACTTCGTCTTCCCAGCCTGCCCCTTGAGTATTATTAGTTTTTATCGGGGTAAAAGCTCTGCCTAGTGGCTAGGGCTTTTATTCGGAGCCATTAGTTTGCCAATGTTGAGGGGCTTGTGTGTCTTCTTTGAACTATTCTCAGTTCATTTGGAATGTGGCTGATGTTTTGCGCGGTACCTATAAGCAGCATCAGTACGGTCAGATTATTTTGCCTTTCACGGTGTTGGCGCGTCTTGATGCGGTGCTTGAGCCGACTAAGCAGGCTGTTCTAGAGGCGGCAGACGGTTATGTGCTCGATACGATTCCTCCGGCGATGCTCTCTGCCCGGGCGGGGCATGATTACAGTTTCTATAACCTCTCCCAGCACAATCTCAAGACGGTCGCGAATGACCCCGATACTCTTGAGCAGAATCTGCGTTCTTACATTAACCAGTTCAGTGAGAACGTGCGCGATATTTTTGAGAAGTATAAGTTCGAAGACACTATCGCAGACCTAGCCGCCCAGAACCTGCTCTATCAGGTGATTCAGCATTTCTCGCGGGTGAACCTGCACCCAGAGAATGTGAGCAACGAGCAGATGGGCAACATCTTCGAAGAGCTCATTCGCAAGTTCGCGGAGGCTTCGAACGAGACTGCCGGTGAGCACTTCACCCCGCGTGAGGTCATTGAGCTGATGGTTAACCTGCTGCTGGCTGATGATGAAGACTTGCGCACTGATTATATTGCCCGGTCGGTCTATGATCCCACCGCTGGCACCGGCGGTATGCTGTCGGTGGCTGACGATAAGATTCACCAGCTAAACCCCACCGCCGATGTGAGCCTGCTGGGCCAGGAGCTCAACCCCGAGTCCTATGCGATTTGTAAGGCTGACATGGTAGTTAAGGGCCAGGACGTTGATAACATCGCCCTGGGTAATACCCTGACTGACCCGGCTTTTGAGAACCGCACCTTCCATTACGGGCTGAGCAACCCACCCTTTGGCGTGGACTGGAAGGGCGCTAAAGCTGTGGTTGAGGCTGAGCACAAGAACCAGGGTTTTACGGGCCGGTTTGGTGCTGGCCTGCCCCGGGTATCTGACGGCTCGCTCCTTTTCTTGCAGCACCTGATTTCTAAGCTCAATGAACCAACGGTTGCTAGCAATGGTGTTGCCCAGGTGGGCGGCCGCGGGGCTATTGTTTTGAATGGCTCGCCCCTCTTTACGGGTGGCGCGGGTTCTGGTGAGTCCAATATTCGTAAGTGGGTTTTGGACCAGGACTACCTTGAGGCAATTATTGGCCTGCCCACTGACATGTTCTATAACACCGGTATTTCTACCTATATTTGGGTGCTGAATAAGCAGAAGAAGGCTGAGCGCAGGGGTAAGGTTCAGCTGATTGACGCGACGAATATGTTTGAGAAGATGCGTAAGTCGGTGGGGTCTAAGCGGAAGCGCCTGAGTGAGGAGCAGATCGCTGAGATTACCCGCCTCTACGCTGCTTTTGATGCTGCGGATGATAAGCGGTCTAAGGTTTTTGATCGTGAGGAATTTATGTACCGCACGATTACGGTGGAGCGTCCCTTGCGTTTGAATTGGGGTTTTTCTGCTGAGCGGGTTGAGAGGCTCTTGGCTTCTAAGGAGTTTGGCAAACTCAAATTATCTGAGGGGGAGGACGCCGCCGTGCGTGCTTCGCTTGCTGCCTTGGTTGAGAGCAAGGCAGGGGTTGTTAATGCTGATGTTGCCAGCGTGAAGGCTGAGCTTTTGCAGGTATTTGCGGACGCCGGTGCCCTGGTGAAGCCTGCGGCTTTGGCTAAGTTGGTGGATGAGTTGGCTGAACGCGATGAGTCTGCCGAAGTGGTGTTGAAGGCTAAGAAGCCGGTGGCTGACGCTAGCCTGCGCGATACTGAGAATGTGCACTGGGGCGAGGATATTCACGAGTACCTGGAGCGTGAGGTTAAACCCTTTGTGCCTGATGCCTGGATTGATGAGTCTAAGACCAAGGAGGGCGCGGAGATTCCTTTTACCCGCCACTTCTACGAGTATGTTCCGCCCCGCTCCCTGGAGGAGATTGACCGCGACCTCAACGAGGTACTGGGCCGAATCAAGAAGAGGCTGGAAGAGGTGCTGGGTTAATGAGTAACAAAGTACCGTTTAAGGTTCGTTGGCTTTCTGGTGGGGTCCCTAACCATTGGAAGATTGTTGAACCCCGTAGGATCTTCAAACTGGTCAAAGAACCAGAACGCCCTGGCGATATCCATCTAACGCCCTCACAGAGATATGGCGTTCTGCCGCAAGAAGAATACATGAAGATTACTGGTGCAAGGGTTGTTCAGAATCTTTCTGGAACTCAGATGCAACATGTCGAACCAGGCGATTTCATTAGCCATTTGCGCACTTTTCAGGGCGGTCTTGAACTAGCAACTATGCCAGGAAAAGTTAGTCCTGCATATACCGTTTTGCGTCCGTCTGAAGCTGTTTATCCTGGATTTTTCAAGCATGTTTTGAAATCTCCCAGCTATATTTCTCAAATCGCATCTGTCACTGACCAGCTTAGAGACGGTCAGACTATGCGATTTAACGAGTTCAACCTGACATGGCTACCGCTACCCCCGCTTGAAGAGCAAAAGAAAATCGCAGATAAGCTTGACCGGGAGCTGGCGGAGATTGATGAGTTCATCGCTGACCAGCAACGTCTTCTTGAACTGGCTACTGAGAAGTTCAATGCTGAACTACGTCAGCTAACGTTTCCCACCAATGCACCAACTGTTCCTTTGAAACGGTTTGCTCAGATTACGCTGGGTAAGATGATTACACCTTCAAATAAAGGTGGCATGGAATTGGCACCCTATATCAGGGCAGCTAATATCCAGCCTGGCGGTGTTTTCACTTACCAGTCGGACTATAAGAAGATGTGGTTTTCTTCTGACGAGTTAGCGCATTTGGATTTGAAAAAGGGTGATGTTCTGGTAGTAGAGGGTGGGGCTGGATTTGGCCGAAGCGCCGTCCTGACCGAAGACTTACCTGGATGGGGTTTCCAGAATTCGATTAATCGTGTACGAGTTAAGCCAGGTTTAGCTGATCCGCATTTTATTGACTTTTGCATTCGAGCTAAGTTGCTTTCTGGCGAGCTTGAGAACCTGACGAGCCAATCAACAATCCCCCACCTGACTGCAGAAAAATTAGCTCAAGCTAAAATACCTGATTTTAGCCACCAAAATCAGATAGCAACATCGCAAACCCTCATTAACAAACTAGGTGAAATAATAGAAACAAAACAACAAATTCAAACCTCTATCGATTTACTCGTTGAATTAAAAAAAGCAAAAATAAATAAGGAATGGTAATAGCGATGCCTTATCAAGCCAACATCTTACAGGTACTCCTATCTTCACCCTCTGACCTACCACCTCAGCACCGTGAAATTATCACTAATGCAATGCACATGTGGAATGCCACGACAGGACGGATGTCTAAGATACATTTCGCAGCCACTGATTGGAAAATAGGCGTCTCCCCCACTTTCGGCATGCATCCGCAGCAAATCATCAATGAAACCATTGTAGACTCTTCTGATTTAGCAATCGTAGTATTTTCAGGAAAACTTGGAACTCAAACTGAAAACTTTGAATCTGGGACGGTGGAAGAAATTGAGCGCCTGGCACAAGCGGGAAAACAGGTTGCAGTTTTTGTAAATCGTGTCCCATCTATCTCCAACGGAGTTCATGAAGCTGAAGAAAAGCTAAGACTTGAAAAATATTTAGAATCAATTCAAACTAAATGTTTATACAAGCAATATTCAGATACTGACGAACTTACTCAAGCCATTAACGCATTTCTACAATCAATTGCTTTCTCGCATTCAACTAAATTTTCATCTGAATCAAAAATATCAGATTCTAAAAAACTAGATATGGATAACCCATCGATTGGTGTTTGGGCGTCAATAACAAAAGAATCATATCAGGAGACCGATAGCAAAGGTCGTTTGAGAACAAAGACAAAAAACTTACTTAATCTTGAAAACCTAACTGGAGTCCCTGTAAAAAATGTAAGATATCAGTTCATAGATTCAAATGGAAAACCAGACGAACTATTTGATGTAATTTCCCATGGAGAGCCACAACCAGCTGGCTCCTTAAAGCCTGGTGGACAATCAGAATTTAATATCCTACAGGTATTAGCATCATCCAATTCTGCGGTATGTAAAGTAAAGTGGGAATCCCCAAACGGAGAAGAATTTTTCACCGAAACTGAAGTGTTTATTCGATAATAAGACAATATATATCACCACTTTTTGGGACTAAACCATCAAAATAATGTAATGCACAACAAAAAACATTAAAAACTACTCAATATAACAAGGATTTTTGATGAAATCAAATGAAAAAAAATGGAAAACAGAACTTCTTGTTCAGCAACCGTTAAATTTTGGCGCTTTCTCGGTATATAAACTTTTGCATTTAGAGAAAACCTCATTCACCTGGGGTGAAGAAACCATTACTGATATTCTTAAAAGCCAAATAGCCGGGGGGCACTATACTATCGAAGCTGCTTGCCCAGATCATGGAGACGAACCAGGATGTGAGTGGCATGATTCCGATAAAGGCACGCTAAATCCCTACGGGAATGTGTTTACATTTACAAAACATGTTGAAAGTCAAAAGACTGGATCAGATTTGGGATTCTGGGTTTACAAGCATCCAGACCACTTCCGCCGAATTGAAATTTTATTCCAAGCTAAAAAAATTGAAGATTTAAACAATTTAAAAAAATCATTTCTAAAAAGTGTAAAATACAAAGATGGAAAGCAGTTTAACACAATCAAGAAGGCTTGTGCAGACAACGAGCGTACAGGATTCTACCTATTTTATATTAAATCACAGGGTCCTCATGATAACAAATTTAATGCTTCCTGTGCGGACCACGCTAAAAATTTTAACTCTACATTGAGAATTATTAATTTAAGCTCAATTGAAGTGTTAATGAACGAATCTGATAAATATGATGAAAGTAATTTTTTTAAAAAATTTAACGAATATTCTACGCCCTTAATATGCTTACTGGCTGGTTGTTTCAATGAAAAAAATCAGGATAGACATGATCCTTACGAAAATTTAATCCGGTATCTGAAAAAAATTCAAATACATTTTACAGAAAAAGAAGATGAACCTTCTGGACCTGACTACTGTATTCACATATCACGTCCACATATTATTAAAAATGACTTCACATCTTCTTCAAATATTGAGCTAATTATTAATCTATTAAATCCATTAGAGTTCATAACATTTTCTACTCTTGCAGGCCTTATATCCGACAATAAAGATGAGACTGAGCAAAGGTACTTAGCGCGCCCTACGTCAAACCAGGTACTGAAACCAACCATATCTGCGGAGGTAGCTGCAAAAGTTGTTAAAAAGAATCATGCAGAAAGTTTAGAAAAGTATATAAAAAATAAGGATTCCGATAATATTATCAAAACGATAAATGCAATGGATTCTTACTTTGAGACAAAGAAAACGAGTCAAAAAAGGTCTGACATTGTATTTAAAGACTTAAAAGTTGATGGAACGGAACGATCTAATTTTAAGATAGATGATATTCGCATAGTCACCTTTAGGGAGATGAAAAACAGAATAAAATACGCGGGTATTATTTACGCTAAAAAGCAGCGCAGTGCTTAGAATCAGCTACCCATTACTTGTAATGTATCCTAGTTTTTGTTTGACAACACCCAATGTTAATTACTGTCCTGAATGTTTATTCTACTCAATCTTTCAGATATAAAATATTTCTACTTTAAAACTGGACAGTTAATATATTTTCAAACACTTGTTTCACATTTTGTATTAATTTGAAAATTCCTAGATTTAAAAAATGAATATTTCACCAAATACCAATTAT